>JAJDVJ010000055.1 GCA_022826205.1 Silicimonas sp. | reverse complement strand
GGCCGACCGGCTTCTGAAGGCCCTTGTGCAGTTGGACGAGAGCCTGTCCGGCTACCAGATCACGCGGCTCGGCCATTCGCTTCAATCCGCGACGCGGGCTTGGCGCGACGGGGCCGACACGGACTGGGTGGTTTCCGCCCTTTTGCACGATGTGGGTGACATATTCGCGCCCTACAATCACGACGAGTACGCGGCGGCAATCCTAAAGCCGTTCGTGCGCGAACAATGCACCTGGGTGGTCAAGACGCACGGTGACTTCCAGCTCCTGTATTTTGGCGAGCATGTGGGGGCGGATCCCATGCAGCGCGACAGGTACAAGGGTCACATCTATTTCGACGATTGCGCGGAGTTCTGCGAGCGTTGGGACCAGTCGAGTTTTGATCCCGACTATGACGCGAAGCCGCTCTCGTTCTTTGAGCCGATGGTGCACGAGACATTTGCCCGGGATGCCTACGACCCGGCGGTGTTGCGCAAGGGCGAGCGCGAGCCGCTGGCTGATCCGAAACAGGCGGCGCAGAGAACTTGAACGCAAATGCGTTGCGCGTAAGCCAAGCAACCGAAGGTGCGGCCGATATGGTTGGTTGGGACGTGCGTCATTGAGGCGGCGCCGGGAGCGCTTCAGACACCTGAATCGAGCCAAGCCTGTCGCGAGTGCGTCAGTCTTGGCCTGGTTCGTCAAATGCTTGGGTGAAGGTCTTCTTCAGCGCGACATCCACGTCGGCAAGGGTCACGGGCAGGCCGAGATCGACAAGCGAGGTCACGCCGTGGCCCGAGACGCCGCAGGGCACGATGCCGTCAAAGTGGGACAGGTCGGGATCCACGTTGATTGAAATGCCATGGAACGAGATCCACTTCCGCAATCGAATCCCAAGTGCGGCGATCTTGTCCTCTCTGGGCGTTCCGTCCGCGAGTGGCGGCTTTTCCGGCCTTGCCACCCACACACCGATACGCCCCTCCCGGCGTTCTCCGGTGACGTTGAACTCGGCCAGCGTGGCGATGATCCACTCCTCCAGGTCGTTTACGAATTTCCGCACGTCCTGGCCGCGGGCCGCAACGTCCAGCATCACGTAGGCAACCCTTTGACCAGGCCCATGATAGGTGTACTGGCCGCCGCGCTTGCTCTGATGAACCGGGAAGCGAAACGGATCCTTCAAGTCGGCCTCATTGGCGGAAGTGCCGGCCGTATAGAGCGGGGGATGTTCAAGAAGCCAAATTGCCTCGTGCGCTTTGCCCGCGCGGATGCGTGACGCGCGGTCCTCCATGAAGGCGACCGCCTGCAGGTAGTCTTGCATTTCGTCCGACTGGATCCATTCGACCATTGCGCCCGCTCCGACAGCAGTTCGGGTTCAATCATTGCGTGATTGCCGCCGACAATGCCTGTCAATTGCTCGTGTATCCAATGGGCCACTCAATGCCAACGTCAGGTGCCGGGCGCTCATGGCAAGAGCCAGAATGCCAGCGATTGTTGTGGCGACTGGCCGGCTTGGCCCGACGTGCGACAGGCGGCCGGTCTCTTTTTTGGTTGCTCGCCTCTTCACAAGTCCGCAAACGCTCGCTAAGAGGCGAAAGTTCCAAGCCGGTGCGTGCGGTCGTGGCGGAATTGGTAGACGCGCAGCGTTGAGGTCGCTGTGGGGTAACACCCGTGGAAGTTCGAGTCTTCTCGACCGCACCATTTCCAACTTACTGCAGTTGAGCAGGTGTGGCTGGCATGCCGTTCGGAAAATTATCCTTCATTTGTCGCTTTCGTTTCCCAGTCAGGAGATACGGATTCCTTTGCTCAACCTGCCATGGGCATGGATGTAGTGAATTGAAGGGCGAATGTCGGTGCTGGGTCTCGAACCCAAACATTGCGGCACCGCGGCCAAGGAGATAGGCCCGTCGGCGGATCGGAGAGCGAATTGGAACTTTCGACTGGGTGCAAGGGAAAGGAACAGGAAGTCATCGACTTGCTCGCCGCGACCTTTGCCGTGTCCGAGGGCGCTGAGGAGGGCGCGCTGATCGGCGACCTCACGCGCAACTTGCTGGTCACGACAGCTGATTCCGATATCCATGTCTTCACTGCACGCGAGGAGCGGGCCCTGATAGGGGCAATCATCTTTTCCCGGCTGACCTACGATCAGGATGACCGGACCGTCTTTCTGCTGGGACCCGTAGGAGTGGCGACCAACCGTCAAGGCGCAGGGATCGGGCAAAATTTGCTGGGCTACGGCATCGCGGCCCTGCGGAAGAATGGCGTTGACGTTGCCGTTACCTATGGCGATCCGAATTTCTATTCCAAGGTAGGATTTCGACCCATCACCGAGAAATTCGCTCGGGCGCCGTTCAAACTCAAATTTCCGAAGGGCTGGCTCGGCCAATCGTTGACCGATGGGAAGATGACGCCGCTAAACGGTCCGTCCCGCTGTGTCGAGGCGTTCGATAGCCCGGACTACTGGTGATGATCAGTGACGCAATTCGTAGGGCGGGAGGGTCGAGAGCCTCGCGTGTCGGATATGCAAGGCAACCACTTCGACTCAAGCTGCATGCACTTTCTGGTTTTGCTGGGCGAAAGCAAGCACTCGCCGCCTGATTGTCGGTTCTGTTTTTCTACTGAACTGCCGTCAGAGTTCAAATTGTGATGCCGCCGTCCACTGAGAGGATCTGGCCAGTGATGTTGCGTGCGCCGTCGCTGCAAAGGAAGGCGACGGTGTCCGCGATTTCCTCAGGGGTCTGGGGACGCCCCATTGGCACAAGCATGTCGATGCGCCCTTGAAAGACTTCCTGCGCGTTCTTGCCTTGTGTGCCGCTCGACGTCTTGGCCATGACCTCGCCGAGGTTCTCCCACAGTGGCGACCAAACGAAGCCGGGACATATTGCGTTCACGGTCACACTGTACGGTGCAAAGTGACGGGCGAGAACTCGAGTGAGTCCGTTGACCGCACATTTTGAAACTGAATATGGCGGCATGAACGGGGCCGCGATCACTCCGGCGATCGACGAGATGTTGACAATGCGACCGTCGCCCCGGTCACGCATCTGTTCGTTGACAGCAGAAGCGGTATTGCGGATCGACTTGACATTGATCGCGAAGGTGCGATCCCAGTCTTCTTCGCTGTTCTGGGAGAACGGCTGTCCGGGCGCACAGACAACGCCAGCGTTGTTGATCAGAAAGTCGACATGCCCAATTTCGGTAAAGCAAGACTGGACTTGGTCATGGTTGGCCACATCGCACTGGGCAGCCATTCCGCTGCACGAGGCGGCGCTTTCCGAAGCGGCCTCCATATCAACGTCAAGGACATGAACCTTGGCACCCTGCATGGAGAGGCCTTGCGCGATTTCGCGACCCAACCCCTTGCCGCCGCCGGTGACAACCGCGATCTTGCCGGAGAAATCGAACATCAGAAGAAAATGCCTAGCGACTTTTGGGTCAGTACAGCATGGTCGAGAATGATGGTCCGGTCCACGATCTTCCAATTGGTGGCTTCATCGGGACGCAACTTGTCCAGGCGCGTGCCTGAGAATATCTCCTGATCCGTTTCCAGATGCGAGCGATAGATCAGGAATTGCGAACGCACGTTCACAAGATCCCCTTCCGCTTCGCCGATCTCGACATTCGAGATGAGGTGATTGGTCCGCCCCGGTGGCGTTTCCGCCCATGCGCGGCCTGTAGCCAGGCGTCGGACACGGTTTGACAGGCTCTCGTGATCGTCTTCGAAATGAGCAAGTTCGCCGCGTACCGTCAGTTCATTGCCGACTTCCCGTCCGATCCTGTTCGAGACAATTGGCATCCAGTAACGGATGTCTTCGGCCATTAGGCCGACCCATTTTTCGAACTCAAGTTCGTCCAGGTAGCGGGCTTCACAGGAATAGAATTGGCTGACCGAGAACCAGGTTTCCATTTCAGAGCGCGCGATGGCATCAAGGCTCATGCGTTCGCTCCCGGCACAGCGGGGCCATCCCCTTCCATCATGCGCGCCCACTGACCATAAAGACTGCGCTGGTTGATCTCGTTCTGGAAGCCCGCGACCCTGCCGCGCATGTCCGGATGAATCGACTTTGGATCTTCTATCTCGTGGTTGATGCCCATCGAGAGGTTCTGCAACACCTGCCGCCCGACATAGCCACGGCTCGACATTGTCGACTGCACCCAGTTGTCGACGTCGTCCTGTTCCCAGGTTCCCAAAGTGCCATGTCGCTGGAGATCGTGAATGCGTACAAGATCGCGGTGCTCGGGGCTCGCCTTCTGGTCGACGAAGCACCACGACCAGCCTTCCGTTTCACCCACACCACGCGGGTGCCAGACCCGCATGTTGCCAGACTGCCAAAGCATCGAGAAATTCGGGAAGATCGAACAGTGCATCGGGCTCAGATGCATGCCCCTGAGGTCGCCGAGCCGGGCACGGGTCTCGGGGAAACGTTCCTTCTCGTAGTCGAGGAACTCCGGCAGCGCCATTTCGTAGACCTGTTCCTCGTTCTCGGCCCAGCGTGCACCGAAGCCGTGGCCATTGCCGGCATTGATCTGGAAACCCTCGTAACCGTAGCCTTTCTTCCGACGCGGCATCCCTTCGAACCCGCTCTCCCAAGCCGAGCCATGGCTGACCGGCCCGTGGTAGCTGTCGCCCGCGAAGTTGTCGACGGGGAACTTCCAGTTGCACTTGATGCGCCACTTGTGAACGCCAGCCAGGAATTCAATGCCGCCTTCTCGGCGATCCAAAGCCATATCGAGGTACCAAGCCATGTCGCCAAGGTACTCGTCCAGCGCCGGTGCGTTCTTGTCGAAGGTTGCGAAGATCATGCCCTTGTAGTCATCGATGCGGGCCACCGCGATCAGGCCGTGCGCTTCCATATCCAGTTCTTCGTGATAGACCTGCCTATGGCCGGGAACGACTTTCAATTCGCCGTTGTTTCCGTAGGTCCAGCCATGGAAAGGGCATGAGAAAGTCCGCTGATTGCCGCTGTCGGCGCGACACACACGGTTCCCGCGATGACGGCACATGTTGAGGAATGCACCGATCTTGCCGCCGGGTTGCCGCGTCACGATGACTGGATCCTCGCCCATGTAGGTCGCAATGAAGTCGTTTTCCTTCGGCAGTTGAGACATGTGCCCCAAAAACAGCCAGCATTTTGCGAAAATCTGCTTGAGTTCTCTCTGGTAGATGTCCGGGTCAGAAAAGATCGCTCGATTGATCTCTCCCTTTCCAAGAGCGACCAAGTGATCGAAATGTGGGTTCTTGCCTTGATCCAGCATTTGCGCACGATCCTTCCCGTGACGTAGTCAAGCATGCGTTGCCAGACCGATGGATGAGAAATACAAGCTTTGGCCGGCAAATCAAAACGAGTATCGCTCGCGCAGTTGAGCCAACTCGAGTCTGTTGTTTCAGTCACGGTATCCGGCAGCTTTCAAAGGGTTGCCGCCCCAACGGCGTGCAGTCGACGCTGGGCGAGTGCATTCAGGTCCTGGAGGCGGCAGCCAAACCTCGTAGACCTTGAACGCCTGCCTCGTGGGTTCGGCTGACGATGGACGGAAGCGGGCCTTGCAAGTTGTGAATGAGCCGCAAGTGGCAACAACGCCCCTCGCGGAGCGGCGGGTGAGATTGAGAGCATCGGGTCAAGCTGGTTCATTCTGCACGTTTGGCAAGAGATGGTGGCGGATCAAGAGTGCGCCGACTAGGGAACGCCACGCTCTTTCAGGGCAGTCGCGATTTCTTCCAAGACTGCGGCGTCATCGATGGCGGCAGGCGTCTTGAATTCTTCGCGGTCCGCGATCTTCTTCATTGTCCCGCGCAGCACCTTTCCGGATCTCGTCTTCGGCAGGCGCGGGACCCGGATGGCAGACTTGAACACGGCGACGGCACCGATTCGGGCACGGACCGCTGCGACGAGTTCACGCTCGATCTCGGCCTCATGCCGCGCGATGCCATCGTTCAGGACAAAGAAGCCCATCGGCACTTGCCCTTTGAGGTCGTCCGCAATGCCCACAACCGCACATTCGGCAATGTCAGGGTGGTCCGCGATGACTTCTTCCATGGCGCCTGTCGACAGGCGATGCCCGGCGACATTGATGATGTCATCGGTCCGAGCCATGATGAACACGTAGCCGTCGCCATCAATGATCCCCGCATCAGAGGTGGCGTAGTACCCCGGGAACTCCGCCAGGTAGGACGAGATGAAACGTTCCGGCGCCTGCCAGAGCGTCGGAAAGCCAGACGGCGGGAGCGGTAGTTTGCAAACGATGTTGCCAAGCGTGCCCGGCTCGACCTCGCGCCCTTCGTCGTCCATGACCCGGACATCGTAGCCCGGCATTGGCTTGCCAGGTGACCCTGGCTTGACGGGGAAGGTTCCCAGCCCGACCGGATTGCCAGACATGGCCCAGCCGGTCTCGGTCTGCCACCAGTGGTCGATCACCGGACGCTGCAGCCTTTTCTGCGCCCATTCAATCGTCGCCGAGTCAGAGCGTTCGCCGGCCAGAAAGAGCGTGCGGAACTTTGAAAGGTCATGCTGTTCAATCAAGGCGCCGACGGGATCCTCCTTCTTGATCGCGCGAAACGCGGTTGGCGCAGTGAACAACGCGACGACCTGGTGATCTTGGATCACCCTCCAGAACGCGCCAGCGTCAGGCGTGCCGACGGGCTTGCCTTCATAAACGACCGTGGCGGCACCGTGCAGCAGTGGCCCGTAGCAGATATAGGAATGTCCAACGACCCAGCCGACATCGGAGGCAGCCCAGAAGACGTCTCCGGGCTTGACGCCATAGAGATTCTCCATTGTCCATTTCAAGGCCACCATATGGCCGCCGGTGTCGCGCACGACGCCTTTCGGCTGGCCGGTCGTCCCTGAAGTGTAGAGGATGTACAACGGATCGGTCGCAGCCACGGAAACACACTCGGTGGTCTCCCCTTCTCTGATCGCCGTCCCTACGGTTTCTGCATAGTCCACGTCACGCTCATGCATCAGTTCGCAAGCCAACGCCTCCCGTTGCAAGATCAAGCATTTCTCTGGCGTGTTCGCCGCGATCTCGATGGCCTCGTCGAGCAGGGGCTTGTAGGCGATGACCCGCCCCGGCTCGATCCCGCAAGACGCGGAAATGATCACTTTGGGGGACGCATCATCTATCCGCGTAGCCAACTCGCGTGCAGCAAACCCGCCGAAGACCACCGAGTGAATGGCCCCCAGCCGCGCGCAAGCCAGCATCGCAAACACCGCCTCTGGCACCATCGGCATGTAGATCACTACGCGGTCACCCTTGCCAACACCAAGAGCGCGCAGGACCGATGCCAAGGCCCCGACCTGGATCTTGAGATCGTTGTAGGTGAACCGGGCGACCGTTTCCGTGACAGGGCTGTCATGGATCACGGCAATCATGTCGCCGTGCCCGGCCTCGACGTGTCGATCTACGCAGTTGTAGCAGGTGTTGCACAATGCCCCTTCGAACCAGCGGCCATAAACGCCGCTCTTCGGAGAAAAGGCACGCGTTGCCGGAACGAACCAGTCAATTTCTTGCGCAGCATCGGACCAGAACCCTTCGGGGTCTGATTGCCAAGAGGCATAGGTTTCGGCGTATCGGGACATGCGTCGCTTCCTCAGCAGGTGTAGTTCAGCCTGAGGCGACCAACATCAACGTGAACGGCTTCCGCAGTGATGTCGCTTGATGCCGTCGGGTACAGAATGGCCACGACATCGCCGACTTTGACACCGAACCGAGCAGTCATCGCAGGCTTCTCCAAAGCTGGTTTGCAGTAAAGGCCAGATCGTAGATCCTTGCCGTGATCCTGGCGCGCGGAGCTTGCGAGGGGTCGGTCATGGGCAAAGGCAGCTCTGTCGGGTCCATGCCTGTCAGGAGATCGGCAATCGCGCTCCCGAAGAGCGTGCCTGTGGTGATCCCCCGGCCATTGTACCCAATGGCTGTCCAAAGCCGTGGCGCCAATTGATGGACTCGGGGCAGGTGGTCCGGCGTCATTGCGATCTGACCATGCCATGCATCGTCAAAGGAAACGCGCCCAAGTTCTGGGAACATGCGTGTGATCCGCCGTTCTGCCCAACGTCGAGTGAGGCCCTTGTCCTTTGAACCGATCACGCGGCCCATTGTGCCGATGAGCAGTCGGTCGTGGGCGTCACGCCGGACGTTGAACATTATCGGACCTGTATCCCATACACCCTGCCGACCCGGCAGGATGTGACCCGCGTCCGGACCGAGCGGTTCCGTCGCGAATTGAAGGTAGTGGATCATCGTGAAGACATTCTTCAAGCCGGGCCAAAGCTCGTCAGTGTAGGCATTGGTGCCCAGAACCACGGCCTTGGCACGAACTTCCCCGGCATTGGTGCGCACACGCCAAGTTTCGTCCTCGCGTTCCAGATCCTTGACGCGGACACCAGTGCTGATCCGTGCACCCGCTCCCGAAGCCGCGCGGGCAAGTCCACGGCAGTAGCCCATCGGATTGATTGTGCCAGCGCGGTGATCGAGAAGTCCGCCGTGGAAGGCTGCTGTTCCTACCATCTCGGCAACTTCTTCTCGATCAAGCAGATCAACAGGCTCGCCAAGGCGTTGCCATTCTGCGTGGCGACCTTTCAGATCGTCCCAACCCGAGGGTCCGTGCGCCGCGTGAATGGTTCCAGTCTTGGTAACCTCGCAGCGGACCTGATGCGCTTCGATCAGATCGAAGACTACGGACGGGCCTGCACCGAACCGGCGGAGAAATCGCTCTCCGTATTCCGGACCGAGTCTTTCGCGAACTTTCGCGGGCGGAAGCCAGAGCGCTGCGTTCACGAGGCCCACGTTTCGACCCGATCCCCCGTACCCGACATGCCTTGCTTCCAGCACGTGTGCCGACAGTCCCTTTTCGGCGCAGTGCAGCGCCGTGGACAGGCCTGTGAATCCTCCGCCTACGATGGCGACGTCGACAATCCGATCCGGCACGGCGGCGGAGTCGAGTTCATTCTCTTCGGATGTGATGTCCCAGAGGGACATGGGGGCGGAGCGATCCATCGAAGTCACCAGTGAACAGAATGCGGGCGCAGATCGACATTGCGATCTATCCCCATACGTGTCAATATAATGAAATTCCGTTCCAAATATCGGCACAATGAGCGTCTAGAGCCATGACCAATCCATTCGCGACAGCTGCGAAATGGCAGCTTCAGGGCGAATGGTGATCGAGAAAGTCAACGTTTCGAACTTGACCGTGATGGTCGTTGGGCCTGATGTCCTGATCGCAGACAGTTGAGACATCCGTGAAAGGCATGAAACGAGTCTCATGCCCGGCAGAGTGCACGCGTTCCACTGAGTAGCAAAGTTCTGGGCCCACCCGGACAATGCGTGCTGCAAGGAAGTCTTTGGCCAAGACGTGAAACACCACGTCTTTCTTTGCACGAACGGCTGGCGTCGGCATTGATCTCCGCTGCGCTACAGGAGATGCGTTTCGAGGCGACGCAACGAAAGGAAGGCAGTTTCAGTTGAGCAGGGCAGGGTGATCCGGCCGCAAGACCCGAAGCTCGCAACTATAGCCGCCTGAGATTCTCTGACACGGAACTCGCAGCGTGCTGCACGAGCGCGCCAATCCGGTCGCTGTCGCCCTCTCCCAAATTGATGTCGGGCACTGAAACGCCCAGCGCTCCAGCCGTCTCGCCGTTTGGCAGGTGGATGGCCGCGCCAAAGCTCAGGACGTTTGGGCGAAACTCGCCGGTATCAATGGCGTAGCCGCGCAGCTTGGTCGCGGCCATGTCCTTGTCGAGCGCCTCGACATCGGTGATTGTCCTGTCGGTATATTGCTGAAGATTGGCTGCCACTTGATCCCTCAAAAGCCGATAGTCTTCCGCGAGAAGCGCCTTGCCGGTGCCGACACAGTAGATTGGCGCTGCCCCGCCAATTGGGTTCCACGACCGAATTGGTTTCGTGCTTTCGATCTTGTCGATATAGACGATGTTCAGCCCGTCGCGGACGGCCAGATAGATCGTTTCCTTCGTCTCTTCGGACAGGTAGAGCATCATCTGGGACGCTGCTGCTCGCAGGTTGAGGTTTTCCACCACCGAGCGCCCAATCTGCCAGGCTTTGAGCGTGGCCGCATAGCTTCTGTCCGGTTCGCGGCGGACATATCCGAGCGTGGTCAGGGTTTGCAGCAGCCGGAATGTATTGGACTTGGTCAGGCCCAGTTCGCGAGAGAGATCCGAAACTCCGATACCAGACTTCATGCCGGTCAGTTCCTCAAGAATCGCCAGGCCCTTGGAAAGGGTTGAATCGACACGCGGTTCGGAATCCTTGCTCATGCTTGGGGCCTTTCCCTTTCTGGATGCCCACCGAACCGCGGCGGTTCATGCGCCCCGACAGGGGGTGGTGTCTCGTCGAAGCGGCGGATGTCAACTAGGGCAGAGTGTGCAGCCGGGCTTTGGCTGAATTCCGAAGTGCGCAGATCGTGGGTCAAGACATTGGGATTGCCATGCCTGTCGCGATGATCCGGTGCTTCAAAGTCTGGATCGTACCAGGCGCCGGTCCACAGGAAGACGACGCCCTGCGCAATGTCGGACGTGACACGTGCTCCTGCAAGGCACCTCCCTCTGTCGTTGAAGAGTTCAACGATGTCACCGTCCGAGATCCGTCGTTCCGTGGCGTCGGCTGGGTTGATCAAGACGGGTTCACGTCCCCCAATCTTTCCTTCCATGCTGAGCGCTCCGTTGTCGTACTGGCTGTGAAGTCGAGTCCCGGGCTGGCCAGAGACCAGGGCGAGTGGGTATTTCCCTGCAGAGGGCGAGGACAGGTCGCGTGGGACGTTCCACGTTGCATGCCCCTTGCATTCGCTGAGACCAAAGCCGGCAATAGATTCCGAGAAGAGCTCGATCCGCCCGCTGGGCGTCGCGCGTGGGCATTCCAGCGGGTCCGTGCGAAATTCGGACAGGAACACCTGCGCGGGCGACGGGTCCGGCAGCTCGATGATGTCCCCGCCGATGAAGGCGTCCCAATCCGGCAAGGGGGTGCCATGGTCGTCAGCCGCCTTTCGGGTGTCGAACCAGAGCTTGCGCAGCCACGCCTCTTCATCCCGCCCTTCGGTGAATTCCTGCTCGACACCGAGCCGCCGCGCGAGGTCGGCATAGATTTCGTATTCGACGCGTGCCTGGCTTGGCGGCTCGACGGCCTTAGGCATCGGCACGAGGATGTTGTCGGTCTGGCCGCCGCCGAAATCAGTGCGTTCCTGTGGTGCCGCGACCGGAATTGCAATGTCGGCGTGCCGCGCCGTGGCGGTCCAGTTGATCTCGTTCACGATCACTGTTTCGGGAACTTGGAATGCCTTGCGCAGGCGATTGAGGTCCTGGTGGTGGTGAAAGGGATTGCCTCCGGCCCACCAGACCAGGCGGCAATCGGGCAACGTGAGCGTTTGGCCGTTGTACCTGAAAGTCGCACCCGGATTCAGCAGCATTTCCGAGATCATGGCCACGGGAATGAAAGCAGGGACCGGGTTGGGGCCCTGCGGCAACAATCCCCAGCGGAAGGGTCGCGCCACGTTGCCGACGTGGGCATTTACCGCATAGCCGACGGTATAGCCTCCCCCCGGGAGGCCAATCTGCCCAAGCATGGCCGCAAGTGACACGCAGGCCCAGAGCGTCTGTTCCCCCCAGTCAGCGCGCTGCAGGCCGGCGGCGCAGGCAATCATGGTCCGTTTCGCCGCCATCTCGCAGGCGAGCGCGCGGATGCGGCCAGCGTCGAGGCCGCTGATTTCGGCTGCCCATTCTGCCGATTTGGGCGTGCCGTCAGTCGCGCCGTCGAGGTAATCGATGAAGCGGTTCGCCCCAACGGTATAACGGTCGAGAAATGCCTGATCATGCAGCCCTTCTTCAACGAGTGTGCGCGCGAGCGCGAGCATGATTGCCATGTCCGAACCCGGTCTCGGAGCCAGCCACTCGGCGCTGAGCGATGCATCGACGTCGGTGCGAAGCGGGCTGAGATTGACAAACCGTACTCCCTCTTCGACGCAAAGCTTCAGATTGTCCGCCATCCGATGCTTGGAGGCCCCGCCATCACAGATTTGCAAGTTACGCATTGCCAGCCCGCCGAACAGCACGACCAGATCGGAATGTTCGGCGATGACCGACCAGCGCGTTGCCTCTACGACATGCTCGCGAAAGCTGCCGCCCACGAAATGCGGCAGTGCAACGAGTGCGGCGTTGTAGCTGTAGTTCCCTTCGGAGCGAACAAATCCGCCAATGGTGCTCAGGAACCTCTTGAGCTGGCTTTGCGCGTGATGAAATCGTCCGGCACTCGCCCATCCGTAGGAGCCGCCGAAGATTGCCTCGTTGCCATGTTCCCCTCGGACACGCGTCAACTCACTGGCGATGAGGTCGAGGACCTCGTCCCAACCTACCTCCACGAATGCATCGCGACCCCGTTCGCCCTTTCGACCGTCCAGCCACCCTGATCGCACGGCAGGTTTCAATATCCTGGCGCGGCCGTTGAGCCCGCCGGGGATGTTCTTGTTGAGCAAGGAAGGATCAGGATCGGCGGGATGACCTTCGACGTCCGTTATCCGGTCGCCATTCGTTTGGACAATTCCAATGCCCCAATGGGATGACGTCAGTATTGGGCGGTCGGACGGCAAGGCTCATTGTTCCGCTATATAGAATACGCATTTCGATAATTGACACGTATGCACCCCCCTGTCATCGATAAAATTGAGAGAGACAGGTATGGCAGACTCCAAGATTTCCGACATCCTCGTCCAGAAGGGCCGGCCTGGGAAGGCCGAGGGCCGCAACGTCAACATGCCTCTCGAGATGGGCTCGACAATGGTGTTCAACACGATGGCCGAGTTCGAGGCCGCGCGCGACGCCCGGTATCAAAGCGGTACAATCTACTATGGCCGTTATGGCAACCAGGCGGTTTATGCCTTGGAAGAGGCGCTGTGCGCCCTTGACGGCGCGGAGTCATGCGTACTTGCGTCGTCGGGCGTGGCCGCGATCACATGTACCCTGATGGCGCTGGCAAAGTCGGGTGACCACCTTCTCGTCGCCGACAACATATACGGAAACACCCGGAACTTTTGCGAGACGTTGCTGGTCGGGCAGGGGGTTGAGGTCACTTTCTTCGATCCGATGATCGGTGCCGGTATCGCCGGATTGTTTCAGCCAAACACACGTGCCCTGATGTTCGAGGCTCCGGGTTCGGGCACGTTCGAGGTGCCCGACATTCCGACCGTGGCGGCGACTTGCAAGGCTTCCAACGTGGTCTCAGTCATAGATGCGACATGGCCAACGCCCGTTTTTTGTCGGCCCTTGGCCCTTGGCGTCGATGTCGTAGTTGCATCCGGCTCGAAATACTTGAATGGGCATTCCGACGCGATGATTGGCACGATCACTGGCAATGGTGACATCCTTCAAGCCGTTCGGAAGGTTGTGATGACCGTCGGCGACAAGCCCGGCGGGCAGGAAGTCTTCCTCGCGCTGCGCGGGCTCAGAACGCTCAAGATGCGCATGGAACATGTTGACCGCGCTGGCCGGGAGATCGCGCGGTGGCTCGGCGCTCGAGACCAGACGCTTCGAGTGCTGCACCCTGCGTTCGAGAGTTGCCCTGGTCACGAGTACTGGCGGCGCGACTTCATCGGCGCCTCCGGTCTTTTTGGCATACTTTTTCGTGCGACTTCGGACGCAGCCGTGGCCCGGTTTGTCGACGGCCTTTCGCATTTCGGGATTGGTGTCAGTTGGGGTGGCTATGAGAGCCTCGTATTGCCCGTGACGCCCAAGCGCACGGCGTCCGTATGGGACGTCGATGGTCATCTGGTGCGTTTCAACATCGGGTTCGACGATCTTGACACTCTGAAGGATGATCTGGCGGCCGCCCTGCCGCACCTGGAGACTTGAGCGGACACCATGACAAACCGCGTTGACCACTTTTCCGTTGGTGCCTCCAATCTTTCGGAAGGCCAGAGGGCACTTCACGACTTGCTTGGCGTGACGGTTCCGATCGGCTCCAAGCATGTTGCGATGGGCACACACAACTGCGTTTGTCAGGCAGGGAACGAGAGCTTTCTTGAACTCATTGCTGTTGATCCCGAAGTGCCGGACCCAGGGCGCAAGCGGTGGTTCACGCTGGATGATCTCTCTACACAGGCCCGTATCGCCGAGCGGCCGCGCGCGCTTTGCTGGGTCGTCAATACACCGAACCTCGACGCCGTCGTAGGCGCGTCTCCGATCGATCTGGGCGAGGTCGTCAATTTCCAGAGAGGTGCACGAACATGGCGGCTGACCGTGCCGAGAGACGGCTCGCTGCCGGAAGGCGGCTTGGTGCCGGCATTCATTGAATGGTCACCCGGGCCGCATCCAAGCACTGGTCAACCGGACATTGGAGTGCGTTTGGAAGCGATCAAGTTGAACCACCCAGACCCTGATGCATTGCGCAACTTGCTGTCCTTCCTTGGCGTCGAACATCTCGTGCGGGTCCACGAGGGCCCGCGCGGCCTCGCCTTTGAGGTCGCCACCCCCGGCGGCAGCGCGGTGCTGGACTGATGCTGGAGAACGAGATGCCCAGGAGACCGAACATCCTGCTCTTCATGGTCGATCAACTGACGGCCTTCGTTCTTTCGTGCTACGGCGGGACAGTCTGCAAGACGCCAAACATCGACAGGTTGGCTGCGCGCGGCACCGTTTTCGAAAGCGCGTACTGTCCTTATCCGCTTTGCGCGCCTTCCCGATTCTCGATGATGTCTGGGCGGCTACCATCTCGCATCGGCGCCTACGACAACGGTGCGGAATTCACTGCCTCCACGCCGACCTTTGCGCATTACCTTCGCGCCAACGGCTATTACACCTGCATCTCGGGAAAAATGCACTTTGTCGGGCCGGATCAGTTTCACGGCTTTGAAGAACGTCTGACGACCGAGATCTATCCGGCCGACATGACCTGGACCCCGAATCCACGGATCCGCGAAGAAGGCGTGGACGAAGCCCGGACGCGGACATTTGGAGTGTCTACTATCGACACAGTGCGCGACGCCGGACCCATCGCACGGTCAATGCAGATCGACTACGACGAAGATGTCATTCACAGCGCCGTGCGCGAGATCTATTCCCGTGCGCGCGGAACCGACGACCGACCGTTCATGATGACCGTATCCCTGACGCATCCGCATGACCCCTACGTGATCACGCAGGAGTATTGGGACATTTATCGGGACGAGGATATCGAAGCGCGACGCGTCCCGGACATTCCTGTGGACGAGCGCGATCCGCACAGCAGATCACTGTACTACCATTACGGTCAGGACGCGTGCGAATTGTCAGACAAGGACTATCGTCGAGCGCGGCGCGGCTACTACGGCATGACATCGTATATCGACCACCAGCTCGGCAGGGTGATCGAGGCGCTGGAAACCGCCGGGTTCTCGGATGACACCGCCATCCTGTTCGCTTCCGACCATGGCGACATGATCGGGGAAAGGGGGATGTGGTTCAAGAAGACGCTGTTCGAACCTGCCATACATGTGCCGCTGATCCTTGCCTTGCCGAAGCCGTCAGGCAGCCGGGTCAAGGCCCCGGTCAGCCTGGTCGATGTCTTCCCTACGCTCCTGGACATCGCCGGAATTCCACCAGAGGATATCCAGACACCGCTTGATGGTCGAAGCTTGTTGGCGGGGGTCACCGGGCAGCTGCCTCAGGTCCCGGTCTACGTGGAGCATATCGATGGTGGAACGGCTGTGCCACGGGTCTGTGTTCGCGACGGAGACAGGAAACTGGTCTATTCCCGAGCCTATCCTGCCCAGCTCTTCGACCTGTCTGCAGACCCGCTGGAGTTGAACGACCTCGCCGAGACGGGTGACCAAGACATGGATCGCCTGATCGAACTTGCGGAATGCACCTGGCCGCTCGACGTGCTCGCCGAAGATGTGGTCGCCTCTCAGACGGCGCGGAATCTGATCGACAGCGCACTTGCGGCAGGTCGGCAGGAGACTTGGGATTTCACGCCCAAACTGACGAGGCACAACTATGTACGTCGGGGCGACGCCTTTCCGGATGTCGAGCGCCGTGGCTACCTGCGTTACGACGAAGACTGAACGCTCAGTGGTCGTCCTGCTTCATGCGGTCTTTCAGGAATTCGCCATAGCGTCCGAGCGACGTGATGAATGCCCAGTAGATCAACGCCACGAAGATGTAGGTCTCCATGTAGTAGGCCACCCAATCGCCCGTGCCGAACGCCGCCTGGGCGGAGGCGAGAAGATCGAAGAGGCCAATGATGATCACGACGGCTGTTTCCTTGAATGTCACGACGACCATGTTGATCGTGGCGGGCAGGGCGTGCCGGAAAACCTGTGGCAGAATGATCAGCCCAAGCGATTGCCATTTCCCAAGGCCCAGGGCCTTGCCCGCTTCGTACTGCCCGTTCGGGATCGCCTGGAAACCACCGCGGAACACTTCGGCCTGATAGCAGGCGAAGAACAGCGAAAACGCGATGATGATCCGCCAAATCTTGTCTCCCTGCAGCCAGTCCGGAAGCAGGATCGGCACGACGACGGCTGCTGTGAAGAGCGTCGTAAGAAGTGGCAGAGAGCGGATGAAGTCTATCAGGAGAGACGCCACCCATCGCAGCATCGGCAAGCGTGAGCGACGCATCAGTGCCAGCCCCAGGCCCATCGGCATGCCAAGCAGCACGACTGACGAGAAGAGGAACAGTACCAGCGACAATCCCCCCCATTTG
This sequence comes from Silicimonas sp., assembly GCA_022826205.1. Lineage (GTDB taxonomy): Bacteria > Pseudomonadota > Alphaproteobacteria > Rhodobacterales > Rhodobacteraceae > JAJEFO01. Next base: position 63,150 of record JAJDVJ010000055.1, on the reverse strand, counting down.
TCGGTGGTCACCTGTTCCAGTCCAAGTGGACTTCCTTCCATCAGCAGGTAATAGGTCGCGAACCCGGCGATCCAGAGCGAGATGAGCCGCCGCGCAGTCCAGAACCATGGGATGCAGGACAGGATGACGGTCGCGATGATGGCGACGGCGGCGGACGTGGAACGCCAGTGTTCGTCGAATGGGTAAAGGCCGAACAGAATGAGGCGGTGCCTTGCATCTATGATCGACCAACACGCGCCCGCGTTCGCTTCACGGCAGAGCGCCGCGTCTTCGGCGCGCCAGACCGCGCGCAAGAGGCCCCAGTCGATCGCTTGCCATGCCAGCCATGCGAGAAGCGCGGCGACGAACAAGGTGACGAGACCGTCTAGCGGTTTGTGGAAGGCGCGGCGCTTCAGCCGTTCGAGCCCACCTATGGTTGGCGGTGCGGCGCTCATGCCCCGTAGCCCTTTAGCGCAAGCCGCGCGTTCAGCCAGTTCACGGCCTGGGCCAGCGCGAAGTTCACCAGGAGGAACGCTCCCATGAGAATGGCAATCAGTTCAAGCGTCTGGCCGGACTGAGTGATCGAGGTCGACACTATGTAGAACAGGTCGGAGAATCCGATGGCCACGCCTACTGTCGTGGCCTTCATGATGAAGATCCATTGGTTGCCAAGCGGCGGGATGATCGACCGCAAGGCCATTGGCATTCGGATGGTCCACCATACCGCGAAGGATCCCAGGCCCAGGCTCTCCCCGGCCTCTCGCAGGCCCTTCGGAACTTCTGCGAGTCCGCCGCGCACGACTTCACCAATGTAGGCAGCGCCGTACAGCACGATGCCCACGATCATCGCGACCACCTCGACAGATAGCGTCAGTCCGCCCTCGAAACGAAGCCCTTTGAGTTCAGGATAGGAGACGAGGGCCTGGCCGTCTGGCGTGAGCAGTAGGACGGCCGCGACAATGAGGGCAACGGATCCGGCCAGCCAGATGGCCAGTGCCCGCTTCGCGGAACCGGCATAGCGCACTGCCCCAATGCCAAGCAGAACAGATCCCAGAACGAGACCTGCGACGAAGTTGAGCGGCAGGGAGAGGTTGGGCACCATGATCCCGCGGTTGGACATGAAAATCGCGTCGGCGACCGAATGCGCCTGCCGCGGCCCGGGGAAGTGGATCAGCAGCGCGTAGAGAAAGACGACCTGAAGGATGAGCGGAATGTTTCTGAAGATCTGGACGTATATGCTTGAAATAACTTGAAGGCCAAGATTTTTGCTGTCCCGCATCGTGCCGATGACGAACCCGAGGATGGTCGCAAGGACAATCGAGATCAGGCCGACGAAAATCGTGTTAAGGAAGCCGATCAGCAGCGTTCGCGCGTAGGGATCATCTATGGAACGTTCAAGCAGGGAGAAGCTGTAGCTCCACCCGGTTGAGCGATCGAGGAATGAAAATCCGGAGGTGATGCCAAGTGCGGCGAGATTGACTTGCGCACTGCGAATGGCACCGAACACAACGAGCAGCACGAGAAGAACAAGCCCGATCTGGACCGCGATTTCCTGCGCGGTCATGCGACGGAAATCTCGCCAACTCAACATGAAGCGCCCTTAACGAGCAAGGCCGCCCCCTGGAAGGGGACGGCCTGTGAGTAACTGGTTCGGATCAATCCAGGATCGGCGTATAAAGCACACCACCGTTGCTCCAGAGGTTGTTCAGGCCTCGCTCGAGCTTGTAGGGCGACCCTTCGCCGAGGTTCCGGTCATAGATTTCAGCGAAGTTGCCCATTGCTGTGATCATTTCGCGCGCCCACGTGTCGCGCAATCCGAGCCGCTCGCCCATTCCTGCGTCAACGCCGAGCAGGCGGGCAACGGTGGGATTCGGCGGGTTGGCGGTCATTTCATCGACATTCGATGACGTTACGCCAAGCTCTTCCGCCTTGATGAGCGCTGCCAGCATCCAGTTCACGATGTCGACCCAGTCTTCGTCGCCTTGGCGCATAGCGGCTGCGATGGGCTCGGCTGAAAGCTTGTCCTCAAGTATGACATGTGAATCGGCGTCTTCGAACTGGTTTGCCAGCAAGACGGCGATGGACGGACCCCAGGCCGCATAGGCGTCGCAACGTCCGGCTTTGTACGCACCGATCACCTCGGCGGTCTTCTCGAAGCTGACCATCGTGTGCTCGACGTTCTCGGCCTTCAAGTGGTCAGCGACAATGCGTTCGATGGTGGTGCCGGCGGCCACGCAGACAGTGCCTCCGCCAAGCTCGCTTGCCGAGCTGATTCCAAGTTCCTTGCGGACCATCAGCTGAGCGCCACCGAAGAAGTAGGGAATCGAGAACTGGAGGCCCAGCTCCGTGTCGCGTCCCATGGTCCAGCCCGTCGCCTTTATGACGACATCGACATCGCCCGATTGAAGCGCCGGGAAACGCTGCGCCCAGCTAAGCGGCACGATCTGGTTCTTGTCCGGGTCGCCCAGGATTGCCACCGTCAGTGCGCGACAAAGGTCGATGTCGAGCCCCTTCCACTCGTTCTTGTCGTTCACTTCGACAAATCCGAAGTAGCTGCCATTATGGCCGGAGCACAAGAGCGTGCCCCGCTCCTGCACGGTCTTCAGCGTGGCACTCTCTGCCACCGCCGATGTTCCGATCCCTGACAAGCTCGCCGCAGCAACCGCTGCCGCAATCCATCCGCGCTTCATGGTCATTTTCAAACTCCCTGTCGTTCCATATATCGGCACAGTTATTCTGTATATCGAAAATGGCAGTCACGACCAAATTAGTCAAGGAATTTGTTGGAACGGATTGGCCAATTTCGACCGTCGCGAATGGCGGTGGTTCCGGGTGATGCGGTCTGCGTGGAGTCCGTTCCGTGACCAATAACTCGACCATTTGCAGTCCAGTTTCCGAGATGACGGCTTCCGCAAAGTTGGGCGTGAAACGACCGAAATGGAGCGGAGCCGGCAGCTTGTCATTGAAGCCATGCAGGCTTGTGGAAATGACTTCAAGAATACACGTGACATTCAGGAAGATCATGCAGATCAAGCGCTTGCATTGGTAACCGCCTGCTCCTGAACGGTGCGCGACTTGATCACATTGCCTTTTTCCTGTAGCGCTGAGAGGTCAGACGTCTCTCACGGCATCTGAAACTCGTCTATGTTTTCCAGGAGCAGGTGACGCTGGCTGATCCGACAGACATAACCGTGCGCCTTCGCGAGATGATCGAATCCGATTTTGACGATGGAGACCGTTTGCCATCCGAAGTCAAACTTTCAGAGAGTCTTGGCGTGAGCAGGGCCAAGCTGCGCGAAGCGTTCGGCAGTCTTTGGCAGGCCGGTCTGATCGAGAAGAAGTGGGGGGTAGGCACAATCGTCCGCAAGCCCAAGGACGCAAAGCGCGTGGTCGTGCCCTTGCCGTATATCCGCAGTGCGCCGAACCTGATCCGTGAAAGCGGACAGGAGCCTTCGGTGTCGGACTTGTCGATCGAACGTGGACCTGCAGATTCCACAGTTGCCGACTTGCTGGAGATCGCAGCCGGCAGCGAATTCTGGCTAATTGATCGCGTGTTTCGGGCCGATGACGTGCCCATACAGCGCACGATTGATGCGGTGTGCGCAGAAATTGAGGGCATTTCCTTTGATGCCAGCGGGTTCGACGTCAACACCAACACGCTTGTGGCGATGTACCAGGACCAGCTTGCAAGCAACCTGATGCGCTCGGATGGCCGGGTGACGGTGGTGCCCCTGCCGGCCGACACGGCCAAACGTCTGGACCTGCGAGAGGCAGACCCGGTTCTCTTGGTGGAATACAGCACCTATTCGGACCGCGGCACTGCGCTTGGCTATTCGGTGACGTGGTACAACACTGCGCGTGTGGACATCAGGTTCGCGGCAGAGCGTCCCGAAGCCATTGACTTCCATGGGCGCATCCCAAAGGTTGCCCAGAAATCCTTGCCGCCAACAAAGGTCAGCTCGCATTTGAGCGCTTTGAAGCACGCATAGATCCCAGGGTTGTCCAAGTTCCTCGGCCTCCCGAGGCCCCTCCATGTCCATCCTTTCTTTTTTGTTGACTCGGCGGTGGTCCAAATATAGCAAAAGGTAAGAGGTCAGACCTCTGACCTCTTACCTGTGCATCCGCTGGACCGACGAACCGGCGGTCAGGGGCAGGTTGGGGAGGATCTAGAAATGTGCGTATTGCCGTGACGGGGCATTGCTTGATCACTGGCGGTGCCGGAGCCATGGGTGCGGCCACGGCGCGGCTTGCCGCCAGGAACGACTACGCGATTTCGCTCGTGTCGCTGGAAGCGGAACGAGCGTCGGCGGAGTCGCTGGTCCGTGAAATCACTGAATGTGGCGGTGCGGCGCGCTTCTTTCCCGCGGACGTCTCGTCTGAAGCCGACGTCGTTGAAGCCTACAAGACCGCCGCCGAGACGTTCGGCCCGCCGACAGGAGTGCTGCACGCTGCAGGGTTCTTCGTCAGTGACATGGTGCGCGACCTGAAATTTGAAGCGATCTCAAGGCTGATCGCGATCAACGTCATCGGCCTGATGATCTGCTGCCGGGAAGCCGCACGTCTCATGTCCACAAAGTCAGGCGGGCCGGGCGGGTCCATCGTCAATGTCTCGTCCATGGCGGCAACCATCGGCGGACGTCCCGGGCATAGCGTCTATGCCGCCTCAAAAGGCGCAGTCGACGTCTTTTCCAAGGGATTTGCAAAGGAGGTGGCGCGAGAGGGAATCCGGGTCAACACCGTGCGACCCGGCGCTGTCGCCAGCGCGATGACAGCCGGACTTGAAGCCGACCCAAGGCTGAGGAAGGCCGTCGAAGACTCGATTCCAATGGGACGAATTGGACAGCCGGACGAAATCGCCGACATCGCGTTTTGGCTTATGTCACCCGCTTCATCATTGGTCACAGGCGCGCATATCGACGCCGGTGGGGGAGGGTTCAATGTCGCCGGTTCCGTATGAAAACTCATGCCATCGCAAAAGTGCACGACACATGCTCCTGACGAAAGAGGAACGCCAAAGGGTCCCGTCGGCCTTCGACGACATCAGCTTCGATCTCTGCCGGCGCCGAGATGATGTCATCATGATGAGCGCCGACCTCAGTCACTATGTTGATCTCTTCAAGGTCACCAAGGAACTCCCCGATCAATTTGTGGAAGTCGGCATGGCTGAGCAGAACCTGGTAGGGGTTGCCGCAGGCTTGGCCAAGGCCGGTTTCGTCCCGATCACATCGACGTTCGGCAGCTACGCCTCCCGCCGGTGCTTTGATCAGATGGTGATCTGCATGGGCACCAGCAAGAACACGGGCATATGCATTGGGTTCACACCAGGCATCTCGAGCCCTGCACCGATCCACCATCAGGGCACGGAAGACCTGGGCATGCTGCGAGCGGTGCCCAATGCCACGGTCATCGACCCGATGGACGTGACGGACTTTGCACAGGCTCTGGACGTGGCGTGCGAGACGCCAGGGCTAGTCTACATGCGCGGGCATCGCGGCACGACGCCAAAGATGCTCGATCCCGAGACGTTCAAGTTTGAACTAGGCAAGACCTACCCGCTGCGAACAGGTTCTGGCGTTGGCGTGATTTCTTGCGGCCACGCCTCGCAATGGGCGGTCGAGGCCTCGGATATCCTGGTTGACCAGTGCGTAGATCATTCGCTCTTGCACGTGCCGACGATCAAGCCCGTCAATGAGCAGGAAGTCATCGACTACTGCTTTGCGCACGACCAGATCGTCACGATCGAGAACCATCAGATCTCGACCGGGCTGGGCGGCTTGGTGAGCGAAATCGTCTGCAAGGTTGGGCGCGGTCCTCGCATTACCCGCATCGGTGTTCCGGACAGCTGGGCGCCTGGCGGATCGATTCGACACATCAGGCAACACTTCGGTCTGGATGGACCTGCCCTGGCCAAGCTGATCGTGGAGGTGATGCAGTGACAAGCAACTCGGCAAAGCGCATCAAGACCCTGGAACTCCAAGCTGCCAAGATGCGTCGGAACGTAGTGGACATCTGCATGCAGCGCGGCGGGTATGCGGGGCAGGGCGTCGCCTTGTCTGATGTTGGCGCCTGCATTTACTTCGATGAAATGCGGCCGGACGAGAACGGATGGTATCATGACCGTTTCGTCAATTCGAACGGCCATGACACGATCATCAACTTCGCTGCGATGGCCGAATTGGGCATCTACACGATGGAAGAACTGCGCACGATGGGTGCCGACGGCTCGCCCATCGACCAAAGCCCCATCGAGGGCGCGCGGGGGTTCGAGATCACTTCAGGCTCTTTGGGCACCGGCGTGTCGCAAGCCGCCGGGATCGCCCTCGGAGAACGCAAGAAGGGGTCAGACAAACGCGTGTTCTGCCTGCTATCGGATGGTGAGTTGCATGAGGGCAGTGTTTGGGAAGCCTTCATGTTCGCTGCACACTACAAGCTGTCCAACTTCATCATCATCATCGACAACAACGATCTCGGCGCCACCGGCAAGACCTCTGAGGTGATGGCGGTCGAGCCGATCAAGGAAAAGATGGAAGCCTTCGGGTTCCACGCGCGCCAAGTCAACGGCAACGCGATCCCGGAGATCCTGGACGCTTTCGAAGAGGCCCGCAGCGTCAAGGGCAAGCCCTTTGCCATGATTGCGGACACCAAAATTTTCGCTGGCATCGGGGTCTATCAGGACGCGATCCCGTTTGCCCATTTCGTCGGCGCGAACGGGCGTTGGGACACCGGATATCTCGAATGGGAGCCCGGCTGGAAAGAGATCCTCGGCACAATCGAAAGACTAGAAGCGGAGTTGGCAGCACTCGACCGTGGCCAGACTTGATCGGTCCGCCTCGGCAGCGGACCGATCGGAGATGAAGACATGACGACATTGGTAACCGGAGCAACAGGATTCATAGGGTCTCATTTGATCCCTGCCTTGGTTGATCTGGGTTACCAGGTTGTTGCGACAGACACGGTCGACGCCCCGCATTGGATCACGTCGAATTCATCCATCCCGTATGTGCGCGCCGACCTTGGCAGAGATGCCGACGTCCAGGAACTCGTGTCAGGGATCCGGCCGGACAGTGTCGTGCATTTGGCCGGATTGCTTGTGGATGCTTGCGAAGCCGAGCCGCGGCTGGGTTTCCGCGTGAACGTCATGGCGACGCTCTCGTTGCTTGAGGCCTGCGTCGCAAGCGGGGTCACGCGGTTCGTGATGACGAGCTCGACTTCGGTCTTTGGCCGTGGGCTCGCGGAGCCGGTCGCAGATGATGCCGCAAGGCTTCCTGAAACCGTGTACGGCCAGACCAAGCTCGCCTGCGAACACATGCTGGATTGGTACCGGCGGACTCACGGTCTCAGCGTCGGGGCCGTGCGTTTCCCGTGGGTATACGGCCCGGGTCGTACCACCGGGCTGACGGCGCAGTATTCATCATTCCTTTTCGACGCCATCGCTCGCGGTGAAGAAGCGATGGTCGTGAATGCCGATCAAGCCGGCAACTGGCTGTACGTCAAGGACGCAGTCAAGTCTTTGATTTTGATGTTGGAAAGTGGAGCACACTCAAGAGTCACCTACAACGTCATGGGCGTGGACCATTCCGTTGGTGAAGCGATGAATATCGCCCAGGAATTGTTTCCCAATGCCCGGATCAGGATACGGAAAACGGCTCGAGCCTCTTATCCCTATGCGTCGTCATTCGATGACACACGGGCGCGGGAGGAGCTTGGGTGGAGGCCCGAATACCCGATCAGGCGAGGCATGAAAGAACATGTCGAGACAGTGCGCAGATCATTGGAGGTGGCCTGATGACCACAGCCCAAAAACCAGGGCGATTGAACGCTCGAACATCGTCAGATCAACACAGAGGAGACTGAAATGAAACTGACAAATTGGATGAAGACGCTAGCGGTTTCCGTTGCCGCGGCGCTGGTCATTGTGCCAAACGCTTGGGCCAAGGAACTCAAGGTCGGCAGCTACGAGCCGGAAAGCCACTACTTGGTGGAATTCGTCTACAAGCCGTATCTCAAGGAAATCACCCGGCGAACCGACGGAGAGCTGACGTTCAAGTGGTTCCACGGCGGAACCCTGGTCAAGGCTCCACAGACCGTGGACGGCCTCAAGTCCGGCCTTGTCGACCTCGTGGTCACGACGGGCATCTTCACGCAGGAGAGCCTGTTTCCGACGACCCATGTCATGACCCTGCCGTTCCAGTTTGACAGCACGGTCGAGGCAAATCACGTCTTCCAGAAGATGTATCACGAAATCCCCGAGGTTCAGGCCGAATTCGAAGGTCTGGTGCCGCTGGGCTTCCACGTTTCGGACTTCTTCAATCTGCACATCCACAAGGATGTCGATCCGGTTCACACGCTGGAGGACCTGCAGAAGCTGGAGATTGGCGCGTTCTCGAAGTCAGGCGTGACCTACAGCGAACTGCTGGGTGCAACGCCTCGGAACATCAAGCTGGAAGACCTCTACGTGTCGCTCCAGCGCAAGGCGATTGACGGCATCTGGTTCCCGACTGCGCCGCTGATCAAGTGGAAGATGACGGATCACACTTCGAATCACTCGCTGGTAGGCGGCCCGTTCGTGATGATCCCGATGACGATGTCGCAGCCGACCTGGGACAGCCTGACAGATGAACAGCGTGAGATCTTCCGTTCGATGGAAAACGAGCTCACGAACTTCACCGGCGCGATCGTCGACAACCGCAGGGGTTCGTCCGTGGCGAAGATGGAAGGCCGCGGAGACACCATCATTCGACTGGCGCCGGAAGAGAAGGCCAAGTGGGTTGCACAGACAAAGCCTGCCTACGACGAGTGGCTGGCCTTGATGGAAGAGAAGGGCAACGACGGCGAAGCCATCCTTGCGAAGGTGCAGGAGTTCACTGCCGAGTTCAAGGGAATGGACTATACCTCGGCTGACTGGTGGGGAGACAACTGGCAGGAATGAGGGTGCTCCCAATGGGAATCGCCTAGCGCCATTCCCCCAAGTCAGGTCGGACCTGGCATCTCGTTGTACTGACGCCAAGGCACGTCAGGATTCCGGAACAAAGGTTCGCACCTTCAAGCAATCTGGCGTCGCATTGCACCCAATGCGGCGTCGGGACTGGCCGCCAAGCCAATTGACACGCAGGGGTCCGCCGCGTCTTGGAAGGAAGATCTGATGACACCGCAAGACTCAGATGCAGACATCGAAATAGACGTCGCCCAACTCGAGTGCGGCGGACCGCCAACGGCTGAAGCCGGGGACGACGCCTTTGGCGCGATTGCCCGGGGAATACACGGAATTCTCGACCCGGTGTGTCGGTATCTCTGCTACGCCGCCGCCGTCGTGACGTTGCTGATGTCAATTGCGATGGTCGTCGATCTGGTCAGTCGCCTGGCCTTCAGCAAACCGTTGTCAGGCATGATCGAATTGCAAACCTTCATGCTGGTCTTCATGGCGTTCTTCAGCATCGCCTATACGATGTTGAAGAACCAGCACGTGTCGGTGGACTTGGTCACATCCATGATGTCCGCTCAGACGAACAGCACTTTGCAGAGCATTTTCAGCATTTGGGGCGCATTCCTGTTTGGTGCAATGAGCTGGCTGAGCGCGTCCCGGTCCCTGGAAGCGTTTCAGCGTGAGGAAATTTCCGACATCATCCGCATGCCTTACTGGGTCTTGTATGCTGTAGTTGCAGCAGGAACGTTGTTGCTCGCGTTGACGCTGGTCGGTTTGCTGTTCTCGCATCTGTCAGGACTGTTCCAACAATACGAGGGGCGTGTGCGGTTCTGGACGACGCTGGCGGCCATCATCGCCCTGGCGGTCGCAGGCATGTCCTCTGGTCTCGTTCTCAAGGCGATTGCACCGGACTTGAGTTCGCCAGCGGTTGGCATGCTCTACACCGCCTTCCTGATGTTCATTCTCCTGCTCGGCTTCCCCGTGGGCTTCTCGATGGCTTTTGCGGGCCTCACCGGGCTTACTTTCCTGATCGGAAGCGACGTCGCCTTCAATGTCACCAAGATCAATACCTATGACTCGGTGGCGGTGTATTTCTTTTGCGTGATCCCGTTCTTCCTTCTGATGGGGTTCTTGATCCTGCATGCCGGCATCGGCGCAAAGCTCTACAACGCCGGAATCAAGGTCTTTGGGCGGCTGCCCGGTGGCCTGGCCGTTGGAACGGTGGCCGGGTGCGGCGGTTTTGCTGCCATTTGCGGAGACAGCGTGGCCTCGGCGGCGACGATGGGTTCCGTTTCCATTCCGGAAATGAAGAAGTACGACTATGACGATTCGCTGGCGACGGGCGCAGTCGCCGCCGGGGGAACGCTGGGCATCCTGATCCCGCCCAGCATTGGCTTCGTGGTCTATGGCATCATCACCGAGCAATCGATCGGCAAGATGTTCATGGCCGGGATCATCCCGGGAATTATTCTGACGCTCGGCTTTGCCTTTGCCACATACATCCAGTGCGTCATCAATCCAAAGCTTGGCCCAAGGTCGGAAAGGTTTCCGGCACACGAAATCGCAAAGTCGATCTTCGACATCTGGCCGGTTGGTGCGCTCTTCGCCGCGGTGATCGGCGGTATCTACTCGGGAATTCTGACGCCCACCGAAGCGGGAGGTGTTGGCGCGAGCGGCGCGCTTCTGATCGCGCTCTTCGCCAAAGGGTTCAATCGTCACAAGTTGTTCGCGGCCCTTCTCGAAGCCACGACGACCAGTGCCATGATATTCACGATCCTCATTGGGGTCGGATTGCTTGGCTACTTCATTACCTTGACGGACTTGCCGTTGTCTTTTGCGAACTTCCTGAACACGCTCGATGTCTCACGTTATGTCATTTACGTGCTCATCCTGTTGCTCTATCTGGTGCTCGGCATGGTGATGAACATCATTCCGATGATGATGCTGACCCTGCCGATCCTGTTTCCTACGGTCGTGGGCCTTGGGTTCGATCCCATCTGGTTCGGGGTCATCATGGTGATCATGATGGAAATGGGACAGATTACGCCACCGGTCGGCATCAACGTGTTTGTCATCCACGGCGTTGCAAGGAAGTACAACGTGTCCACGGCCACAATCTACCGCGGCATCATTCCGTTCGTCATCGTTGAGATCGTCGTGATCTTCTTGCTGACGCTGTTCCCGGAAGTCGTCCTGTGGCTGCCCAATTCAATGGACGTGCTGGCACCCTTGGATTGAAGGATTGATGTCTTGGATCAAAATGGCCAAATGCCCAGTGTTTCGTTGACTGGATTGCGCGCAGTTGTGTCGGCCGGAGCGGCAGGAATCGGCCGCTCGATCGTTGAAGCACTGATTGGAGCTGGAGCAAAGGCTGCCGCGTTCGATGTGTCCGAGGACGCGGTGAACGACTTGCGGTCCGCACATCCCGAAGTCATTGCCCGTGTTGTGGATGTATCGAACCATGCAGGCGTAGATGCGTTCTTTGAAGAAGTCGCAACCGAGTTTGGGGGCCTCGATGTTTTGGTGAACAATGCTGGCATTGCGGGTCCGACGGCAAAGGTTGAAGACATTGAGCCGACAGAATGGGAAGCCACGATCGCGATCAACCTCACGGGCCAATTTTATTGCGTGCGCAAGGCGGCCCCTGCGCTCAAGGCTTCAGAAAATGGCGCGATTATCAACATCTCTTCCGTAGCCGGGCGGTTGGGCTACGCAAACCGCACGCCATATGCGGCGTCCAAATGGGCTGTGGTCGGCTTCACAAAGAGTCTCGCCATCGAAATGGGCCCAGAAGGGGTTCGCGTGAATGCAATCCTCCCTGGCGTCGTTGAAGGCCCTCGCATTGATAGGGTGATTCAGGCGCGGGCGGATGCCATCGGCACCAGCTTTGACGAGATGCGCGACGAGTATCTCGGCAAGATTTCTCTCCGCAGGATGGTGAGTGCTGAAGACGTGGCCAACATGGTCTTGTTCCTCTGCTCGCCCGCTGGCCGGAACATTTCCGGTCAGGCGCTGAGCGTTTGCGGCAACGTCGAATCCCTCTGATCGAAGGCAAGATCCATGCACATGATCGTCGAAAACCTGTCGATGGAATTTGCGACACCAGCCGAAGCCCGCGAGGTTCTGCGTCTCAAGTGCGGAGACCATGTCGGCTCCTAGACGCTCACAACACTGAAGGAGATATACATGTCCAACCCGAAACCACTCGCCAGCAAGACTGCCGTGGTGACAGGTGCAGGCCGCGGCATCGGTCGCGCAATTGCGCTTCGATTTGCAAAGGCTGGCGCAGATGTTGCCATTTTGGCGCGCACGGAATCCGAACTCTTGGAAGTTTCCGGCAAGATCAAGGCACTGGATGTCCGATGCCACATGGGTGTGGTTGACCTGGCTGATCCTTCTGCAACCGAAAAGACCTGCGGAGCGCTCGTCTCTGCATTGGGCAATGTCGACATCCTCGTCAACAACGCGGGCGCCGACCTGGAGTTGGGGCAGGTGGCCGTCAGTGATCCTGAGAGGTGGTGGCGCGCGATCGAGATCAACGTTCGCGGGACCTATCTCGTCACACGTTTTCTCCTTGAGCACATCAACGAGGGCGGCAAGATCATCAACATGTCATCGGGCATGGGGTTGCGTGCCGCAGCACAGCAAAGCTCTTACACCGTATCCAAGGCAGGGGTGCATATCTTCACCGAATGCCTCGCGAACGAGCTCTGGCCACGAAAGATCGACGTCAACAACCTGATCCCTGGGCCGGTCGCGACCGACATCTTCAATCGGGAGAGGCGGCCGGAACGGTACACGCCGGAAGAGGTCCTCGAGAAGTTCAAGGACGAGCTTCCGCCCGGATTTCCGCCGCAGGAGCGGATCAAGCACCCGGACGAGGTGGCGGACCTGGCTGTCAGCCTGGCTTCCCAGCCCGTAGGCGGGTCAACGGGGCAGACGTTCTCGCTGGCGCGCCGGCCGTTTTGACGATTCTCCGGAATGAAGGCTGCCGTACTCTTCGAACCCAGTGCGCCGTTGCAAATCGAGAATGTCTCTGTGCGCAAGCCCAAGTCGCAGGAGGTCTTGCTCAGAACGTCATACGCAGGAATCTGTCACACCGACCTGCACTACATGGAGGCGCACACCCCTTATCCCATGCCCGTTGTTCTTGGGCACGAGTCTTCCGGCATCGTGGAGGCGATTGGGGACGAGGTCCGATACGTAAGACCTGGCGATCACGTCGTGACCTGTTTGTCGGTCTTTTGCGGTACCTGCGAGTATTGCACGACGGGGCGTCCAGCGCTCTGCTTTGACCCGGAAATCAAGTTGCCGCCTGGCGTGTCAGAGCGCTTGGAATGGGATCGGCCCGGCCGCATCCACACTTTCATGAACTTGTCGTCTTTCGCCGAGCAAATGCTGGTGCATGAGAACGCGTTGGTGAAGATCCGCGACGACATGCCTCTGGACCGCGCCTCGCTGGTCGGCTGTGCCGTGATGACCGGGTACGGCTCCGTCGTGAATACGGCCAAGGTCGGTCCGGGCGATTCGGTCGCCGTAATCGCATGTGGCGGCGTCGGGATGGCAGCGGTGAATTCGGCGCACATCGCCGGAGCCGAACGGATCATCGCAATCGACATGAATGCCGACAAGCTGGAATTGGCACGCAAGCTGGGCGCGACCGACATCGTGAACCCCAAGGACGGTGACACTGTCGAACAGGTTCTGGAGTTGAGCGGCAGAGGTGTGGATCATGCTTTTGACTGTCTCGGTTCCAAGCGCACGGCCGAGGATGCCTTCAAGATGCTGGCATTCGATGGGACGGCAACGTTGGTCGGACTGTTCCGCGAGGGTGAAACGATTGAACTCACCGGTGCAGCCTTCCTGCGCGAGCGCAAAGTTCAGGGCTCGCTTCTCGGCTCAAATCGGTTCCGGGTGGACATGCCCCGGATCATTGAACTCTACATGCAAGGCCGAATGAACCTCGACGTCTTCATCTCGCAGAAAATCCGGCTGGAAGATATTAACGACGGGTTTGCCGCCATGCGGGACGGAAAGGTGCTGCGGAGCCTGATTGACTTTGGGCCGTCAGAATGATGGTGCTTCAAAGGCTCGTCTGCGCAACCGCCTTTGTCGCAAGGAAGGGTTCCAGGCTGTCGGGGCCACCCTCTATTCCGTAACCGCTTTCCTTGACCCCGCTGAAGGGTGCTTCCGGGCTGGCCACGGCAACCGTGTTGATTCCCACCATTCCCGAGTCCAGCGCGTCTGAAATGCGTGTCGCGCGGTCCAGCGACCGAGTCACCGCATAGGCAGCAAGGCCGAATTGCAGGGCATTCGCACGCCCGGCGACCTCGTCGATGCTGGAGAAGCGTGTCATGGGGGCAAGCGGACCAAACGGTTCTTCCGTCATGACGCGGCAATCGTCCGGAGCATCCTTGATCACCGTGGGAGCGAAGAAATATCCGCGATTGCCGATCCGTTCGCCCCCCGTGGCTATGGTCGCCCCCCTGGATGCAGCGTCGTCGACAAATTCTGCCATCGCGTCCAGCCGGCGGTCGTTTGTCAGTGGTCCCATTTGCGAGGCGGGGTCCAGGCCATCACCCACGATGATCTTCTCAGTCCGCTCCACGAACGCGTCGACGAAGTCATCGTAGATGCGTTCTTGAACGTAGAAGCGCGTCGGGGAAATGCAGACCTGTCCGGCGTTGCGATACTTGCCTGCCACCAGGAGATCAGCCGCCTTGGCGATGTCGACATCGTCAAACACGACAACCGGAGAATGCCCACCCAATTCCATAGTCGTTCGCTGCATTCGCTGTGCAGCGAGCCCGGCAAGGTGCTTGCCGACCGGAACCGAACCGGTGAACGAGATCTTCCGCACGGCAGGCGATGCCATCAAATGCCTTGAGACCTCGGCGGGGACACCGAACACGAGGTTGAGCATTCCTGCAGGAAGCCCCGCATCATCCAGCGCCTTGGCCATCGCGGACGCCGAAGCCGGCGTCTCTTCCGCCGCCTTGGCCACGACCGAACAGCCGGCGGCCAAGGCGGGACCAATCTTGCGTGCAAACGTGTTGATCGGAAAGTTCCAAGGCGTGAACGAGAGCGTTACCCCCACTGGCTCCCTTTGTACCAGATGCCGGACGCCGGGCACGCGTCCGGGCACAATGTCTCCGAACACGCGTTTGGACTGCTCTCCGGCGAATTCGAGAATGTCGGCGGATCCGGCCACCTCCTTTCGCGCCTCGGCAATGGGCTTGCCATTTTCAAGCGTCAGCGCCGCTGCAATCTCCTCGCACCTTTCCCGGACAAGGGCCGCTGCGGCACATATCACTCGCGCCCGTTCATGCGGAGGCGTGGTTCTCCAAACGGCAAATCCGCTCTCGGCGGCGGCAAGCGCTTCGTCCAGGTCCGTGACGGATGCGTGCGGAACTTCGCCGAGTGGCTCTTCGGTCGCCGGATTCAGCACCGGTTCAGATACGCCGCCTGATCCCTTTCGCCACGTTCCGTTGATCAGGAGATTCAGTTCAGGATAGGTAGCCATCGCCATCGTTCCTCAGCAGGTCACGGGCTTGTTCACGCCGCCACGGACGTATTGCTTGCCGGCATCAAAGTCGGGCTGGTGGTCCCAGGCGTAGCCAGGGCTCCCTTTCAGGCTCTGGTGCAAGAAGCACCGCTGCTTCTTGTTTTCCTTCACCATTGCCGAGAGGGCATCGAGGTCTAGTTGGCCGACCAGCGCGTCATGCAGCTTCGCGACCAGATCCGATTGGTCTGGGTCACCCGCCATGTCGTTGGTCTCATCCGGATCTTCTGCAAGATTGATCAGAATGCCGCCCCAGTCGTGAATGTAGACGTACTTGAAATCCCCGCGCCGGATCGCGAACCAAGGCGCTTCAACGCCCGGCCCGAAGTACTGCATGATCGCCGTGTCCTTCCAGGCAGTGCTTTCTTCAGCCAACAGCGCTGAGAAACTTGCACTGTCGGGGCTGCCCCAACGGGCACAGAACTCTTCGGCTCCACCAATCTCTGACAGGGTGGGACAGAGATCTGCGAGAGTCACTGCGGGCTTGACACGTCGGGGCACCAGCCGCGACGGGCTGTAGAACACCAACGGCACCTTGACCGAATGTTCCCAGAACGTGCGCTTGAACCACATGTTCCTTTCACCCATCATATCGCCGTGGTCGCTGGTGAAGACGATCAGCGTGTCGTCGTGGAGGCCGAGCAGTTTCAGCTCGGCCACGATGTCTCCGACAAACTCGTCAAGGTGCGAGATCATGGCATAGTAGGCTTCGCGCGAAGCGCGGATTCGCTCCTCTGTCGGAGGGAATTTATCGATCCCGTGGTGAACGGCCAGCCAGTCTGTCACGGGATTGGGCACCGGCTCGGAGTCCAGACGCGGCAAGGCAACGTCGACGCCACTGTACCGGTCGAGGTACTTTGGCACGGACTGGTAGGAATCGTGCGGCTGTGTGTATGAAACATGCAGGAAGAATGGCGTGTCCGGCCGTTCCAGGGCCTGGTAGCGCAAGAATTCGATCGTTCGGAATTGCACTTCCGAGTCATAGAGGATCTGGTTGTTCGTCCGGCAAGGGCCTGAAACGGCCAGTTTCTGAACCGACGTGCCCGGGCGATGTTCCACCTCCGGCTCCCAATCGATCGACCAGTCGAAATTGGACGGGTACATGTCGGTTGTAAGTCTCCGGTCGAAACCATGCAGTTGGTCCGCACCCACGAAATGGCACTTACCGGAACAGGCCGTTCGGTAGCCTGCAGACCGCAAAAAATGCATCATCGTGGGCGTCTCGGAGGGCAACTCGGCCCCATTGCCCCAAACCTGGTGGCTTGTTGGCAAGCGCCCGGTGAACTTTGACGCGCGCGACGGGCTGCAAAGAGGAGAGTTGCAGTAGGCGTTCTCAAAGACGACGCCGTCCTTCGCCAACGCGCTGAGATTGGGCGTTTTCGCCTGGCCGTCGGGATTGCAGAAGTCCAGTGGAAACGCTGCCATCTGGTCGGCCTCGATCAACAGGATATTGGGACGCTCCGTCACACGATGGTTCCTTTATTGGGCTCTTGGCGAGTTGCTTTCGGGCGGACGTGAGCGTCTATCAGCCACGTCGGCGCGATGCCATTGCGGTGGATGTCAACCACACGAAGGCCGAGTGTGCAATGCCGACATACTTCTCAGGAGCATTCCGGTGAACAAAGCAGGCATCGCAGGGCGCAAGAAGAGGAAGTCGGATGCCTTGCCACAGGCCGATGTCGACGAGATGATGACAAGCGACGCGTCAGAGGGACGTCACACTCGCGTAGTGGCACTTTCGCCTGATCCGAAATCGGGACTGGCACCGGATGAGCGCTTGGAGATTGTGGCCAGTTTTCGTGTGCGCTATGTGTGCAGAGCGGCGTCGCGGAGAAAACTCGGCGATGTCGGGGCGCACTCGGGCGTAGCAGAAGTTGCCGCCAAAGGTTTGAAGAAACACAAAAATGAAAGCAAGCCAGCACTCCAGACTTTCCATTGCGCCGATGATGGATTGGACAGATCGCCATTGCCGGTATCTGCACCGGCTCATGTCGCGTCGTGTCCGACTCTATACCGAAATGGTGACGTCCGCCGCATTGGTCCGCGGCAATGCCAGACATCTCATTGCTTTCGACGACACCGAACACCCGCTGGCACTTCAACTTGGCGGTTCGGACCCGTCCGAACTGGCTGAAGCCGCGCGGATTGCCGCGGCCGACGGTTATGACGAGATCAACCTGAACGTCGGCTGTCCTTCAGAAAGAGTCCAATCGGGAACGTTTGGCGCCGTGCTCATGAAGAGGCCTGATCTGGTGGCTGAGTGCCTGGCGGCCATGCGATCTGCAGTCACTGTTCCGGTCACGGTCAAGTGCCGGATTGGCGTCGATGATCAGGATCCCACCGTCGTGCTTCCGGATTTTCTGCAGCGCGTCAGGGATGTTGGCGTTACGACCGTGGCGATCCACGCGCGAAAGGCGTGGCTTCAGGGGCTCAGTCCGAAGGAAAATCGCGAAGTCCCGCCCTTGGACCATGATCTCGTCTGCGCCATGAAGGACCGGTTTCCGGACCTCCGGATCATATTGAACGGCGGCATCGCCTCCCTGGACCATGCACAAGCACTGCTAGGCCGGGGAGTGGACGGCGTCATGGTCGGGCGGGCTGCCTATCAGTCGCCATGGCGTATCCTCGGCACTGCTGACCGCGACATCTTCGGGGAGAGACCGCAATTCTCGTCGCCTGAGGAAGTGGTTCGCGCCATGTGCCCATACATTGAACGTCACCTCGTCAACGGCGGTCGCCTACATTCCGTCACACGGCACATGCTTGGCCTCTTCGCAGGGCGCGCGGGTGCACGTCGCTGGCGGCGCATTCTATCCGAACGTGTCCGTGAAGACGGGGCGGGGGTTGGAGTCGTGCTGGATGCTCTTGATGCCGTCGAGCAGTCCGCTGGAAACGGCAACATGCATTTCGGAAGGGCCGCCTGACGCGAACATTGCAGGCGCGGTCCGTTGGCTGAAATTCTGAAGTCGGGATGTGGCACAATTCTGCCCAAAAGTTGCCCCGCTGGTAGTCCCGGTGGCAATGACAAGTCATTCCATTTTGGCATTTCGTGCATCTGTTCCCGCCTTGAAATCCCTTGAGCGTCGGGGTGTTCCTCGGGGTGAGTCGAATGCTTCTGCGAAATCGCCTTAGGCGAGCGAATCCAAGCTCGGTGACCGGTGCCATGGTCCAGGGTCGCGGTTCCGCAGGAGTTTGGCCGGCAGGACACGGTGGCAGACCTTCGGCATCCGGTTCGCGCCCGTTGTGAGAGTGATCGACCTCGTCGACGCCCAGCTGATACATCCACCAAAAGATCAATTTGCACTTTCCCTCGGCGACCTTCAGTTTCACGTGTTCGATCCCGGACGGCCCAAAGCCGATTGATTCTCGGGTCTTGATCGAATTCAATGATCCGGTCCCAGTGGCGCATGCTCGCATTGCCGTAATTCGGGCATTCGCCTACATTTGAGCGAAACAGGGAGAAATAGGATGCTTGCAAGTCTTTGGCGGACGCTGTCCGCTGCGTTGTTTCTGGGAATTTGCGCCGGCACCGTTGGTGCGGCCGAATGGAAATTCAACAATGGGCTTCCAGAAGGTCGTGGAGAGTCCGCACAACTCGAAACTTTTGCCGCAGACGTGGCGGACCTGACCGGCGGCAGCCTCATGATTGACGTATTTCACGGCGGTTCGTTGAACCTCAAGGACAACGACGTGGCGCGCTGGCTGCCCCGTGGGGCGGTCGAAATGGGTCTGGTCTGGGCGAACTACCTCGGCCGCGACGTTCCCGCCCTGAACGCGGTGATGATTCAGGGGTCTGTTGGCAGCCCCGAGGAACTGATTGCCGCGCTGCCCGAAATCCAGGAGATCTACACCGAGGTGCTTGGTGGATTGGACATCGTGCCAACCGGGTTCATGGCACTGCCACTCCTGAAGGCCTCGATCTTCTGCCGAGAGGAGCCGGTCCGCTCGCTTGAAGTCCTCAGGACCAAAAAGCTTCGCGTCTGGAGCAACGATCAGGTCGAAACCTTCACCAAGCTTGGCGTCTCGGCCCAAATCGTTGGTCAGAACGACCTCTACGTGGCGCTTCAGACCGGCGTCGTCGATTGCGCCGTCTATCCAGCGCTCTTCGCGCACACGATTTCGCTCCAGGAAGTGACAAAGTTCGCCTCCTACCTCTATCCGGTGGCAGGTGTTCCCTACGTTCTGGGCGCATCGAAAGGTGCGTGGGACGGTCTCAGTGATGCCGAGCGTAACGCGGTCACCACGGCCGCCGCGAATGTCTGGGAGCGCACCAACGAGTATTCCAAGGCAGAGGAAAACGAGCAGGCTGCTCGCGCCAAGCTGGCCGAGCAGGGGATCGAGTTCCTCGAGCCGTTCTCTGATGAAGATCGTGCAGCGTTCCTTGATGCCGCCTCAGCCACTTGGCTGGAACTGGCCGAGGAAGCAGGTGGCAAGGCGCCCGAGTACCGGCAGAGAATTCTTGGCGTCCTCGGACGCTGAGCTTGGGCGACCGCGAGATTGAATGCAGGCGTTTGGAAACCGCGAACCGCATTGAAAAATTGCTGGCGCCTGTATTTGTCGCCATGGCTGTTCTGGCGGCTCTGGCTGGCGGTGCAATTGTAGTTCTGATCGGCGCAAGCGTGACAATGCGTTACTTCGCGTTTGCGCCGTTCCGGTTTACCGAAGAACTTGTCGGGCTTCTTATGACGGCCGCGTTCTTTCTCGCTCTGCCACTGGCAACGCTTCGGGCCGAGCACGTTCGCGTGCTTGTCCTTGTATCAGCATTGCCTGACAGAGCAGCGCGGTCGATCAGCATTCTGGCGGCACTCTTCGGTACGGCATTCTGTCTGTGGTTTCTTGCGCTCTGCCTGCCTTGGCTGGAATTTGCATTTGATCGCAACATCAAGACGGAGGTTGGCCGTCTCCTGATGTATCCTTGGATGGCGCTTCTTCCCCTGTCCATGGCCTTGAGCATGGTGGCATTCCTGGCAGGCGGCGCACCAGGTAACGGTGGACGGAAGACGGGCCAGCCCTGACCAGGCAGAAGGAAAGCGATGATTGGTTTCTGGGGGCTTCTGGTCGGCGGTCTGGTGGTTCTTGCAGGCTCGGGGCTTGCATTGGGAGCGGCGCTTGGACTTACCGGGCTTCTGATCCTTCACTTCCTTGCCGGCGAGGCGACCTTTGTCGCGGTCGACGCTGTCTGGAACGTGCTGAACTCCTTCACTCTCAGCGCAATTCCGCTCTTCATCATTCTGGGCGAGATCATGCTGAGGAGTGGAGTCAGCGAGAGAATTTACACGGCGCTGGTGCCTCTGTTCCAGCGCGTTCCCGGCGGCTTGCTGCACACCAATATCGCTGTCTGCACACTCTTCGGCGCGGTAAGCGGCTCGAGCCTGTCGACCGCCGCGGCGGTCGGTTCGGTCGCGTACCCCGAGATGACCGAACGCGGTTATGATCGACGGATGGTCGTTGCGTCGCTTGCCGGCGGAGGAACCCTTGGCCTGCTGATCCCGCCCAGCCTTTCGCTGCTGATCTACGGCGCGCTGACCGAAACCTCCATCGGGCGGCTGTTTCTGGCCGGCCTTTTGCCCGGCCTGCTCTTCGCGGCGATGTTCATGCTCTATATCTTCCTGCGGTGCCTTTCTCGGCCAGAACTTTCGCCGAGGGGTGACGCGGCTGCCGGCTTAAGGACGATTCTGCTCAAGCTTTTTAGCTTGTGGCCTTTCCTGCTGTTGATCCTGGCGATCATGGGCAGCATAGCGTTCGGATTCGCAACACCGACGGAGGCCGCGGGGGTCGGGGTGATCGCGACGATTGTCGTCGGCCGGTTCTGGGGCAATCTGACCCTGAAGACACTGGTTGAGAGCTTCTATGCAGCGATCCTTCTCTTCGCTTCGATCGCGTTCGTTGTCATGGGTGCGACCATTCTTGCGCAAGCTGTGAGTCTCCTCGGTGTTCCGCAGTCAATCCTTGAAGCAGTGCGCGCTGCCGAACTCGGGCCGCTTCCGGTGCTGACACTGGTCGTTTTGATCTATCTGGTGCTGGGCTGCTTCTTCGATGGGCTCTCGCTGATGATCATGACGCTTCCGATCGTGGTGCCGCTTATGGTCGGGCTCGGTTACGATGCGATCTGGCTGGGCGTCATCATCACCATCCTGATCGAGATCGGACAGGTCACGCCGCCCGTTGGGCTAAATCTGTCCGTCCTTGTCTCTGTCACGAAAGAGAAGGTGTCGCTTGGCGAAGCCGCCGTCGCAACGATACCCTACTGGCTGATCCTGCTTGCGGGTATCGCGTGTCTGGCTTTGCTTCCGCAGATCGCGCTTTTCCTGCCAACGGTACTGATGTGAAGTAACACTTCTCCGAAGGCGGCAGCACAGCGCATTCCAGCCTTTGGGCCCGATTGCGCGGGACTTTGAGATGTCCAACGTCAACGCCCGTCCGTGCAGATGCATCAATGCCGGACACCTCGTTGTGCTTCGCACATTGAGCCGGGCATCACGGCATGGCCACGGATCCTTGACGAGCACGCACAGCGGCGCTGGCCGCGGCGATTTGGCTTGCTCGAGCGTGCCAGCCTTGCGTGTTTTCATGTGAGGATCCCGGTCCGCGACGAATCAAGGATTTCCCGCTGATCAGGTGGCAGGCACGGCTATGCGCCGCTGTCCCTGTCGCTATCCGGGCCGATAGTCTCGATGCGCCTCGGGATCGTCCATGCTGAAGGGCAGGGAGGCGAGCGCTTCCAGGAGTTCCGGCGGCATTGACATGTCGTTCCACTCAAGCATTTCGCGAACCCGCTCCGGCCTTGAAACCCCCACGATCGTCGAGGTGATCCTCGGGTCACGGGTGGAGAACTGCAGTGCAGCTGCGCCGGGAGCGACACCATGCGCTGACACCAAGGCCTCGATCCGGCGCACCGGTTCCAGAGCGGTGTCGTCAGCCGGGCTGTAACTGATCTTTGGCATCCGGTCCGCGCCCTTTGCCAGAACGCCGCCCGCAAACGGCGCCGCGTTAAGGATCGCGATCCCATTGTCGCTGGCATAGTCGAACACTTCGTCGGCCGATCGGTTCAGCAATGTCCAGCGATTGTGGTTTATGAGTGCGTCGAACGGCCTTTCCTTCAGGATTGGCAACATCATGTCGACCCGCCCCATTGCCAGGCCGACCGCATCGGCGATTCCCTCTTCCTTCAACTTGAAGAGCTCGTCGAGCGCTCCGCCCTCGCGCGTGATCTCGGTCAGGTCCGCTGAGTGTTCAGGGTCGTGCAAGTGCAGGATGCCGACCTTGTCGACGCCCAGCCGATCAAGGCTTTGCTCGATCGATCGACGCGCCTGGTCGGCATCGAACCTTCCGGTCTCCATTTCTCGGTCGAGCTTGGTCGAGATCACGAATCCTTCAGGCAATCCGCCGCGAGCGCGAATCGCCTCGCCAATCCGGATCTCGCTTCTGCCGAATCCGTAGTTGTTTGACGTGTCGAGGCAATTTGCCGGCCCGTCGAAGATGGCGTCGAGCGTCGCACGGGCACGATCCTCGTCCACGCCATAGCCATAGGTGTCCGGCATGTGCCCGAGCGCCGAGGTGCCGAACATGATTGATGTGACTTCTACTGGTGTCTTTCCAATGGCGTGATGTTCCATGGCTCCTCCTCAGATCGACCCTGCCTCGACCATGTAGTTGCATGCCGTGCACATGGCCGCATCGTCCGAGGCAAGAAAGAGGACCATGCGCGCCACGTATTGGGGTTCGATCAGGTCGGGCAGGCACTGTCTTTCCCTGTGAGCGGCAAGGGAATCCGGTGTGGCCCAGAGCTCCTTCTGCCGTTCGGTCATGATCCAGCCGGGGACAACGGCATTGACCCGGATTCGGTACTTTCCAAGGTCGCGTGCCATGGTGCGCGTCAGGCCATGAACTGCGGACTTGGCCGTGGTGTATGCGGGAAAGCCACCGCTGGCTTCCCACCAACTGTTCGAGCCGAAATTTATGATGGACCCGCCGCCGGCCTCGATCATGCCTGGAGCCACGGCCTGGATCGCAAAAAACATGTGGCGAAGATTCGTGGCCTGGCGTTCGTCCCAGTATTCCGGGGTCACGTCTTTCCAGTCGTGACGGTCGTCTCGGGCTGCATTGTTGACCAGGACGGAAGCGTTTCCCAACCGACTTGCGAGCGCGGTGATCGCGTTTTGCTGCGCGTCGATGTCGCGAAGGTCGCAGGTTTCGTAGTCGACGGTGCCTTCAATGCTGGCGGCCAGCGCGGCACTGCCCTCCGAATCAAGGTCCAGGAACCCCACCTTGGCGCCTTGGTTCGCGAACGCCCGGACGATTTCGGCCCCGATGCCCTGGGCGCCACCGGTAACAAGGACGGTCTTGTCTCTCAGGCTGGGGAAGATAGCGAATTCGGGCATGGCATCTCCATAGATCCGGGCATGGATCACGGCTGTCGACCTATGCTTTCGAGAGGTTGCTGGCAACCCGCAGCACGATGGCAGATGGAACGGGGGTACCCGAAGCGCCGTTGCTCTGTGCGCGACACACCGGCGCGGTCCTGTCGGCCATCATCCCATGAAGCGCGTTTGGGGCAGGCCTTGCACGCCAAGCCCGGAAATCGCGAAGAGCGATCCGGCTTCCGGCTGATCTCGCTCTGCGTTCAGGCCAACCCCTAGTGACGTGACGAAGAGCGTATCAAGGGTCCTTCCGCCAAACATCGGTCGCGAGGGGCGCTCGACGGGAAGATCCACCGTCATGTCGACACGACCCTCGGGCGTGATCCGATAGAGCTGCCAGCCGTCAATTCCCGCCTGCCAGTAGCAGCCGTCGGCATCGACCGTCGCGCCGTCCGGACGTCCGGCGACGCGTCGGGTATCGAAGAACACTTCCGGTTGGCCCGGAGTGCCGGTGTCCGGATCATAGCTAGTGCGCCAAATCGTGCGCACCGCCTTGTTGCTGTCCGAAAAGTACATTGTTCGCCCATCAGGCGAAAATGCGAGGCCGTTGGTGGTGAAGAAGCCGTCCTTCCAGGGCGTGATTTCCAGGTTCGTGTCCAGGCAGTAGAATCTTCCCATGCGCTCGGGAGCGCCACCATCTTTCATGGTTCCCGCCCAGAACCTGCCCTTGATGTCGGTCGTCCCGTCGTTGAAGCGGTTCATCGCGAGATGCGCTTCAGGATCATTGATCGGTTGGCGCTTGTTGCTTTCGGGATCGAAGAAGCAAAAGCCTGACTTCGCAGCCAGAATCAGGCCGCCTGACTCGCGAACCGCAAGGCAGCCCACGGGTTCGCCATAGTCAATCGTGGTGTTCCTGCCACTCGTCGGGTCGAAGCGGTGAATCAGTCCAGCCGGAATGTCCACCCACCAGAGCACCTGGTCTCGATCATCCCAGACGGCCCCCTCGCCAACCTGGCTCCGGCTTGGGACGACGCATTCTGCTTTCATGGGGCAGGGCCTTTCTTCAAGTCGCTATTCCGTTGGCCCGAGGCCGATGCGACTCTGCAGATGGTGGCGTTTCACGGGGCGTTTGGTGCCGGCCAGGTCGCTGTCACTGCCTACCATAACTGCGCAATTGCAGCGATCAAGCAAGGCATCGGTCGGGAGACGCCCCGGCGGGACTGACGTTCGTGCCATGCCCTCGGTCTTTGCGACATCGAACATCTGGACATTCGCTGTCGCCGGGGTGAGCGGCGTTGGCAAGGTATGGGTCAGGAAGTGCGGAAGACTGGCTCTACTTTTGATCGATGCGTCGTCATAACCCGAGTTCGACGTTCCGGTGCTGCGGCTTCGCGGTGGTTCCGAGTCTCTCGGAGTTCCTTGCCGTAAGACATTTCGCGGCATCGACGTCTTTGCGAGGCCGCAATGTTCTCTCAATGTTGTCGGCCAGGTCGGGTTATCGCCACGACGTGAGTCTGTGCGAGCCATGGCGGTGGATGAATCCGTCGACATGGATGCAGGTGCGCTTCGAATGGTCGGTCAAAAAAGGCAGGGGCCTCCGAAGAGGCCCCGCACCCTGCGGTCGAAGACCGCAAGGGGTGTCAAGTGCATCCAATGTCAGGCCCACAGCAAATTCAAGAGTTTTTTGATTCCCAGTGCGAGTTCGGGAGACATCATGCAAAAATGACAAATCAACCAAAGAAGGCTTCGCTCTGAGTGCTGGCCTTGAGGTCTGGTGCGTTGACCCGTTTCGGAAACTTCCCGCCGAAAGGAGGCTTTTGCTGGAAATTCCTTCCGCCTTGCGCCATACCGCGAACAGATCGGAAGGAAGGTTCGGAATGAGCATATTCAACACGCTTATTCGAGCGGTCACCTGGTGGAACGGTCAGACATGGGGCACCCAGTTCCACACTTGGCTCAAAGGCAAGCGAGTTGGCGAAGACGAGCAGGGCAACGTCTTCTACCAGTCCCGCGAAGGGAAGCGATGGGTGATCTACAATGGTGAGGCCGAGGCAAGCCGGATTGGTGCGGATTGGCACGGGTGGCTGCACTATACCTATGACGAGCCACCGACGGCACAGCCGCTCGCCCACAAGGATTGGGAAAAGCCGCACCAGGAGAACCTGACAGGCACGCCCTTGGCATACGCGCCTCCTGGTTCAATTCGACAATCCAAACCGGCTGACCGGAAAGATTACGAAGCCTGGGTTCCGGAGTAATCGTCATGTCGGAAAATGCAACGGAAGTCCTGGCGGGTGCCGGCGTTCTGGCCGTGGCGGCAGGATTCCTGATTTACTTGGCGCAGTTCGGTGGCGTGAACCTTTCCGCGTCGGGCGTGGATACCTACACAGCGTCTTTTCGTTCGGCAGAAGGAGTCGGAATTGGCACAGACGTGCGGCTGGCAGGCGTCAAGGTCGGGTCGGTCCTCGAACTGTATCTTGATCCGCAGACCTTTCGTGCCAACGCCGTGTTGAGCGTTCAGGACGATGTCCTCCTGCCGGAAGACTCAGCGGCGGTCATTTCCTCCGAGGGGCTTCTCGGCGGCAGCTTCGTGGAGCTGCTCCCCGGCGGGTCGATCATCAATCTCGATCCGGGAAGCGAAATTGAGGACACGCAAGGCGCGATTTCCGTCGTTCAGCTTCTCATGAAGTTCGTGTCCGGGTCAGACGAATGATCCGTGCGCTTTTGCTTCTGGCGTTGCTGGTCGGTCCGGCCACTGGCCAGGAGGATGTCACGGCATCTGAAGTTGACGAGCTGTCCGTCGCCATTCTCGGCGTCGTGCCAGAAGAAGTCGGGGTGGTGCGCTCCGGCGGCGTCGTGCTCAAGGGCTTGGACAAGGTGTCGGGTGACGTGACCGATGTCGTGCTTCGAGTCGGCGAAACCGTCACCGTGGGACGAGTTGAAGTCGATCTCGGCGAGTGTAGGTATTTCGAGGACAATCCGGCAGGCGAAGGATTCGCTTGGCTAACGATCCGTGATTCCGTGCGTGATTCAGTCGTGTTCGACGGCTGGATGATCGCGTCAAGCCCGGCGCTCAACGCGCTTGATCATCCTCGATATGACGTCTGGGTGATCCGCTGCACCACGGCCTGAGGGTCAGTTTCGAGCGGCACTCGGGAAATGTCGGCCGACGCTTCAAGTGCCCGTGCCAAGTTAGCTCTATAGGTCGCACGCGAGACTTCCCTGACGCCGAGAGAGGTTAGGTGTGGTGAACTGAATTGTGTGTCGTAGAGGACAAATCCGGTTCGCCGGAGATGGTCGACAGCCCATGCAAGCGCAATTTTTGAGCCATCGGTCTCTGCGGAGAACATGCTTTCGCCAAAGAACGCACCCCCGAGCGCGACTCCGTACATGCCGCCGACGAGACGACCCTTCGACCAAACGCCGAATCCATGTGCATGCCCCAAGGCATGCAGTTCGATCACCAGCTCCCGGATTGTCCCGTTGATCCAGGTTTCCTCGCGATTGGCACACCCGTCAACTATCGCTTCAAATTCGTCATTCAGAGTGGCCGTGTGGTTCCCGCTTCGCATCCGCCGAGCGAGTGACCGTGACATGTGGAATCCGTCAAGCGGCAGTACGCCTCGCACACGGGGGTCGACCCAACGGACATCGGGATCGTCCCGTGATTCCGCCATAGGAAAGATGCCGGTCGCGTAGGCTCCAAGCAGAAGTTCCGCCGTCAGGCTCCGGTTGCTCACGAGATCCTTCCAGGTTGAGGCGCCGCGATCTCGATCAAGCGCAGATGTCTCACTCGAAATTTTTGGCGAGCCACTTTTCCAGCCAGTGAATGTTGTAGTTGCCCGACTGGATCGCGGGCTCCCTCAGGAGAGCGTCGAAGAGCGGTACGTTTGTGTCTATCCCGTCGACAATCAACTCGGAAAGGGCGCGACCCAGACGCGCCAGCGCCTCTGGCCGGTCGCGTCCGTGGACTATCAGCTTGCCGATCAGTGAGTCGTAGTGGGGCGGGATGGAATATCCGTCATAGATTGCCGAATCCATGCGGACTCCGAGGCCGCCAGGAGCGTGATACTGGGTGATTCTCCCCGGAGAAGGAGAGAACGTTGGAAGTTTCTCGGCATTGATCCGGATCTCGATGGAGTGGCCGTCGATTTTCAGGTTCTTCTGGGAAAAGGAAATCGGTTCGTTTGCAGCGACCCGGATCTGCTCGCGAACCAGGTCGACGCCGTAGATCGCTTCTGTCACAGGATGCTCGACTTGCAGCCGCGTATTCATTTCGATGAAGTAGAACGCCCCGTCCTCGTACAGGAATTCGACGGTTCCGGCCCCCGCATACTTCATGCGCGCAACGGCATCGGCACATGTCTTGCCGATTCGGGCACGGGTCTCTTCGTCAATTGTGGGACCTGGCGCTTCCTCGAGGACCTTCTGGTGCCGGCGCTGCAGCGAGCAATCACGTTCGCCGAGATGCACTGCCTTGCCCTTTCCGTCGCCAAATATCTGGATCTCGACGTGACGAGGCCTGCTCAGATACTTCTCGATGTACACTTCGTCGTTGCCGAACGCTGCCTTGGCTTCCGAGCGCGCAGTATGGAATGCCGTCTCCATTTCGCCAGCGGACTTTGCCAGCTTCATGCCCCTGCCGCCGCCGCCGGCCGTTGCCTTCACGATGACCGGGTAGCCGATTTTTCTGCCGAGCGCAGTTGCTTCATCGAGGGCCTCCACGCCGCCGTCGGAGCCTGGCACGCAGGGCACGCCCAGTCCTTTCATCGTGTCCTTCGCGGTAATCT
The DNA here is from genome assembly GCA_022826205.1 of Silicimonas sp. Taxonomy (GTDB): domain Bacteria; phylum Pseudomonadota; class Alphaproteobacteria; order Rhodobacterales; family Rhodobacteraceae; genus JAJEFO01. The sequence continues at coordinate 34,536 of JAJDVJ010000055.1, read as the reverse complement.
TGTCCCCCATGAGGCGAATGTGCTCCGCAGAGGGACCGATGAACTTGAGTTCGTGGTCCTCAAGTATCTGGGCGAATTTCGCGTTTTCCGAAAGGAAGCCGTAGCCTGGATGAACTGCCTGCGCGCCCGTGATCTCGCAGGCGGAGACAATTGCCGGAATTGACAGGTAGCTTTGCGCCCCGGGCGGTGGACCGATGCAGATGCTTTCGTCAGCCATGCGCACGTGCATGGCATCCACGTCGGACGTGGAATGCACCGCAACCGACTGTATGCCCATCTCGCGACAGGCACGGACCACGCGAAGCGCGATCTCGCCTCGGTTTGCGATCAGGATCTTCTCGAACACGGGCGCGACCCTACTCGATCACCATCAACGGCGCACCGAACTCGACCGGCGCACCATCTTCGATCAGAATGCGCTTTATCGTGCCAGAAATGGGTGCCGGGATATTGTTCATGGTCTTCATGGCTTCAACGATCAGCAGGGTCTGCCCTTCCGTCACCTTGTCACCCGGCTTGACGAATGGCTCGGCACCGGGTTCCGGATGCAGGTAGGCTGTTCCGACCATGGGCGAAACGACCGCTCCGGGCAGTGCAGCCGGATCACCGTCGTTGCCAGCCGATGGTGCAGTAGCGCTGTCCGGTTCAGGCGCTTGGGCAGGGATGGGCGCATGTGCTGGTGCTGCAGGAGCCTGAATCGCGACGGGCGCAGCGATCGGGCCAACCTTGCTAACTCGAACACTTAGGGTTCCGTCTTCAGGATGCTCGCGCTTCACATGCAACTCGGAAAGGTCATTCTTGTTAAGAAGTTCAGCCAATGCCTTGATGAAATCGACATCCTCGTCATGCGATCGCTTTGCCATTCTTGCCCCTCGGCTTTGCTCGCGTCCCATTACGCGATGTCTATATGGTGCGGGCGCAAAGGAAAAGCGCCTTCGACAGGCGTCGGCGCGGCAGTCAGGAAGCCTTGCCGGAACCCTATTGATCTCGACTTTGACTCGAATCACGTGGACGGGATCAAGGTCGAGGGCGCTACAGGCGCTGCATGACAGTCATTGTTTCCGAGCCAGGTCCAGGCCGCTTGCTGGGAGAGTGTGCGCCGATGATGGCGGGGCTCGGGAAAGAGAGCCCACGTAGGATTGCGTCCCGCACGGATCAACCCGGTTGTTGCTTGTCGGGCACAAGTTAATGGTTGCGCAAATTTGGAGTGACGGTTCTGCTAGATGCTGTTAGCAAAGGTCCGTCGCGCACAGAACGGAGACCAGTTGATTCATGCGCGGCGTGCCACCGAGCACGTGACATTCTTGCCTCCCGAGAGGGTGGCAGTTCTCAGGGAGTGCCCTTTGTTCCACCGCAGGCAGATGGAGTAAGAAAATGACCCGCCATGAAACTAGGCTCATCAGCGACGAGGCGACAATCCGCGTTGATCTCGCAGCGGCCTTGCGGCTTTCCTGCCGCAATGGATGGCACGAGGGCGTGGCAAACCACTTTTCCGCCGCAGTCAGCGCTGACGGCAAGGAGTTCCTCGTCAATCCAAGATGGGTACATTGGAGCCGTGTTCAGGCTTCAGACCTGATCCTTTGCAACGCTGACGATCCTTCGACCATGGAACGGCCCGACGCACCGGATCAAAGCGCGTGGTCGATTCATTCCGCTCTGCATCGAAACCTTCCGCAGGCGCGAGTTGCGCTGCACATCCATCCGCCTTTTTCAACAGCTCTCGCGAGCCTGAGGGACCCGACGATCAGGCCGGTCGACCAGGTGACGGCCCGTTGGTTTGGGCGCTTGGCATATGATCTGGCTTTCGGCGGTATCGCATCCGAAGAGGAGGAGGGAGAGCGGATTTCCCGAACCGTGGGCAACCATCGAGCCGTGATGATGCAGAACCATGGTGTCACCACGTTCGGCAACAGCGTGGCCGAGGCCTGGGACGCGCTCTACCATCTTGAACGCGCTGCTCGGACAATGGTCATGGCCTACCAGACCGGGCAGGAGCTTGCCGTGATGCCGGACGCTCTTGCCGAGGCGACTGCCTGCGAGTGGGAGGCATACAAGGACGCGGAAATTGCGCATTTCGAGGAGATGAAACTGGTGCTGGACAGGGAGGAACCTGACTACAAGGATTGAGAATTGGTGAATGCAAGTGCAAATTCCGGGAAATTGTCGGAGTGTTCCGGCAGGAAAAGCCTTGTCTTGCCCCAGAGATCATTGGGTCATTTTAGTGCAGCCTCGGTCGGGGATACGGTAGAATTGCAGAACGGGCGGAAGTGCTTGATGTTGTACGTTACGACAACAAGACCGTGAGCCCTGGCGATCCCGGCCACCATCGGAATTGCAATGCCAGGGCTGTGTCCAACTGCAAACGCTCGAAATTCCTCGCTTGGCATCCTTCAGGCTGATGTTTGGCACCGTTGATCCTCTTAAATATGGTCACACTTGACCAGAATAGGAATTTCGGCATGCCGGCCTAGAGGGTCGTGATGCTGGATCCTGTGAAGCATGCGACGTGTCAAGAAAGTGCCAAGGATCGAGGGCGTATGCGGACATCGCACAATGCTGAATTGGGGATTTACGCAAAGGCAATGTCATCGAGGGCTTCGGAAGGAATCGTGTTGCTTGGCCTTGCAGTCGGCAAAGACCTGTTCGACCCAGTGCAGGGCGAGATCGTAAATGTCATTTTCAGACCTGACTCCCGAATTGAGGCGGCAATGCCATCATGATCCGCCGGACGGAATTTGCATGTGATCCCTCCAATTGTGTCCGTACTTTCTGCAGCGAGAGATCGAAGAGTCGAGAACGCTGACTAAGTTGTTCGTAAGGTGAAGATGGAACCAGCACAGAATTTCCTCGCCACATTGCACGAAGCCGTGTAACGGGACAGAAGGGAATCGCATGCGCCAATTGCGAGCCTGGACGGTCGGTCTCCCGAATTCTGCCACGAGGCGACCAGACAGCTTTCAGAACACGTAGGCGTTCAAATGTTCAAGTCCGGCGACGTAGTAAGTTCCATGTCCTGGGACCCGATCCTGGACAAGGGTCGTCATCATCGTGCCCGCCTTGGGTTCATTCTCATGTCTACGGATCTCGCGTCGGAAGCCGACTTCTTCGACATGGCTCCCGAGGGCGTTGCGGTGCACTTCACCCGGCTGAAGACCGAAGACCATACAACCAACGAAACGCTGTCGCGTCACATCGAACATTTGGCGGATGCAGCGTCCCGCATACAGCCCGATCTGAAACCGGATGTCGTCAGCTACAGCTGCACGAGCGGGTCCATCGTGATCGGCGAGGATCGGGTCATGTCCGAAATCAGGAAGGGTGCGCCCTGGGCCCAGCCCATGTGCCTTGTTCAGGGCGTGCTTGATGCGCTGAACGAACTGCAGGTCAAAAGGCTTGTTGTGGGCACGCCGTATCTTGACGAGATAAACACCGCGGAAGCCGAGTACCTGCTGGGAAAGGGCTTTGAAGTCCTGAATGTCCAGGGGCTCAACCTAAGCACCGGAACGGAAATGGGGCAGGTTACTCCGGATTTCTGGAAGACCTTTGCGATCACGATCGACCTGCCGGATGCGGATGCGGTTTTTCTGAGTTGCGGCGGAATACGTGCGCTCGAAGTTGCCGAAGAGATTGAACAGACAATCGGCAAGCCGGTCATCACGTCCAACCAGGCACAGTTCTGGAGTTGCCTCCGCCGAGCTGGAATTACGGACGAGTTGAAAGGGTTTGGGCAGATCTTTTTCAGGCCTGGAGAGGCTCTTCTGCCGCAGGTCCGGTAGGTCAGGAAAGGCTAGTCGAGGAGGTCCCGTTGGGTGCCGATGACTTCAGTTTGCCGGCGTTGAGGCACGAATTTCACCGATTCCCCGAACTTGGGTTCCGGGAAAGCCGCACAAAGGCCAAGGTTGCAAGTTTTCTGCGTGAACATGGCCTCGAAGTATATGAGGGCGTGGGCGTGGTGGGAGTCCTCCGGTCGGGTGAAGGCAACCGGGCGATAGGGTTGCGCGCGGACATGGATGCACTTCCGATTCATGAGGCAAGCCGGCACGACTATCCGTCTGAAACGCCCGGCGTCATGCATGCCTGTGGGCACGATGGTCACATGACCATGCTATTGGGAGCAGCCCGAACCCTTGCCGGCAACCCCGGCTTCAGCGGTACCGTCGTGTTCATTTTCCAACCCAACGAAGAGCATGGTCTCGGCGCGCAGGCGATGCTCAAGGAGGGCTTACTGGAGCGATTCCCCATCGAGGAAGTCTACGCGATACACAATCTGCCCGGCGCACCGGTCGGTCAGATGTCAACTCGGCCCGGTCTGATTTGCTCCTCGGAAAGCCTGTTCGAAATCACAATCCGCGGCCAAGGCGGCCACGCCTCGATGCCGCAAGCCGGCAGCGATTCGATCACGGTTGGGTCGGAATTGGTGCTGGCTCTGCAGACAATCGTATCGCGCAAGCTGCCTCCTGGCGCCGGGGCCGTCGTGTCGGTAACCGAATTTCGGACCGATGGTCAACGCAACGTGTTGCCGGGCACGGTGACGCTGAAGGGTGATGTACGTGCCCGCAGCCCCGAAGATCGAAACAGCATCGAGATCTCCATGCGCCAGATTGCAGAAGGTGTAGCAGCGGCGCACCGTGTTTCTGTCCGTGTGGACTTCTGTACAGAATTCATCGAGACGATCAACGCCAAGGGACCTACGGAGGCAGCGATGCGCGCAGCTCGAAGCGCCGGACTTGACATCATGTCGGACCGGCAACCGATGAGCTTTTCCGAGGATTTCGCCCATTTTGCCGCTGCGGTGCCAGGCTGCTTCCTGCTCCTCGGCAACGGAGAGATCGGAACACACGGACAGCCGCTTCACTCGAACGATTACGATTTCAACGACGATGTATTGCCAATGGGAGTGGCGTTCTGGACGGAGCTTGTCCGTGACCGTCTTCCCATTCAGCAGGAGGATGGCAAATGACAGAATTTTCTTCCCGTATGGAGATCTTTCGCGAGCGTCTTGCTGAGGCCGGAATCGACGTGGCGCTGATCACGGATGACGACAATGTGTATTACCTGACCGGCTATTACGATTACCTGCACATGGAGTTCGGTCGCCCGACGATCCTGGCCGTGTCGCGCGATGGAGACAGCCTGCTCATTACGCCGACAATCGATCTAAATTCCGCTCGGGCCTCAGCGCAGGTTGAGCGAATCGCACCCTGGAACGACGGAAGAGGAAATGAGTGGCGCGAAGAACTGCCAGGCATCGTCAAGAGTGCGGTCCGCGTCGCCATCGAACCCGATCATATGCCTCCGGTTGTACGCACATTCGTGGACGAATTGGTGGAATCCGGAAGACAGGCGAACGCGGCAGACATTCTGGCCGATTTGAGGATGATCAAGTCGGACGAGGAACTGCAACTTGCCCGGCATGCCGGCCAGGTCGGAAAAGCCATGATGGAGGCTGGACGCGCCGCAATCGCCGATGGCGTGCCGGAATACGAAGTGGCGATCGCCACGTCACAGGCCGGAACTCACAAGGCGGCAGAACTGCTGTCGGCGCACTACGATGATGCCTACATGTCACCGAACACCCATTTCCTTCAGATCATGGCCTCGGGCGAAACGATCATCAATACCCATCGCAGGGCCTCCACGCGAATCATGCGCCGTGGCGAACCCGTTTTCCTCTGCTTTTGTGGCATGACCAACTTCCACCGCTTCAAGCTGGGGTTCGACCGGACATTCTGGATCGGTGAGATCGCCGACAAGTCACAGGCAGCGGTCTATGAAGTGGCGGTTGCAAGCCAGAAGGCGGCCCTCGACGCGCTGCGTCCAGGCGTGACGGCGGAAAGTGTTCATGCCGCCTATGCCGAGGTCATCGCAGGCGCTGGGTACGAATACCCGTTTCGGTGTGGGCGGGCGACAGGGTTCAGCTTTCTCGAGAGGCCGCAACTGGTGACCGGGGATTCCACGATCCTGCAACCCGGCATGGTTCTGGCCGTGGATGGTTCGGTCTCGGTTGATACATTTCGCGCCCAGGTTGGTGACAGTTTCATCGTTTCCGAAAATGGCTGGGAGCCGATTACCTATCATCCCAAGGCTTTGGAGGACGTAATTTTGTAGCTGTGGTCAATCCTTGGGCGGGCACACTGCCATATCGACTCGAATGCGTCGGCAATCCGGACGAACCGCGAAGCCTCACCGGATGCGACGCACGGATTGCGCAACTCGGAACAGACGATTGCCGCCGTGGCATGCAGTGCCATCCGGAAGATCTCGATGCCGCATCGATCTTCGCGGATACAGTACTTTCAAGGACGAGACCGCCAGAAATAACGTCACCGACAGCCTTGGTCACCTGTACTGCGGTCCGGTTGCACCTAGGGAACGGATAGAAATCCCGGTGGCTGAACCGCCGGGGACATCGCAGACTGGCAACATGGAGCCGCCGATGCAGCAGAAGCGATGCCGCCCTGGACGGACCTCGTTCGACGCATGGCCGCGATCACGCCGGCACCAAAATTATCGAGTGACGGGTGCTCAATTCGAAGGAGGACTGAATTGGACATGAATCGTAGACCTCCGCCGGTCCGGGGATTCGACACCGCCGAGTTCGAGACTCGCACGGTGATCGCTCAAGGAATGATGGATCGGTTTGCGTTGAGTGCCATGCTTCTGTCGACCGAAGCCGAGGTTCGCTACTATTCGGGTTTCCACACACCGTTCTGGCAAAGCCCGACGCGCCCTTGGTTTCTGCTCATACCGTGCCAAGGCAAACCGATCGCGATCATTCCCGGAATTGGGGCTGCTTGCATGGCCGCCACCTGGATCGAGGAAGTCCGTACCTGGCCAGCCCCGCAGCCGGATGATGACGGCGTAACGCTATTGGCCGACACATTGAATGAAGTCGCCGGTGCTGACGGGAAGATCGGGATTCCCATGGGTCATGAAACTCATGTCCGCATGCCCGTTGCCGATCTTGACCGGTTGCGAGCACTGGTCGGGGTTGACCGATTTGTCGACGCCACCAGCATTGTGCGTGCGCAAAGGATGGTGAAGTCAGAGGCAGAAATCGAAAAGATCGCCCATGTATGCGCAATTGCGTCCGACTCATTTGAGGCGCTCCCGAGCTTTGTGCAGATCGGCGATACCGAACGTCAGGCCTTCGCCAAAATGCGGATCGATTTGTTGCAGCGCGGCGCCGATGACGTTCCCTATCTTGTCGGCGGTTCCGGCCCGGGCGGAATTGCAAGCATAATCGAACAGCCCACCAACCGCGTTCTGAGTTCTGGCGAGGTCATGATGCTCGACACCGGGGCGGTATTCGACGGGTATTTCTGCGATTTCGACCGGAATTTTGCCCTTGGATATGCCCCGGACGAGATAAGACGGGCCTACGACGTAGTATATGCTGCTACCGAGGCGGGAATCGCGGCGGCGATTCCCGGCGCAAGATCAGCCGATCTCTTTCAGGCCATGGCCGACGTCTTGTCCGCAAAGGGAGCAAGCGACGGGGACATCGGCCGTCTTGGCCATGGGCTTGGCATGCAATTGACCGAATGGCCGTCGCTCACAAACTTTGACACGACTGTTCTCGAGGTCGGAATGGTTGTCACGTTGGAGCCCTGTATGGGTTTTGGTGACGGCAAGACCATGGTCCATGAAGAAAATGTCGTGATCCGCGAGAACGGCGCAGAGCTTCTAACCCGCCGTGCGCCAGCAGAATTGCCGGTAATTCACTGACATGTATGGCAGTGATCGGTTCGGCTCGACAGCGCCAGCCTATGCATACCGGTTGCTGAAATGGTGGTTTTGGGTCAACGGGACGGCGACTGCGCGAATCCTCAACCGGTCCCTCGGCATGGTGGAAACCCGGGCTCGTCCGGATTGGGTTGAAAGGGTTTGAGTTGCATCGGCAATTTGCCAGAGATCATGTACTCGTCCTGTGCCTGGTGGCCTTAGCGTATTGCCTTCGGAAGAGTCGCGGACGATCCTTGCCGGCAAACAATTCTAGGGCCGCAGGGCGCCTCGAATCCAAATTCAATGCTCTTGCGATGCCCGACCGCATGGTAGCGGTTCAGGGATCGTCTGAACCACGCGCCTGAACAGTCAAAGAAAGGAGCAGGAATGTTCCCCGGATTGGAAGAGAGGGTAGTCGATCGTACCGCGTATGATCGAAATGTCGAAAAGCTGCGAAGTGCCGGCGTAGTTCTTCCCAGGATTCTGGAACTTGCCGATCCCACGGTTCATCTTGCCTCGAAATCCAGGGAAATCGCTGATGCCGATCCCGATGGGCCTGACACCCGCAATCTGTTTCGGGTGCATTGGCACAATGGCACGGACCGGAGAAGCCTGGTTGATGTGCCTGAACACGTCGTTCTTCCGGAAGCGCTGACTGGAGTAAAGGCCAGGATAGCGGTGGCTTTGGGGAACCGTTTTCCGATGATCGGCACGCACAAGGTGCTCGCAGCCTATGGATGCCTGATTCCGCGTCTTCTCTCTGGCACCTTCGATGCGACCAGGCATAGGGCGGTCTGGCCATCGACTGGCAACTATTGCCGTGGCGGTGTAGCGATCGCCACTTTGCTGGGATGCCGCTCCATCGCGGTACTGCCCGAGGGCATGAGCCGAGAACGGTTCAACTGGCTCAATCGGTGGCTTGTGGATTCCGACGACATCCATCGCACGCCGGGCACCGAAAGCAACGTGAAGGAGATTTACGACGCTTGCAATTTCTTGGCCAAGGATCCGGAGAACTTGATTCTCAACCAGTTCAGCGAATTTGGAAACTACATCATTCACCGCTCGGTGACCGGCCCGGCCATGCAACGCGTCTCCGAGCATCTGAATGCCGATCACGATCTGCGCCCGCGCGCATTCGTTGCTGCAAGCGGTTCGGGTGGAACGCTGGCGGCTGGGGAACATCTGAAACGGGTTCTCGGCACAGACATCGGCGTGATCGAAGCTCTGGAGTGCCCGACCCTGTTGTACAACGGCTATGGCGAACACAACATTCAGGGGATCGGGGACAAGCACGTCCCGCTGATCCACAATGTCATGGCGTCCGACTTCGTGATCGGCGTGTCAGGCAGCGCCTGTGACGGTTTGAACGTTTTGTTCAATACTTCGGTTGGACGAAAATATCTCTCGGACCACAGAGGCATCGGCCAGGAACTGATAGCCAGCCTGGGAAATCTGGGGCTGTCTTCAATTGCCAATGTCCTCGGAGCGATCAAGTACGCCAGATACATGGAACTGGGTGAACGTGATGTTGTGCTTACCGTGGCGACCGACGGAGCAGACATGTACGAGACCGAGATCGGCATTGCTGCGAACAGGCACTTCGGTGGCCAATTCGACGATTTCACCGCCGCGGAGACTTTTGGTCGCTACATTCTTGGCACCGGCATCGACCATATGCAGGAATTACGTCGATTTGAAAGGGAGCGCATATTCAACCTGGGCTATTATACATGGGTCGAGCAGCAAGGCATTTCGCTAGAGGATTTTGACCGCCGTCGGGACCAGTCATTCTGGGACGGCCTGTCTGCCTTGGTCCCACTTTGGGATGAAATGATTCTACGGTTCAACGGCAGATAGCAGAGCGTTGCCTGCCATTGAGTTGCGCTTGGTTGCCTCATCGACAAGGATCGAAGACCCGCTCTTGAAATCTTTCAGCCTGTCAGTTGGCATCACTCGCCATCTTCAAAATGTTCATATGTGATCAGAACAGGAAATTCGGCATGCCTGTCATCGGGAACGTGATGCTGGATCCGGTGGAGTGTGCGACTTGCCGCCAAAGTACCGAGGATCGCGCGTGTATCCAGACGCAGTGCGTGGAATGCATGGAGGTGGACGAAGGATTTCCGGCCGCCGGGCAATGATCGCTACTCTGAAACTAAGCAAGAGTCTGCCCGGCGGCACACCGGTCCGAAAGGCTCGGATTCGATGACGGCTCTTCGGACCGATTCCTGGGGCGCGGGGCAAGAGTGCGCCGCGCCCGCCAAGGAATCAGGACGTCATGTCATATGCCCGCTCACCACTCTGCGCGATGTCGAGCCCGGTCACTTCCGTCTCTTCGTCGACGCGCATGCCAAGAGTCGCTTTCAAGGCCATGGCGATGATGATCGAAATGACGGTCGCATAAAGGCCTACGACCACGACGCCGCCGAGTTGCCCAACCCAACTTGCGTGGCCAAGAATCGCGAGCATGACAGTTCCAAAGATTCCACCGATCCCGTGCACCGCAAAGACGTCGAGCGTGTCGTCGATCTTGAGGCGGTCACGGATGAAGTGGACGCCCTCCAGGCAGAGAATGCCCGCTATGGCTCCAATGATGAGCGCTTCTAGAGGGCCGACAAAGCCGGAGGCTGGCGTGATGGATGCAAGCCCCGCAATGGTGCCTGTTACCATGCCGACGAGCGATGCTTTGCCGTGCTTGATACGCTCCCACAGTGCCCAGGTCAGCGAAGCCGTTGCGGCCGAAATGTGTGTCACGGTTATCGCCATGGCAGCTCCGCCATCGGCCGCGAGCTGCGAACCGCCATTGAAGCCGTACCAGCCGACCCATAGCAGCGCAGCTCCTACCATGACGTATCCGGGATTATGAGGCGGTCTTGACTTGTCCTTTCGCGCGCCCAGCAGGACGGCGAGAACAAGTGCGGCGATGCCCGCCGTCTGGTGAACCACGATGCCGCCGGCAAAGTCGCGAACTCCGACCTCGCCGAGAATCCCTCCGTCGGACAGCATGCCGCCACCCCAGATCCAATGTACCACGGGTGCGTAGCAGATCAGCATCCAGAGCCCGGAGAACGCGAGCACGAACGAGAACTTGGTGCGCTCCACATAGGCACCGACAATCAGGGCGGGCGTGATGATGGCGAATGTCATCTGAAACGCAAAAAAGAGGACTTCGGGCAGCGTCCCCGAAAGGCTGGTCGCATCGACGCCGTTCAGGAACATCTTGCCGAGTCCGCCCCAAATGCCTCCGGTTCCGTCGCCAAATGCAATCGAATACCCCGCAACCAGCCACAAGATGCTCATGAGACAAGCGATCGAATAGCAGTGCATCAAGACGCTCAAGACGTTTCGTGCCCGCACAAGCCCGCCGTAAAACAGTGCCAGTCCTGGCAATGTCATAAGTAGCACGAGTGCCGTGGCTACAATGATCCAAGCCGTGTCTGCCCCAACCATGAAACTTCTCCTTCCAAAGGTCTGCCTGCGCAGTCAGAAACAGCAGCGTCGTTGGAAACGAAAGCCAGACGGCGCAGAATTTGCACGTTTTGGAGGGCGCTTCTGAAATTGCCTAACTTTTTGGCAAATTTGACGTCACTGGCCAATCATTTGAGCAATTCGGCAATGCCGGAATCGAGCAAAGTCAAGGCGTGATGAACGCTGGCAGCTCTTACGCTTTCGCGACCGACGGCGCCGAATCGCCGGGTTTCGGTAAACGTGTCGGAGTTCACCGTGGCCAGGCCGAAGCACACCATCCCTTCGGGCTTGCGACCGGAACCGCCAGGGCCCGCGACCCCGGTTATCGAGACGGCGACATGTGCTTCCGAGTTCCTAATTGCACCCTCGGCCATGGCTTTCGCAACCTGCCGGCTTACCGCTCCATGCCGGGCGATGATCCCGGAATCAACTCCAAGCAGATCGATTTTTGACATGTTCGAATAGGTGACAAAGCCGCGCTCAAAGACGTCTGAGGAGCCGGGAATGTCGGTAATGCTGGCTGCCACCAGGCCACCTGTGCAGCTTTCTGCCGTGGCGATCATCACGCCCGAGCGCCGGGCACGGTCAATCAGATCGGAGACGTTCATTAGAGGAGCGCAAAATGAGCAAGGGCCGCGAGAGTCGTGACGCCGCATGCCGCGAAGACGCCTGCCCAAAGGTCATCAAGCATGACCCCAAACGCGTCCTCACGACGGTCCGCATGACCCACAAGCCATGGTTTCCAGATGTCGAACAGGCGGAACAGCACGAATGCCGCAAGGATGCCAGGCCATAGCCGTGTTGGTGACGCGCCCGACACCGTGGCGCCGATAGCGACCGGAAGAAGCGCAATCCATTGACCTACGACTTCGTCAATGACGATCCAGCCAGGGTCGTGCATCCCGCTTTCCTCGAACTCCCGTGCTATCGCCATGGTGCCTCCGGCAAGAGCGGCAATGATCGCGACGGCAAGCAAAATCGATCCGCCTGCTTGCCAGAACACCCATGCTACGGGAAGGGCCGCAAGCGACCCCCACGTGCCAGGTGCGGGGCGCAGAAAGCCAGCGTAGAAGAAACTGAGAAAAAGGCGCCGAGTCACTTCGCCACCAATGCGGCCGTCGCAATTGCGGCAATGCCCTCGCCACGGCCAGTGAACCCAAGTTGCTCGGACGTTGTTGCCTTTACGCTGATTCGATCCCTGGCAAGACCGATGATCTCGGAGAGCCGCGCTTGCATCGTGGCCACATGAGGACCGATCTTCGGAAATTCGCAAATGATCGTGGTGTCGACATTTGCGATCTGAAAGCCTCGCTTGTTGGCAAGCGCCACCGCATGCTCCAGAAACGTTGCGCTTTCCGCACCTTGCCATTGCGGGTCTGTCGGCGGAAAGTGCTGGCCTATGTCGCCCTCTGCCACCGCGCCATATATCGCATCGGTTATTGCATGCATGGCGACGTCGGCGTCCGAATGGCCAGCGAGGCCGCGATCATGGGGCACATGCACTCCGCAGAGCGTGACATGATTGCCGGGACCAAACCGATGTACGTCAAAGCCGTTGCCTAGGCGAATGTCCATCGTGGGCCGTATCCTAAACTTGGTGCCGCAATGTCTATGCCGTGCCCGTGCTGCTGACAATGCCAGCCAACCAGGACAAACCTAAACCTGACACCTTCGACGCCCGACTCGGCCATCGTGGCACCCTCCGTTCCAGCCCACTTTCTTCATTGAATTCAATTCCCAAGTCTCAAATGCAGCGCCATGCGACCCGGCACTCTCTTGAACCCGATAAATCGTTCATTCGCCGCACCAACCCCATCGGCGACATACGGGAAGCCCACGTCACTCTCTGGTACGTACGGGTCCTGCGCAGCGACAATCACGTGCGTCACGTCACTGCGCTGATCCCCGGTGCCAATTCGACCGGCCCGGAGCGGACTGGCTGGCGAATTGCCGCCGCGTCGTCTCGTTTCTGGCGGACAGTTCGCCTTGGGGTCCGAGTCCCCGTCGGCAACCTAGGCCCAAATGCGTCGCATCGCCGGTCAATTGCAGCCCCGCAAGGGCGCCGCGAATTCCGAGGCCTGTGTCGGAGCGTAGCGTTCAGGAATTCGGCATCGATTTCGCTTGCTGTCTTGACGCCTTCGCAACGGCATGATCTAAAAGGAAAAAATTTCGGATGATATGCATGGTTGGGAGTGACCAGATATTGGGGCATTTCCAGTCACACGTAGTAGTTTTTGCTCGGGCAGGGTCGATGTGATTGATCGCCGTGCAGAAGAAGGGACATCAGGAGCAGTGATTGAGTCTGGGTTCTCGATATTTCCGTATGGGCCGCCACTGATCCCATCGCCAGCTGAAGGACCGAGCGAAGTGCCGCAATTCCGCGTGCAGGCAATCCAGGCACGCGAACCTGGAAGTCGTGTCAATGTCACATCCCGAATCAGATTCGCAGACACTGGCATGCAACAGGTTCCGACATCGATGTTCGCGGCGGTTCATGAATGACCGAGATCCAGGACGGCTTCTGGTTGTCTGTTCCCGTGCCGGCAATTCTGCTGGACGAGAAGGACAGGATCGTTGGAATGAACCCGGCGGCAGAAAGCTACCTGAATTCGTCCGTCCGGCAGTCAGTCGGCTTGCCCGCATTCGATGCATTTGCCACGGACGCGCCAATGACCGAGCACGCCGCGAGAGTTCGGCGCGAGCAAGCCCCGTTATTCATGAACAACTTGAATGTCATCACGGGCGACAACGTGGCTGAACGCTGCGACATCAAGTTGGCGCCAATGGTTGGTACATCCGATCACCTTGTAATGCTGGTGGAACCCAGGTTCGTGAGAGAGCGGCTGAATCAGGCGATATCCGGAAACTCGGCCGCGAGGTCCGCGATCGGCATGGCCGAAATGCTCGCGCACGAGATCAAGAACCCGCTGGCAGGCATCACGGGTGCTGCACAGCTCCTTGGCATGAACCTTGTCAAGGATGATCTTGCGCTGACCGATCTGATTGTCAGCGAGACGCGGCGCATTCTCGGGCTTCTCGAGCAGGTGGAACAGTTCGGCAACCTGCGGCCACCGGTCTGCCGGGCAGTCAATGTCCACGACCTCATTGTTCGTGCGAGACGTTCGGCATCGGTGGGATTTGCGGCACACATGGAGTTTGTCGACGAGTTTGATCCGTCACTGCCATTGGTTTGGGTGGACGAAGACCAGATGCTGCAGGTCTTCTCGAACCTGTTGAAGAATGCTGCCGAAGCGTCGGCCGGTTCGCCCGGGCGCATCCTGATTCGGACATTCTATGACATGTCGTCGAAAATTCGACGCAATGGACGCACGACCGGACTGGTGCTGAATGTCGAGATAGTTGATGACGGACCTGGCGTTCCGCCGAACATCTTGCAAGGCATATTCGATCCTTTCGTCTCAGGCCGGGAGAACGGGACCGGTCTGGGCCTTGCCTTGGCTTCGAAGATAGTTTCCGACCATGATGGCTGGATCACCGTGGACAGTGCGCCGGGCAGGACGGCCTTCCGTCTGTCGCTTCCAGCCGCCCCGAAAGATCAGCAACAATAGCACGGCGAGGGACCAATGGATGGCACGGTACTGGTAGCTGACGACGACCGCACGATCCGAACGGTGTTGACCCAAGCCCTGACCCGAGGTGGCTGCAAGGTTCACGCCACATCTTCGCTTCTTACCTTGATGCGATGGGTCAACGAGGGAAAGGGCGATCTGGTGATCACCGACGTGATCATGCCGGACGGGAACGGAATCGAATTGGTCCCGCAGATCAACTCGTTGCGTCCTGATCTGCCGGTAATCGTGATCTCGGCGCAGAACACCATCGTCACGGCGATCCAGGCAACCGAGGCGGATGCATATCACTACTTGCCCAAGCCTTTCGATCTTCCCGACCTGATGAAGCGGGTGAGCCGGGCGCTTGCCGACAGGTCGCAGTCTCGTGCACAAGTGTCCCAAGCGGACGAGGTCGTTGCCGAGGACCTGCCTCTTGTAGGACGCAGTCGGGCCATGCAGTCGCTCTATCAAGTGATTGCCCGGGTGATGAATGCCGATCTGCCGATTTTGATTACAGGCGAAAGCGGGACGGGCAAGTCCTTGATTGCACGCACCATTCACGACTTGGGCGATCGACGCACCATGCCGCTTGTCAGTGCGACCGGAGCGGATTTCCAGAATGTCGAGGAATCATCCTCGTTGGTGAACCGGGCGCGGAACGGAACCTTATTGCTCGACGAAGTCGCCGACCTTCCGCTCGAAGCGCAAACCCGCATCGTTCGAATGTTGGACGACTTGAAGGAGGACGGCCCGCGTATCATTGCGACCACGCAGACCAACCTTTCAGCCGCGATCGACAAAGGCGGCTTTCGGCAAGACCTGTATTATCGGCTGAGCGGAATGACATTGAAACTGCCGCCGCTCCGAGACCGGATCGACGACATCATGCTACTTGCCCGGCACTTCGCGCAGCGGGCCGAGCAGGATGGATTGCCGATACGTCAATTCGACAGCCATGCCGTCGAACTTCTTCGCGCATATTCCTGGCCCGGCAACGTACGTCAGCTTGAAAACACCGTGCGGCGTCTGATGCTCATGGGTGGAGAAATGCGGATTCTGCGATCGGACGTGAAGTCGGTTCTTGATAACCAGCCGGAGGTCATTCCCACGCTTGGTGCCGACGACGGCGTGTCCACTTCTGTTGCCAAGCATCTCCGGAGATACTTTGACCTGCATGGAGGGCATCTTCCGCCAGCCGGGCTTTACCACCGGATCCTGCGCGAAGTCGAATTGCCACTGATCGAGACGGCACTTGATGCCACGGGCGGTAACCAGGCCAAATGCGCCGAACTGCTGGGCATCAACCGCAATACGCTGCGGAAAAAGATCACTGAACTTGATATTCGCGTGGCACGGCGCCGCAAATTGATGTAAATCGGCAACAATTGTGTGCCAAACAGGCGGTCGCTGTTGCAGATCTTCAACATGCAGCGGCGGTCGCAGGGTGCGCCGCGGCAATTTGACAGGATCCTCTGTGGCCCAAAGAGCACGTACAACGCCGCCGACATCGGCCGGCCCGTTTTGGAAATTGCGGCGGTTCCGCAATGCCGGGCCGTTGAGTCTTGTCATTTTGGCACCAGTCCTGGTTCTGGCGACCTTTCTTGTGCTTGGTCCGCTCGACAGAAGCTCCTCGCCGTTGACATTGCGTCTCGTCTTCCTGGCGGACCTGATTTATGTGCTGGCGGTTGCAGCTCTCGTCGCCAGGCGGATTGCCGCGATGATTACCGCGCGACGTGCGAGATCGGCGGGATCCCGCCTGCACTTGCGGCTGACCGGTGTCTTTGCCCTGATTGCGTTCATCCCAACCGTGATGGTGGCAATATTTGCCGGGTTGACGATCAATGTCGGGCTGGAGAGCTGGTTTTCCGACCGTGTGAGCGGCGTTGTGCGGGCATCCCTTTCCGCTGCCGTGGCCTATCAGCAAGACCAGCGACGTGATCTTGCCGAGGATGCCGAGGCGCTGGCGGAGTTCCTGGATGTTTCGCGCAACCGGTCGGTGTTTGCTTCCGACGGTGATCTCCGACAATGGCTTGGGCTGGGGCAGGGCCAAGTGCAGCGCGGTTTGCGCGAGGCATATGTCATTGACGGCACCGGGGAAATTCGCATCCGTGGGGAACGATCCTACCTATTCGACTTTGAAGTGCCAAGCGGGCACGAAATCGCCGCAGCCACTGCCGGCGAGACGGTGATCATTGAAGATCTGGAGACGGACGAATTCCGGGCGCTCGTGATGCTTGCAGCGTTTCCGGACCGGTATCTTTATGTATCACGCAATGTCGACGGCAAAATTCTCGGGCTTCTGGACGAGGCGGCGGAAACGGCGAAGCTGTATAACGAACTCGAGGCGGCGCGCGGGCAACTCGTATTCGAGTTCGGACTTCTGTACCTTGGCTTTGCCGTCATTCTGATCCTGGCGGCCACATGGCTGGGCCTTTGGTTCGCCGAGCGCCTGGCACGTCCGGTTGGGCGTCTCGCCGGGGCCGCCCAGCGTGTTGGCGCTGGAGATCTCGATGTGCAGGTGCGCGAGGAGCCCGGCGACGACGAAATCGCCATGCTTGGCCGCCTCTTCAACCAGATGACCCGGCAACTCAAGGGCCAGCGTGAGCGGCTGCTCACGACGAACCAGCAGATCGAGCGCCGCCGCCGGTTGTTCGATAGCGTGCTTTCCTCGGTGACTGCAGGCGTGATCGGCCTCGACACCCAAGGACGGATCACATTCATCAACCGCTCAGCGGAACGCATCCTCAAGATCGAGGGCGACAGCCTGTCCATGGCGCTGGAGAAGTCGGTTCCGGAATTCGGGCCTTTGCTGACTCGACTGAATGAAAGCGGTCGCGTTACCGAGCAGGATGAAGTCCGTGTGTCGCGTGGCGGCGTTGCAGAGTCCCTTCTTGTGCGAATTGCTAAAAGGCGCGGTATGGATGGCGAGGAGGAGGGATACGTGATTGCGTTCGATGACGTGACCGATCTCGTCACGGCGCAGCGCATGGCGGCTTGGGGCGACGTGGCGCGGAGGATCGCTCATGAAATCAAGAATCCGCTGACGCCCATCCAACTTTCTGCGGGGCGGATCAAGCGGAAATTCCGCCCTGTGGCAGGAGATGATGCCGACCAGCTTGACCAGATGACCGATGTGATCGTGCGTCAGACAGACGATCTGAGGCGCATCGTGGACGAATTTTCCAGATTCGCGCGGATGCCGGAGCCGGAGCGCAGCCGACAGGACTTGGCCGCGACCGTTCGGGATGTAGTGACCTTGCAGGAGACAAGCGATGCGCACGAGTTGATTTCGGAAATTCCAGAGACACCCGTCTATGCCGACGTGGACAAGGCAATGATAGGTCAGGCACTGACAAACTTGATTAAGAATGCCGGTGAAGCAATTGAAAGCATTTCAGAAAAAGGTTTAGAGATAAGAAGCTACTCACCAAGGGTCCATGTCAGCCTGAAGGTCGAGGGACAAGTTGCGCGCATTGCGGTTTCTGACAACGGGATCGGGCTGCCAGAGGATCGGACACGGCTCTTCGAGCCTTATGTGTCGACACGTGCAAAGGGTACCGGATTGGGCCTGTCCATTGTGAAGAAGATCATAGAGGAACACGGAGGGTCGCTGGTTCTGACGGACGCCGACCCGCTGGACGATTCGGGCCAGATCGGGGCCTGCGCAGAAATCTGCCTGCCCTTGGCGGCTGGTATCGATCAGGTCGACGCGCTTTAGCTTGCCGAACGGGGGAGATACGCTGATGGGTGACATTCTGATTGTCGATGACGAGGAAGACATTCGGACTCTCATCTCGGACATTCTAGAAGACGAAGGATTCGACACCCGGATGGCGGCGAATTCGGAAGATGCGATGGCAGAGTTGAATCGGGAACCGCCCGGCCTGATGATTCTCGACATCTGGCTGAAGGACAGCCGCATGGACGGAATTGACATCCTGAAGGTCACGAAGCGAGACAATCCCGACGTTCCGATCATCATCATTTCGGGGCATGGAAACATCGAGATTGCCGTCGCCGCCATCAAGCAGGGTGCCTATGACTTCATCGAGAAGCCGTTCAACATCGACCAGTTGCTGGTCGTGATCTCGCGCGCCATGGAAACCTCTCGGTTGCGGCGGGAAAACTCTGAACTGCGCCGCAAGGAACTGAGGTCGGCAAACATCATCGGGACGTCGCCCGCGTGCAAGGCGCTGAGATCACAGCTTGACAAGGTGACCAAGTCGAACGGGCGCGTGATGCTGACCGGCCCATCGGGATCTGGCAAGGAGATTGCAGCGCGCTATATCCATGCGCATTCGGACCGCGCCAACGGGCCGTTCGTTTCGGTCAGTTCTGCATCGATCGCGCCGGAGCGCATGGAAGAGGTTCTCTTCGGACGTGAAAGCACCGAACGAGGAATTGAGCAGGGAATGCTGGAAGAGGCGCATGGAGGCGTGGTCTTCTTTGACGAGGTTGCTGACATGCCGCCCGGAACCCAGTCAAAGATTCTTCGCGTGCTTACCGAACAGCAGTTTCAGCGTGTCGGGGGCACGGACAAGGTAAGGGTTGACCTGCGTGTCGTTTCTTCGACGACACGGGACCTCGAGGCCGAAGTGGAAGCCGGAAATTTTCGTGAGGAGCTTTTTCACAGGCTGAACGTCGTGCCGATCATGGTTCCCGACCTGGCCGACCGCAGTGACGACATTCCGGAACTTGCCCGGCATTTCATTGTGTCGTTCAACAAGTCGCAGGGTCTTCCGTTGCGAAACCTTGCTGACGATGCCGTCGCGATGCTTCAATCGATGACTTGGCCTGGCAATGTGCGCCAGTTGAAGAACACGATCGAGAAGGTCCTGATTCTGGGGTCTGACAAGGGCGATATCACTGCAACTGAAGTCGAGGGCGAAAGTCGAGCAAAGGCGCAGGATAGCGGCAAAGCCGTTTTGTCCGGGGACTTCACAAACATGCCGCTCCGGCAGGCACGAGAAATCTTCGAGCGAGAGTATCTTAACACGCAGCTCAATCGGTTCGGGGGCAATATCAGCCGAGCGGCGAAGTTCGTGGGAATGGAACGATCGGCTCTTCACAGAAAGCTCAAGTCACTGAATGTGATGGCTTCTTCACGCAACGCTGCGGCGGCGGAGGGAACTGCGCCGGGTGAAGCGGAGGAGACAGTCTGAGGTGCGGAACCGGCACTGCAGTGGAACTGGACACGGAGCGTTACCTAAGGAGTCCTGACCGCTTCGATCTGCCCGCAATTCGATGTCGGGGAACCAGATCCGGACGGGATCCCGGCCTCCGGACAGCAACACGCCGACGCCATGCTCTTGGCACAGGGTCACGATTTTGCACGTCGAGGACGACATTGCTCGCTTCCCCAGCCTCGCGCACGGCTTGGGCAAGATGCGGTGGACTTCCGGAGGTCCGGCACGAAATCGTGTGGCGGTTCCGGCGTCCGCAGGCATCCCGGATATGGTCTGCGTCTCAACAGGTCGCGCCGCGCCTTGATCATGGCCGTAGTGCGTGCCAGACAAATGCCGTCCGGAACGGCCAAGGGGCAAGCCATGAAGGTCATCATCTGCGGCGCGGGCCAAGTCGGCTGGCAGATCGCGCGGCATCTCTCGGGTGAGAGAAACGACGTGACCATTGTCGACAAGAATCCGGATCTCGTGCGCAGAGCGACCGACACGCTGGATGTTCAGGGCGTTGCCGGACATGCCAGCTATCCGGATGTCTTGCAGCGCGCCGGCGCGAGAGACGCAGATATGATCATTGCCGCCACGCATTCGGACGAGGTGAACATGGTCACCTGTCAGGTGGCCCATTCAATTTTCAACGTGAGACGCAAGATCGCACGCCTGCGGGCGCAAAGCTATCACGCGGAAATCTATTCCGACTTGTTTCGCAAGGACCACATGCCGATCGATGTGGTCATCAGTCCGGAACGCGAAGTTGCGGAAGCAGCCCTGAGACGTCTGAACGTGCCGGCGGCATTTGACACAGGAGTGTTTCTTGGAGGGACGGCGCAGTTGCTCGGCATCCAGCTGGGCGAGGACTGCCCGGTTCTCGACACGCCGCTCCGGCAACTGACAGACCTGTTTTCGACCTTGCGGGCTCTTGTCGTTGCAGTCAGGCGAAACGGCAAGCTTTTTGCGCCCAGTCCCGGCGACCAGCTCTTCGCCGGTGATCAGGTCCATGTCATGACACATTTCGAGGACATCGGACGCACCCTGGGGACTTTCGGCAAGAAAGTGCAGCGACAGGAGCACATCGTGATCCTCGGTGGTGGGAATGTCGGCCTTGCCGTCGCGGAGGCGCTTGAAGGGCGCGCCGAACGACGGCACGTGCGCGTCATCGAAAAGGATCTCGCACACGCCGAGAGCGCAGCAGATTCTCTGGAGCGCACTATCGTTCTGCACGGCGACGGCATGAACTCGGACCTTCTGACGGAAGCCGGAATCGAGCGCGCCGATGCGATTCTCGCAGTGACCGACGACGACAACACCAATCTTCTGGCTTCGGTCCGGGCAAAGCAGGCCGGGTGCCCGTTTGCAATCGCTCTCGTTAACGATCCGACGCTAATCCCGTTGATGGATCCCCTGTCGATAGATGCCTACATCAATCCTCGCGCGACTACCGTCAGTTCGATCCTGCGTCACGTTCGCCATGGTGGTCAGGTCAGGAGCGTCTATTCCATCGGGGATGCCGAAGCCGAAGTGATCGAGGCGCCGATCCTTTCGACCTCTTCGCTTTCCGGAAGGCTTATCCGCGATATCGAGTTCCCGGATGGCGTGATAGTGGGAGCTGTTGAGAAGAACGGCAGGATGGAGAAGCCGACTGGTTCGACGCGCATAGATGAAGGCGATGTGATCGTGGTCTTCGCGCTTGCAGGCGACGTGCCTGAAGTTGAGCGCCTGTTCCAGGTCTCGATCGACTTTTTTTGATGCTCAGGCTTGGCGATGCGCCTTTCATTGTGAGCCTGATGGGGCTTGCCGGACTCTCGATGTTACTGCCTGCGGCACATGCCCTGGCCATCGACGATCACCCCACGTCAAGGGCGTTCTTCTACGCTGCCCTTCTGTCTGGCCTTCTGTTCTTGATGGTGGCCTTGGCGATCAGCGGCATGCGGATTCGGAGTCTCGGGCGCAGCCACCTGGTCTCCATCGTTGGCTGCATGGTACTGCTTCCCTTCATGCTTGCCGTGCCGCTTTCAGAAGCCGTGCCGGGAACTGCGTTTGTCGATGCGTATGTCGAGATGGTTTCCAGCATCACAACGACCGGGCTGACCATTCTGGATCCGGACACGCTTCCACCCTCTGCTCATCTCTGGCGGGCGCAGGTCGGATGGATGGGTGGGTTCTTCATCTGGGTCGTCGCGATCGCAATTCTGGCCCCCTTGAGCCTTGGCGGGTTTGAAGTCACGTCCGGCGCCGAAATCGGGCAGCAAGGCCAGCCGGCGAGTCTGGCGGTCAACCCGTCCACTCGTCTGCGACGCTATGCATTGCGGCTCTTACCGGTCTACGGTGGCCTGACGCTGGTGCTTTGGCTGTCGCTGTATCTCGCGGGCGACAGTGCGTTTGTGGCGCTCTGCCACGCAATGTCCACAATTGCGACTTCCGGAATCTCTCCGGTCGGCGGCATGGAAGGAAGCGAGGCCGGGCCGTTTGGCGAATTCATCATCCTTGTATTTCTTGTCTTCGCCCTTTCGCGCCTGACATTTGCACGCGAGGAGCGACCACTTGGCTGGCGAAGCCTTCTGGTCGATCCTGAACTGCGGCTTGGACTCGTTCTCGTACTTGTCGCTGTCGCCTTGCTGCTCCTGTGGCACTGGATCGCGAGTATCGAGACTGGGTCCGGAATGTCGCTGTCCGATGGCCTGCGCAAGCTTTGGGGCGCACTCTTCACGGTTGCTTCGTTTCTGACGACGACGGGATTTGTTGCGGAGGAGTGGAACGCGGCGCGGGCGTGGTCAGGTCTCAGCGCACCGGGCGTTCTGCTCCTCGGCTTGGCGCTGCTGGGGGGTGGAGTGGCCACCACTGCAGGCGGCGTGAAGCTCTTGCGGGTCTATGCGCTCTATCAGCACGGGTTGCGCGAGATGGAAAAGTTGGTCCAACCTTCCTCAATAGGAGGGTCGGGTCGGCAAGGGCGTCGATTCAGACGGCAGGGCGCATATGCCGCATGGGTGTTTTGCATGCTCTTTGCCCTTTCCTGTTCCGTGGTGATGACCGGGTTCTCCTTGATTGGAGGGCTGGATCTGGAGGAATCCCTGATATTGACGATTGCGGCGTTCTCGACGACGGGGCCGCTGATCGAGATTGCTGGCAGCGTGCCGATGGATCTGGCGAGTCTCGGCAATGCTGCGCTGGGTCTCCTTTGTGCGGCGATGGTATTGGGTCGGCTGGAAACGCTTGCCTTGATCGCGCTTCTGAACCCTGATTTCTGGAGATAGGCGTTCTCCGAAGAGATTTATGTGACGATTCAGCGTAATTGGGGTGGTCATGGTCCTCTCGGACCCCCATATTGGGCGTCAAAACTTGCGACAGGTCGGAGAAACGACCGCAAGAAAAACAAAGAGGCTGTGACCCATGGCAACAGACAGACAGAACTTGCAAGACGTGTTCTTGAACCACATCAGGAAGTCGAAGATTTCCGTGACGGTGTTCCTTGTAAACGGCGTGAAGCTGCAGGGCGTCATCACGTGGTTTGACAACTTTTGTGTCCTGCTGCGACGCGATGGCCAGTCTCAACTTGTCTACAAGCATGCAATTTCGACCATCATGCCGGCGCAGCCGATTTCTCTTTACGACGGTGAAGGACAGAGTGAACAAGCGCCAGAGACCCCTTCCTGAATGGAGGGCTTGATGGGCGGAAGCCCCAGTGAGTCCATGTTGACCAGCACAGGAATGGAGGCCGGAATCCAATTCAGCCAAAACCACGCGTTCAAAGTCGACCCGGGCGTACTTCCGCAGCACCGGGCACTCGAAGACTCGTCTGCGGACGCGACGGGTCTGGCGCGGAGCGGAGCGAATCGAGACACGTGGGGTCAGATTGTGCGCGGGGAGACCGACTTAGGCCGAACTTGCCGGAGACGCTCACGCGACACCAGGTGCCTCGCGATGCGCGCAAGTTCTTTCAACATCCTGACCGCTGACGGCACCGTACAAGACATTCTCCGCGGTCAGTGCTGCATCGTTCATCGTCCAGCGGACCGACGGGCAAGGATGCAACCTCACCACATGCCAGCAGCGAGGACGGCACCTTTGCACGGCACACAAGGCCGCGCACTCCTGCCGCATCCGAGGGCAGGGGCATCTTGCAGGGTGAACAGGTAACGTCAGGACGTGCGGGCCCTCGTGCTTCACCCGGACATTCGAGGCCAGGGACGGCGACGTGACCCGGCCCTGGCACTTGAAGAGGCTGCCTTGCTCGCAACGGCGTTGCCAAGCGTCGCGCTTGTGGGCGCAGAACTGGTGCGGCTCTCGCGCGTTGCTCCTGGGATGCTGTTCGGCAAGGGCAAGGTCGAGGAAATACGTGCGCTTGTCGACGCCCGGCAAGTTGAGCTGGTTCTCGTGAACGGGCAGGTGAGTCCGGTGCAGCAGCGAAACCTGGAGCGGGAGTGGCAAGCCAAGGTCTTGGACCGCACGGCACTGATCCTCGAGATCTTCTCGGACCGTGCGGTGACGCGTGAGGGCGTGTTGCAGGTCGAAATGGCCGCGCTGTCCTACCAAAGGACGCGTCTGGTTCGGGCATGGACGCACCTCGAGCGCCAGCGGGGAGGTCTTGGATTCGTGGGTGGTCCCGGAGAGACCCAGATAGAGGCCGACCGTAGAGCCATCGATGAACAATTGGTGCGTCTCAGGCGCCAACTCGAAAAGGTCGCCAAGACGCGGGGTCTGCACAGGGAGGCCCGAGCAAGGACTCCCTTTCCGGTCGTGGCGCTCGTCGGCTACACGAACGCGGGAAAGTCGACAATCTTCAACCGACTGACTGGGGCGGGCGTGCTGGCGAAGGACATGCTCTTTGCAACGCTTGATCCTACAATGCGAGTGGTACGGTTGCCCAAATTGGGTCAGGACGTGATTCTGTCGGACACGGTTGGTTTCATTTCTGATCTGCCGACGCAGCTTGTGGCGGCATTTCGCGCGACGCTTGAAGAGGTTCCGGTGGCCGATGTCATCCTGCATGTCCGGGACATTTCCCATACTGAGACTGAGGAGCAGCGAGACGATGTCCTCGCAATTCTGGACGCTCTCGGAGTTGATGAGGAGAGTGTCGTGATTGAGGTCTGGAACAAGATCGATCGTCTGGATGAGGATGCGCGGACCTCGTTGGACACGATCGCGTCACGCAGAGGGAACGCGGTGATGATCTCTGCCCTTGACGAGGTTTGCATCGCGCCATTGCTGGAACGCATCGAAGCCGCACTCGATGTAGGGCGAAGCCGCGCCGTGATTGAGATCACGCATAAGGAAGGACGAAAGCGCGCCTGGCTATATGGTCAGCGGGTCGTGGTGGGAGAGACCGAGAGCGACACAGGAAGCAGGATCGAGGTGAACTGGACTTCGTCACAATCCATTCGCTATTCGAGGCTTTGATTGGCTGATGCCTCATTCGCTCGGCAGCAGCCACGTAGTCCCGATCGAACCTGCCCTCGCAAGGTCCGGATCGAGCACCATCGGTATGTATTCGCCGCGCCGCCAGAGTTCACCGAGATCTTCATAGTGGGGGCTCAGCGGGTGTCCGGACTGTCCGGTGGAGATCACGAAGACCGAGCTGTCCGGATCGGCGAAGTCGTAAACGCCACGATATCCGGCCCCACGGCGGCTTAGAAAGGGCTCAGACCCGGCACCGACGGTCTGACCACGAAGCAGTGTATGGTCTCCGCCAGAAGTTGACTGGCGGATGTTCACAAGAGCGGCCAGCCAACCAATTTCTCCAAGCACAGGGTGCTTGTGGACGGCCTGGTGCGAGTCACCCCAGCGCAGTGTTTCAAGCGGCGTGCCGTAGGTCTCGTCAATCCATAGCAGCGCATCGTCAAGCGAGAGTCGCGCGATCTCCCCGCATGTCTCGACATCTTCGGATTGGATCACGTCGCACCAAGCGCCCGCACCTTCGACATCTCGGAAAACGCGTTCAAGGAAAATCGGCTTTGCGTTCGGAAACCTGTCCGCGATTGGGCCGAGCTCATCCCTGATCAGCCGATCCTGCAGCCGCTGCATCCAGGCCGCATAGATCAGTGGTTCCGGGATATGCTCATTCATTTCTCCGTTCCAGTCGGCCAGAAGATCCAGTGCGTCACGGCGCAGACGCTCGACCGTACCGCTCTC
The DNA here is from genome assembly GCA_022826205.1 of Silicimonas sp. GTDB lineage: Bacteria > Pseudomonadota > Alphaproteobacteria > Rhodobacterales > Rhodobacteraceae > JAJEFO01. Next base: position 8,459 of record JAJDVJ010000055.1, on the reverse strand, counting down.
CGCAGCTTCACCGGTGAACCAGAGGTCGCGTGCGATCAACGGAAGCAATGTGCGCGCGGTGACGGAAACAGCGTCAAGCTGTGCCTCAATGAAACTCTCGCGGGTGTGGACCTTTCGGTTCTCCATCAGGCGTTGCCATCTCTGGATCCTTTGCGAGTCGCCCCAACGATGACTGACATGCAAGGGGTAGGCCCGGCCCGTTATCTTGTTGTTGGTGTTTCCGATGATGCCATTGGCCGGGATCCGGAACTCCGGATTCGTTGAGTAAGGGAGGATGCCCAACCATCGGTTGTCCGAATGCCAGCCTGGTGTCGGTACGCGACCCAGAGTTTGGCTTCTGGCCGAGCGGCGGGGAAGCGCCCCAATCACCTTGAGCGCAATTTCTTCTAGGTCGACGACAACGAGGTTTTGCGCCGGCGCAACGAAGTCCTCACCCGCCGAAATTGCTTCGTCTATGTTTCCTGCGCGCATGATGCCCATCATGGCTTGCGCTGACGTATCGGCGCCATCCAGAGCGGTCCAGGCAAGGGCTGCGACATGACCGGCTGGGACGATGGATGCAAGATCGTAGCTGGAATTGGACAGGATCGGTCCGTTTTCGCTCCATCTCAACGTGACGGTCACGGGCTCCGAATCCTTCACGTTTATGATGGACGGGCGCGATTCGAGCCGCTTCCATCCGTCAGGTGCGAGGACCTCTTGCGGGTCGTCCGGATTCAGCTTTTCCAGAAAGATGTCCTGGTCGTCTGCATAGGTATAGGTGAGGCCCCAGCCATGGTGGTCGGACCGGCCTGTCAGCACGACTGGCATGCCGGGAATTGTCCCGCCGATCACGCCGCCCGTGGCCAGTTCCAGCCGCGCAAGGTACCAGAATGACGGTGCCGTAAACTCAAGATGCGGGTCGTTGGCAAGAAGGGTGCCGCCTGCAGCCGACCTCTCCGGCGCCGCAGCCCACGCGTTCGATGCGCCTTCGGCTCCGGGTTGCGCAACGGGCGAAAGCTGAAGATGGGGCGCCAGGGCCGTTGCATGTCCGGGCTTGGGTGTACCTAAGAGCGTCGCGAAATCGGAAGTGGCAGTCTTACCGTCCTCTGGCGTGTCGGGAAGAATGTCGAACAGGCGTGCCTCCGGCAGTATGCCGGAAAGCTGCGCGCGCAGCACCTCGTCACGAAGGTGTCCGGAGAGCCGCAGGGCCATGAGCTTTCCAATGACGACCGAATCGGCGGGTTGCCAAAGTGCGATCACGGGTTCGAACAACCAGAATTCCGGCGCCCCGCGGCCTCGAGTGCCCGTGTTGACCTCGGCCAGCCAGGCATTGACTCCTGCAGCGTAAGCCTCGAGCGCACGGCGTGTGTACGCATCCTGCGCTTCGACCGAGGCAACTGCCTGCGAATAGATGTCCAGCCTTCGCATCAGCTCGTCGATCGGCAGCGTACGGGCCCCGAAAATCTCCGAGAGTTGCCCCTGCGCCGTGCGTCGCAGCATGGTCATTTGCCACAGCCTGTCCTGAGCATGTGCAAGGCCAAGACCGAAGAACACGTCTTCGTCGGTTGTGCCAAGGATGTGCGGAACGCCTGCGTTGTCGCGCACGATCTCGACGGGAGCGGTGATGCCTGGAACCGACAGGGTCTCCGAATAGTCCGGAATCGAACGCGACAGAAGCCAGTACAGACTCACTGAAAGCACCAGTCCCAAGGCCAGTAGCCCGACGACGATTCGAGTAAGCCAGCGAAAGAGAGCGACCATGTGTGCCTTGTTGACTGCGTCCGCTTGTGCGGTAGGAAGTTCGGCACGCAAAGATTATGCTGCAGCGAGGGGGGATTCCATGGCAATTTGTGCATTCATAGGGCTCGGCGTCATGGGGTATCCGATGGCGGGTCACCTGGTTGCCGCAGGACATGACGTCACCGTCTACAACCGTACCGGAGCGAAGGCCGAGGCTTGGGCCAAGGAGCATGGCGGAAGTTTTTGCGCAACGCCCCGTGAAGCGGCTGGAGGCGCGGACCATGTCATGGCCTGCGTAGGAAATGACGACGATCTGCGCTCGGTCTGCCTCGGAGCGGACGGGGCCTTTGCGGGAATGGAGGCAGGGTCCGTCTTTGTGGACCACACAACGGTTTCGTCCGATGTCACGCGCGAGCTTTGCGCGGCGGCCGAAGACTTGGGTCTGTCCTTCGTTGACGCTCCGATAAGTGGCGGGCAGGCAGGAGCCGAAAGCGGCCAGCTTTCGATTATGTGCGGCGGTGACAATGACGCGTACCGGCGCGCGGAACCGATCATGCAGGCATATGCACGAATCTGTCGCAGAATCGGAGAAAGCGGCTCCGGGCAACTGACGAAGATGGCAAACCAGATCGCGATTGCGGGACTCGTCCAAGCACTGTCCGAGGCGCTTCACTTTGCGGAGAAGGCGGGCCTTGACGGCCGTGCAGTGGTCGAGGTCATCAGCCAGGGTGCCGCCGGCTCTTGGCAGATGTCAAATCGCCACGAATCCATGCTCGACGATCACTTCGAGCACGGATTTGCTGTGGACTGGATGCGGAAGGACCTGTGCATTTGCCTGGCTGCGGCGGATCAGTTCGGAGCCAGCCTTCCGGTGACGGCATTGATCGACCAGTTCTACAAGGAGGTACAGAAGATGGGAGGAGGGCGTTGGGACACCTCTAGCCTCTTCAAGCGCCTACGGGAGCTTGATTGAAGGTCGAGTTACTTCATTCGCCGAATTGAGTGACAAATGGTTCAGGTCAGGGAACTATCCGCGTGTACTTCGTGCCTGTTACGGATGCTCCTGCAAGAAGGCCGGCCTGACCGAACACAATGCCGATAATCGGGGCGAGCGCGGTCGTGGTTTCGGCGGCAATATTGCCGCCGACGTCTCTGGAGACGTATTCGATGTCCGCACCTGCAGCCCAACCCTGTGATGCGCGGAAACTCGAGAGTGCCTCTTCCGTCATGAAGAACAGGATATGCGCGTATTGTTGCGCACCTGCCTGGAGCCCAAAGCTTGCCTGGGTCGCCGAATAGTAATCCACGGTAGCGTCATTGATCCTGAGTGCGCCACGTCCGTAGGCACCGCCATAAAAGAAGCTCGCTTCCGTCACCAAGGGCATGACCAGCATTCCAGCGGCCTTTTCGCGGAGTTCCCTTGTGTCTGGATGGTTCGAGTCAATGAACGCTAGCGCAGCATCTGCGCGCGCGTCGACCTTGGCAGCACCGCTGCGGCCGCCACTGCTGCAGGCAGACAATGCAAGAGATGCTGCAGCACCCGATAGCAGGGTGCGACGGGGGATGGAAATCATCAGATCTGCCCTCTTTTGGCTGTTGCCTCGTTGATGGCCTTCACGGCCATTCTTGTCGGCACCATAGGAGTTGATGACCCGAAAGTCACCTCAATTTTGCGACGATGTGCAATCTCGTGAGACCTGCCCGGGTGACATGCCGGGAGTCCTTCGCTCTCTCGTCAAAGCGGATGACGATTCTTCACCTTATCGGCGAACGTCGGCACGAGCCATGTCTTCTGCCGTCGCTCGGCAATCCTTTGGACTTGCCTCGTCTTCAGGCCACGTAGCGAAGGCTGGCTGTCGGAGCGGTTCTGAGTGCGCGGATTACTTCGCTGGTCAGATGCGGTTTGTTGAGCGTATAGAAATGCAGGTTTTCGACACCACTATCCAACAGGTCGCTGCAGAGTTCCGTGCAGACGGAAATTGCCAGGAGATCATGGCGGTTGTCTCGAAGCGCGGTTTCGAAGGCGTCTGCCAGCCAAGCGGGAACATGTGCGCCGCAGCGTCTCGCAAAGTGCTTCATCCGCGTCCAGTTCTCTATGGGCAGAATGCCAGGAATGATCGGCACGTCGATGCGGGCGGCGTCGCAGGCGTCACGAAAACGAAAGTAGCTTTCCGCCTCGAAGAAGAACTGGGTGATCGCTGACGATGCACCGGCATCAACCTTGCGCTTCAGCCACTCGACATCCGCACCCGGTCCAGCCGCTTCGGGATGCGGGTCGGGATAGGCGCTGGCGCGTATGCTGAACTTGTTCAGTTCAGCAAGCGCGGAAATCAGCTCGCAACTGTCCTCGAAACCGTCAGGATTGGGGCGGAACGTGCCGGTGCCGATCGGCGGGTCGCCTCTCAACGCGACGATCTCCCGGACTCCAGCTGCAGAATAGGATTCAGCGATTGCCAGCGTTGCCTTGCGGGTTGCGTTGCAGCAGGTCAGGTGTGCCGCTACTGCGAGATTGAAGTGTTTCTTGATCGCCTTGACCGTGTCAAGCGTCAGACCGTGTTGGGCGCCGCCAGCACCGAAAGTGACGGAGACAAAGTCAGGTTCAAGAGGAGCAAGTTCGCTCACGGCTTCCCAAAACCGGAATGACGCCTGGATTCCTTGGGGCGGGAAGAACTCGAATGAAAGGCTGGGTAGGGGCATTGGCTTGGGATTCCTTTGGATCGGGCATCTTGTGCCACGAGGCGATTTGTGAAACAAATTCATAATATTCACCAAGATTATGAGGATGACACATGCACTTCGAACTGCGCCATCTGCGCACGATCAAGGCGATCCACGATGCCGGAGGTCTTGCGCGGGCTGCGGACCAAATGAACGTGACCCAGTCCGCTCTCAGCCATCAGGTGAAGGGGCTTGAGGATCAGGCTGGCGTTGAGCTCTTCGTCCGCCGCACGAAGCCGCTCCGGCTGTCAGCTGCGGGCATGCGGTTCCTGACGCTTGCAGATCGTGTGCTTCCCGAGGTGGAGGCGCTAGAGGAAGAGTTTCGCAATCTCCGACAAGGACGTTCCGGAAGGCTGCATATCGCGATCGAGTGCCACGCGTGCTTCGAATGGCTTTTTCCCGTTTTGGAGCAGTTTCGTCGGGCGTGGCCGGATGTCGACGTGGACATTCGCCCTGGCCTGGCCTTCGACGCGTTGCCCGCACTCCAGCGCGAGGAAGTTGACGTTGTTGTTTCGTCGGATCCGGAAAGCCTGCACGGAATTGATTTTTCGGCGCTCTTTGACTATGAGCCGGTCTTCGTCGCATCGTCGCAACATACGCTTGCCGCCAAGGACTTTGTTGTCGCTGAGGACTTTCGCGACGAGACGCTGATCACCTATCCGGTGGATCGATCCAGGCTTGACGTATTCACGGAATTGCTCCTGCCCGAAAAGGTCGAACCTCGTGTGGTCCGCCAAGTGGAACTGACGGCCGTGATCTTGCTGCTCGTAGCATCAAACCGAGGTGTGGCCGTCCTTCCCGATTGGGTGTTGCGGGACGTGAGGCTTGATTCCGACTACGTGGCCCGGCCGCTGACCGAGAAGGGCATCACAAGGCGGCTTTACGCGGCGACGCGGGACACGGACACCAGCCAGCCGTTCATGGCATACTTGCTGCGCCTGGCACGCACGGAACCGCTGAAGCCTCGGCGCATGTCGGCCTGATCCTGCAAAAGTGGCCTCCTGTCCGCTTCAGAATGGTCCCGCCATCGCCTAGAATGAATTCAGGTGGGTTGACACCTTATTCATGATTGACTGGTACAGATGACACCCATGCAATGTCGGGTGCAATTTGGTCTCTACAAGTGTGGGACGGATCATGCATTGAAGACGCTTTCCCGATCGGGCGTCAATGATGTGATTGTTGTCGCTCTGATGGCGCGCTCTTGAGATTCCAGCTTGCCAGCATGGTGGCGGCATAGGTCTGGCACGGTGATCCGACACGATGCAGTTTGGGAAAGGGCGTTGGTGCCAGCGATGTGCGATGAACGTATCTTGGAGCATATTGATCTATTGCAGGCCGAGGTCTTCAATACCCACGTCGAGGTGCAAGGCGGCCAGTACAATTGTCCCACAGGCCCAAGGTGAGAATTGGAGATGAACGACGTCTTCATGGAGCGGCATGGGTGTCCCGATGGCCTGGTTTGGCGTATTCGCAACGGTTCAACAGAACCAGCGATTGAGGCATGAACTCGCGCTCGTTCTAGCTTGGCTGACGATCAGTAGTCAGGGTTGGCGAACCAGGGCTCATACACTCGTTGCACGGTTGGTCTTTGCGCTACAACGCCCGCGACGCGACGTACGTTTGGAAACTCTTCAACTGATGGGTGTCCTTTGGCCGGTCGCAGCCACGTGGTCAGCATGAACAGGTAGATGTCGGCGGCACTGAAGCGATCGCCCAGCACCCATTCCTTGCCGCCTATCTGCTGGTCGACTACCGACCAGGTCTCTCGCAATCGACGGTTGCCCCGTTGCTGCGCGCCTGGTTCTCCTTGGGGAGAATTGGCAAATCGGTCGGGATAGTAGGTTAGCTGAAACGCATTCTGCACCGAGTTGGAGAAATAGACGAGCGTTTGGAGATAGAGCGCCCGTGTCGGCGCACTTGTCGCGGGTGCGAGCCGAGATTCCGGGTGGCGGTCACACAAGAAGATCGTTATCGCCGCGCACTCATACATGGCGCCTGAATCCCACAATAGCACTGGAACCCAGCCATTTGGGTTGATCTTCAATTGCTCGTGTGGCCGTTGTTCGCCCAGCATGATCGACGTTTCGAGAAGCTCGTACGGAGTGCCGATTTCCTCAAGGATGACCCGGACACCCATTGAGGCGCTCTTGAGCGCGTAGTAGAGTTTGTACATCGCGATGGCCCCATGCGAATTCAGATGAGTTGCGCGGCATGGAGAGCATTCTCGAATCAAGTCACCAGATCAAGCCTTGGTGAAGCAAGGATCGATAGCGCCCAATCTCCGCGCCGGATCATTTGGTCACAATGCACAGCCAAGCAGACAGAGTCGCTAGATAAGTATGTGCTAGCGAGCCCGCGAGATTGCCGTCGTCACAAGGTCGGTGATCTCAGCGACAGTGGCCCGCCTCGGGTTGGTGGCCGCGGCGCTGTCTTGAATGGCCTTCTGAGCGATCCTGCCTGCACAGTCCCTTGGAACTCCGATTTCGTCTAGTGACTTAGGTATTTCGATCTCGTCCAGAATTGATTCGACAGCGTGGACAAATCCTTCGGCGGTTCGATCCTCAATGCCCATCGCGTCGGCCATTCGGATCACCTTTGCGTCCAAACCTGGCAAGTTGAACCGCAACACTACAGGCAAGATAATCGCATTGGTCAGGCCGTGTTGGGTGTCGTATTCCGCGCCTACCATATGTGAGATTGCATGCACGAGACCCAGCCCTTTGAGAAAGGAGACACCTGCAAGGCAAGACCCAACAAGCATCCCGCTCCGCGCTTCAAGATTGCTAGGTTCACGGACAGCGACGGGAAGCAATTTCGTCACCAGTGACAACCCTTCAAGCGCGGCTCCGTCGCACAACGGATGGAAACCTGGCACGAGAAAGGCCTCCATCGCGTGGGTCATGGCGTCTGCCCCAGTCCAGGCAGTCAGATTCGGAGGCAATCCAAGAGTCAATTTCGGATCGAGCAAAGCCAGTGCCGGCTTGCACTTCGGGTGCCATATGCAGAATTTCATTCCTTTCTCGACATGGGTCACCATCGCCGTGCTTTCGGTTTCAGCGCCAGTGCCCGCGGTGGTGGGGATGGTGATCAAGGCTGGAAATTCTGACGCAACTTTTGGTACGGTCTTTTCATACTCGAACGCCCAAAGGTCCACGCCGCTCTTCACCGTCAGACAGATAGCTTTCCCGCCGTCCATCGCGCTTCCGCCGCCGATGGCGATTATGCCATCATGGTCGCCAGCGAGAAATGCTGCGCAACCGCCTCCAATCTCATCATCACGCGGATTTGGCGAAATGTCCCAGAACAGACCCGAACGTAGGCCTGATTGCGCCAGGTACCCTTGCAACTGCCCAATAAACGGCAAGTCATGGCTGCCTCTGTCGGTAACAATCAAGGGTCTCTTGATGCCTATGGTGTGGCATCTGTCACCGATTTCCACCAGGCGGCCGGGACCAAAGACGATGGGCACTGGAATCGTCCAATCCAGAGGTTCGAGAATCTCGGAATTAGCCATGCTGTGCCTCTCCCTAGGCGCGTCAATTGATGACGCGATCTATCTTAACTTGCTCCGCACAACATCAAGAAACAGTCTGGTTGAACGAGGTCGAAGCCTCACACGGGCCTCAATTGCGGCCCGTGCTGGGACAGGCAAATTTAATTGCAGACTCGCAACCAAGTTGAAGGCCACATCCGAATGTACTGTGGGCGGGACCTCGTCTCCACGGTCGCTGTATCCCCATAAAGGGTATCCGGCAAATGGAAGCAATGCGTGTCTGGGCCATTTCAGGCGATGGCAGCTTTGTGACATCAGGACGTCTGATCGCGAAGGTGGCCAGTCGGTCGTGACGGATTTTCTGCTCGGGACGCTTCCTTAGGGGCTTATATACCCAACTTGAGAGCGCCAGGCTAACTGGAGAACGTGCAGCGGGTGAAAGTCCCGTAGAAAGGAAAGGCCAACCACCACTTTCACCGCGAGCCGTGCGCCGGACACTGCGAGGTGTCAGGCGAAGCGTCGG
>JAJDVJ010000049.1 GCA_022826205.1 Silicimonas sp. | reverse complement strand
AGCCGGAGCCGTCCGTCCCGGCAGACCAGCCCGTCGCCGACGCGGAAGTCCGCGCTGTGGAACCGCGACTTCGCGCGGAAGCGGGGAAAGCCCGGCGTCTCTCCCGCCTTCACGCGGCGGAAGAAGGCGGCGAAGGACCTGCTGCTCGGCGCTGTAGCTGTATCCGGCCAGCTCCGGAACCGCGTCCCGGACGGCCTTCAGCTCGCCGGCCTGCCGGACGTAGCCGAGGCTGACGCCCTGCCGGCGCCACGCCTCGATGCGCTGCTGGAGGCCCGCGTTGCAGAGGTCGCGGAAATGACCGAGCATGTCCGTCAGGGCCGCTTCCTGCGCCCTGTTCGGGTAGAGCCGGTACTTGTAGCTCCTGAACAACCTCTTGCCCATGTTCGCCATGTGTTCCATATATGCCAGGCCGGTCGTCATTGCAAGGGGCGCGCATTCACCTGTCGCCTGAACGCGACAGTCCCCTGCGCGAGATCTATGGAACGCCTCCTCCCGAGCGATTTCCCGCTTCATGTGTTCTCAATTGCGCGCGTCCGGGGCAAGGGCAAGGCAGGCGTCCGGTGCAGCCCCTGGAAGGTCCGCGAACATGGACCCGGCGCTCCCAGGCCCCGGCAGCCACCCTAAAGGCCTGGAAGCTCGGAGCCGCTGAGAACGGCCTGTCCGACAACGAGCCTCTGGCAATCCCTTTTTCTCCAATGTACAGGATCCTAATGCGCATTCTGATCCTCCCCCTCCTCCTCCTGCTGTCCGGCACGGTCCATGCGCAGGAACGCTATTTCGGGGTCGTCATCGGCTCGGCCCACATCGGTAACGATGCACTCAACAACTTCAATCCCGGCCTGAGCTACGGAATGCGGTGGGAGCGCCAGCCCGGCACGGAATGGCATCTTGAGGGTGGTGTATTCTACAACAGCTACGACGAAGTGTCGCCGTTCGTTATCGTCGGGATTCACATTCCCCTCTTCACCCTTGGCGCTGCGGAAATCCGCGGCGGGCTCAGCACCGGCCTCGGGTATTACCGGACTCTGGCAATCGACCTGAAAGACGATTACGGCATTCCCAACATCGGCGGCTACCTGCCTCTGGCGTCCGCCACGCTTTCAGTACGCTTGGGTGACACCGATTTCCGATTGACCACGGTCCCGCCAGACAGGGACACCACGGCCATCTTCAATTTCTCCATCGCACGCAGGTTCTGAGGCACCCTCTCTTCCGCGTGACCGATCCCGTCACTCCGGAACGGTGGGGGATGTCCCGGCGGCCGGGCGCGCGAGTTCTGGTCATTGACCAAGACCCGAACAAGGGAAGTGCACTGGTGAAGGCACGGAAATTCACCTAAATGCGGGCAAGCAGTTTCGAAGGACGCCCAGGCATGTCCACACGCGCAGGCTTTGTGGCTCTGATCGGCGAACCGAATGCCGGCAAGTCGACTCTGTTGAACCGGATGGTCGGGGCCGATGTCGCGATCGTCACTCACAAGGTTCAGACAACGCGAACACGCATTCGCGGCGTCGTGATCGAAGGAAACGCGCAGATCGTCCTTGTTGACACGCCCGGACTGTTTCAGCCTCGGCGACGCCTAGACCGCGCCATGGTCACGGCGGCATGGGGAGGTGCGGCAGGTGCAGACATTGTCGTGCTCCTGGTCGAAGCGCATCGCGGCCTGACCGACGGCTGGGCCGCAATCCTGGACTCGCTCAGGAACAGCTCCGGTCGCGCACCAATTGCGCTTGCCATCAACAAGATCGATCGAGTCAAGCGGACCACGCTCCTTTCCCTTGCAGAGGAACTGAACGGCGCGTTCCCATTTGCACGATCCTTCATGATTTCCGCAAGGAACGGCGATGGCGTAAGCGACCTGCGCCGCTGGCTGGCAGAGGAACTGCCGGAAGGACCATGGCTCTATCCCGAGGACCAGATCGCGGACATGCCCCTTCGGATGATCGCTGCGGAATTCACGCGCAAGGCCCTTACGCTGCGTCTGCACCAGGAATTGCCGTATCAGCTGACAGTCGAAACCGAATCGTGGGACACGAACCCGGACGGGTCCGTACGAATCGACCAGGTGATTTATGTCGCTCGCGACGGCCACAAGGGCATCGTGCTTGGCAAGAAGGGGGAAATGATCAAGGTGGTCGGACAGCTGGCCCGGCAGGAAATCGCGGAATTCCTGGACAGCAAGGTCCATCTGTTCCTGACAGTGAAGGTGCGCGGCAACTGGCTGAACGAGGCAGAGCGCTTCCGGGAGATGGGTCTCGAGTTTCCGGACGACGCCCAATGACACGCCTGACCTCGGAAATCTGGATCGCCGCCTACCTGACGCGCCTGAGACTCGCAGCGATTCCCGCATTCATCGTGCAGAAAGGCGACGCCACGGCGGGCGCGGTGCTCGTGAAACTCAACCCGCTCGACGGGTCGGCAACCTGCTATCAGCGCTCTTTCGACCTTGTCAGCGGCGAGCGGCAATGGGTCGTTCTTGCCGAAGGCCCGGAAGCGGAGGTCGACCGGAAGGTCGCGCGGCAACGTGAGTTCGATCCCGACATTTGGGTGATCGAAGTCGAGGACCGGACCGGACGGCACATGCTCGACGAGCCGGGCCTGACCTGAACAGTGCAACACGTGGATGCGGCATCGGCCGTTCGCATGGATCCCGTGAGCGACACGAAGACGTCGCCAGAAGTGCGCAAGCGACAATGCCGCTCAATTTATCTCGGCAAGGAGCTCAAGCACCGACGGACCGATGTCAGCAACGATGAGCATCACGCCGTCCCGGTTCGGATGCATGCCGTCGGGCTGCATGTATTTCTCGAGGGCTGTGGCCCTGTCTTCAAACGCTGCCAGCACGCCGAGAAAGTCGGGGTGGTACAGCGCTCCGTGCTTGGAGGCCAGCTCCGGGTAGACCGCATCGAAGGCGGCCTTGTATTCCGGACCATAGTTCGGAAGCGTGTCCATTCCAATCAGCAGCACCGGAACGCCTTGGCGTCCCGCCTCGGTCAGGATGCCGTCAAGATTTGTCCGGGCAACGCCGGGGTCGATGCCGCGAAGCATGTCATTTGCACCAAGTGCGACGATCAGCGCGTCCACATCTTCCGACAATGTCCAGGCAATGCGGCTCAGGCCTCCCGCCGTCGTGTCTCCCGATACGCCCGCATTGATCAGCTCGGCATTGGCGCCCTGCATGTCCAGCCATCGTTGCAGCTGCGGCACGAAGCCGTCCTCCGGGGCCAGGCCGAATCCCTGGGTCAGGCTGTCGCCAAGGGCTGCAATCGCTACGGGCGCCGCCCACGCCGCTCCGATCGAAAGAAATGTTGCAATTCCGGCGTTGCGCACCACGCGCATGACCCCATATGCCTCTCGTAACCGCCGGAACGGAAAGCCAATGGCCGAGACAATACTCTCCCTGCGAGATGCACGCCTTTCGCTCGACGGCAATGCTGGACGGGTCGACATCCTGAAGGGCATCACCCTCGACATCACGAGGGGAGAGGCGTTGGGTCTCGTCGGTCCGTCGGGATCAGGCAAGTCATCTCTCCTCATGCTGCTCGGCGGGCTCGAACGAGCAACCGGCGGGGATGTCGCCGCGCTGGGCAACGACCTCACGGCGCTTGGCGAAGACGCCCTCGCCCGCTTCCGCAGGAAGCATATGGGCGTCGTGTTCCAGTCTTTCCACCTCATATCGACGATGACTGCGCTTGAAAACGTCGCGACCCCGCTGGAACTGGCGGGCGTGGAAGATGCGTTCGACCGGGCCGCGGAGGAACTGGCCGCCATGGGGCTGGAAGACCGCATCCACCACTACCCCTCGCAACTGTCCGGCGGCGAGCAGCAACGCGTGGCGCTCGCGCGCGCCGCCGCACCGAGGCCTGACATCCTCCTTGCGGACGAGCCAACAGGCAATCTCGACGTGGCCAACGGCGAGGCAATCATGGACCTGCTCTTCGGACTGAATGCCCGGCACGCTGCGACACTCGTGCTCGTCACGCATGCGCCCGAAATCGCGGCACGGTGCGATCGGGTTGTGCGCCTGTTCGACGGACAGCTCGCGCCGGAGGACCGTCAGGCGGTGGCAGTTTGAGCCTGCGCGTTGCCAGCCGCATAGCCCGCCGGGAGCTTCGGGGCGGGATTCGCGGGTTTCGCGTCTTCCTTGCCTGCCTGATCCTGGGCGTTGCCGCGATCACCGCTGTCGGAAGCGTCCGGGAGGCAATCCGCGCCGGACTGGAACGCGAGGGCGCCACGATTCTGGGCGGGGACGCAGAACTGGAACTGACCTACAGGTTTGCCAGCGAGGAAGAGCGCGCCTGGATGGACGGGGTTGCAGAAGAAGTCGCCGAACTCGTCGACTTCCGGTCCATGGCGGTGTTCGGTTCCGGCGACACGGCCGAACGCGGCCTGACGCAAGTGAAGGCAGTGGATGACTCCTATCCGCTTCTGGGTCACGTCGGCCTGGATCCTGACATGCCACTCGGAACCGCCATGGACGGCGAGGACGACCTGCCGGGCGCCGTCATGGCGCCGCTGCTGATGGCACGACTCGACATGGAGCCTGGAGACCGGTTTCGCCTGGGAACCCAGGACTTCATTCTCATGGCCGCGCTCATGCATGAGCCTGACGATGCGGGCGGGGGCTTCGGGCTGGGGCCACGCACGATCGTGCGAACCAAGGCGCTCGAGAACAGCGGGCTGATCCAGGCGGGCACGCTCTTCGAAACCGAATACAAGCTCAGGCTGGATGGCGCGACCGACCTCGATCTTCTCAGGGCAGAGGCAGACGAACTCTTCACGGGGATTCGCTGGAGGGACCGGCGAAACGGAGCGCCCGGCGTTCAGGCATTCGTCGACAGGCTGAGCACGTTCCTCGTGCTTGTCGGGCTGGCCGGTCTGGCCGTCGGCGGTGTCGGCATCTCGGCCGCAGTCACGGCCTACCTGGAACAGAAAACAGCCGTCATTGCCACGCTCAAGACCCTTGGCGCAAACGGCCGAACGATTTTCCAGACGTACTTTCTGCAGATCGGCGCCTTGACGGTTCTCGGCATAGTCGTCGGCATTGCCGCCGGGAGCCTGGCACCCGTTTTGCTGGCATCCGTGATCGAAGAGAGATTGCCGGTGCCCGCAGTGTTCGCGCTGCATCCCCGGCCGCTTGCCGAAGCCGCACTCTACGGAACCCTGACGGCGCTCATCTTCACGCTTTGGCCCTTGGCGCGCGTGGAGGAGGTGCGGGCGGCAGCGCTGTTTCGGGCGAACGGGGAGCGTCAGCGCGGGTTGCCTCGGGCAGCATGGATCGGGCTTACGTTGCTCCTGGTTGCCAGCCTCGTGTCCTTGGCTGCGGCGCTCTCCGGTCTCTGGATCCTGACACTGTCGACGGCAGGCGGCCTGATCGGCGCCTTCGCGCTCCTGGCCCTGGCCGCGCGGGGAATCCAGTTGCTGGCACGCCGCCTGGCACCTGCAGCGCGTGGGCAGAGCGCGGTGCGTCTCGCGCTCGGCGCCGTCAGCGGTCCAGGAAGCGAGGCCACGTCCGTGGTGCTGTCGCTGGGCCTGGGCCTCACCGTGCTCGCGGCGATCGGCCAGATCGACGCCAATCTCAGGAACGCGATCGCGCGAGATCTTCCGGAGCGCGCACCCGCGTTCTTCATGGTCGACATCCAGCCTGACCAGATGGACGGGTTTCGAGGGCGCCTGTTCGACAATCCTGCCGTCTCTAAGATCGAGAGCGCGCCCATGCTGCGGGGCATCATCACCGAAATCAACGGGCGACCGGCCTCGGAGACCGGCGGCGATCACTGGGTCCTGCAAGGCGACCGTGGAGTCACCTACTCGGACCGACCGCCGGACGGGACCGTCATCACTCACGGCGAATGGTGGCCCCAGGGACATCAAGGCGCCCCGCAAGTGAGCTTTGCCACGGAAGAGGCGCTCGAACTGGGTCTCGCCATCGGCGACGAAATCACCGTCAACATCCTTGGCCGCGACATAACGGCCAATGTGACGAGTTTCCGCGAGGTGGACTTTTCGACAGCCGGAATCGGGTTCATCCTTTCGATGAACCCCGGTGCGCTTGCCGGTGCTCCGCACAGCTTCATCTCGACCGTCTACGCGGATGCCGCAGCAGAAGCCGAAATTCTTCGCGACGTCTCGAGCGCCTATCCCAACGTGACCGCGATCCGCGTCAGGGACGCGATCGGCCGCATAACCGAGATACTCGCCGGCATTGCGGCCGCAATCACATACGGGGCGCTTGCAACGCTCCTGACGGGCATCGTCGTGTTGATTGGCGCGGTGGCCGCTGGCGCCCATGCCAGGACCTATGAAGCCGCTGTCCTGAAGACGCTTGGTGCGACGCGCAGGACGATCTTGCGGAGCTTCGCCATGCGCTCCGCATTGCTGGGGGCCGCCGCAGGCATCGTCGCGATCATCGCGGGCGGCCTTGCGGGCTGGGGCGTGATGCGATTCGTGATGGATGTCGAATACGGCTTTGAACCCGTCTCGGCGCTTCTGATCGTCGCGGGCGGGGTTGCGGCCACGCTCGCTGCGGGACTGATCTTTGCGTGGGGGCCGCTTTCCGCCCGGCCGGCGCGTGTCCTCCGCGCCCGCGAGTAGCGAAAATTCAGGTGCCAGGTCGATCGACGCCGCGTTTCCCACGCCGCTCAATCTCCTGCGACGTCCTCCGGCGGTCGCCCAATCAGGTCATAGGTCAGCAGGTCAGCCACGTCCCGCGGATTCCGGGATTGCGGAATCCGTGCCCGCTTCAGTGACGCGAGGAGTTCATCGTCGCTTTTCCAGTCCGCCTCCGCCACATCGACGGCGACGAAACGGAACCTCAATTCCTCTCCCGCCCTGACCTGTGCCACCCTGGGCAGGTCGGTCGGCAGGACAGTCCCGATTCGGGGATAGCCGCCCATGGTCTGGCAATCTGCCAGGAGAACGTAGGGCGTGCCGTCTCCCGTCATCTGAACATCTCCTTCCGCAATGAAGTCCGAGGCGTGGTTGAGCTGCGCACGGGTCGAGAATGGTGGGCCGTCGTGATCAAGCCTGACACCTTGCCTGTTGGCACGGGGGTTTCGCACGAAGACCGCTTCCTCGAACGCTTTCAGCATGTCAGGGGCAAACAGGCCGGTTTGCGGGCCCGGCATGAGCCTGACCGGTCCAGTTCCGGTCAGACGTTCCAGCCTGGTCAACGGCGTATCCGGCGCCGGGTCGGGTGCTACGGGAACCACATCTCCTGCCCGCAGCAACCGTCCAAGTCCCCCGATCCCGTGGAACCCTCGCCCTCCGCTCACAACTGGCGTGACAATTCCGCCTGCCACGTGGAGATAGGCGTAGACGCCGCTCTCGGCTGCGCCGACGTCCAGCACCGAACCGGCAGCCGCGAATTGACTCGCGCCTACATCCAGTCGCTCCCCGTCCAACGTCGCCCTCATCATGGCGCCTGTCAGGGCAAAGCGCATTGAAGCCTCGAACCGGAAACGTCCGCCCAGTTCCGCCATCTCGATACCCGCCGTGCCAAGAGGCAGGTCAACCAGGGCCAGCCCCTCGATGAAAGCAGACCTGTCCGCCGCTCCACCACGCGAGAGCCCTACCTTGAGCCATCCCGGCCGTCCCAGGTCCTGGACCGAAGCGGCGGGTCCAACCCGCTCCACGACAAGACCGGTCGTCATGGAATCTCGAATCGTTCGGCGCCGCCGTGCGGTGGCGTGTCTTCCAGCAGGCGATCAAGCGTCCTTCCTTCGACGGGCAGGAACTCCATCTCGTCTCCCGGCCTGAGGGGCATGGACGGATCAAGCCCAGGATCGTTGCAACGAAGTGCCGTCCGCCCGACCTGCCGCCAACCGGTGGGCGCAGCGTTCGCGAATGGAATGACCAGGCGCACGGCAACAACGACGGCGCCTCGTGGCACTTCTTGAGTCACGTCGACCTGTCGAGGAATGTCCCAGTGCTCAGGCAGAAATCCGAGATAGGGTTGACCGGGCGAAAAACCCAAGGCGAGAACGCGAAGGCGTGCGGCGCAGATGTCCTCGACCGCCGCTTCTGGCGCGAGGCCCGCCGCGTCCGCCGCCGCTTCCAGATCAGGCCCGTGAGCGTCGCCGAATGCGACCGGAACGCGCCAGAGCCGACGCCCTGCCGGAAGGGAAGCCTTAAGCCAGTCTTGTTCGGCCAACATCGAGCGAAGCTCGTCTTCCAAAGCCTTGCGCCTGATGACGTCGGGCCGGAATCTCACGAGCACCGAGGCAAGCGACGAAGCGGTCTCCGCGATGCCCGGCTTCCCGATGCCCTCGAGATCGGCACGAAACGCCAGCGCGGCCCGGTTTGCCGGCTCGCTCAACTGGTCGGCAAACCGCACGAGCAGCCCGTCCGGGCCAAGCGGCAGAAGTTCTGGAGCGTCAGTCACCGAAAGAGGATTTCACACCGGTGCGGGAATTGAAACTGGCCGCAGCACGAAGGATCGTTTGCCCGCGACTTTCGCGCACTAGCGAACCCCGGCGCTGGTCGCTACAGGGGGACATGCTCCACGCAATCACGCACGGCAGTTCAACAGAGAGCGCCCCGCTCCTGATTGCCCATGGGCTCTTCGGCTCGGCCAGGAACTGGGGTGTCGTTGCCAGGCGCCTGTCGACGACCCGGAACGTCACGGCTGTCGACATGCGCAACCACGGAGCGAGTGGCTGGTCCGAATCCCACGGCTACCCTGACATGGCCGCCGACCTTGCCGACATCATCAACGAACGAACCGACATCCTTGGGCATTCCATGGGCGGAAAGGCCGCGATGGCCCTTGCGCTGACACGTCCCGAAAAGCTCCGCAAGATGGTTGTCGCCGACATCGCGCCCGTGACCTATGCGCACACGCAGCAGTCCATGATAGACGCAATGCGCGCCGTCGAGCTTGACCTGGTCGAAAGCCGCCAGGATGCGGACGCGCAGCTGGCCGAACGAATCGATGATGCTGGCGTGCGGGCCTTCCTCCTGCAATCGCTCAACGTGAAAGAGAGACGCTGGCGCCTGAACCTCGACGTGCTGGAACACGAAATGTCACGCATCGTTGGATTCCCGGACATTGACGGCGTGTTCGAAGGGCCGGTCCTTTTCCTGACAGGTGCCGAAAGCACCTACGTCACCGCGGCGCATCGAAGCCGAATCAAGGCGCTCTTTCCGAAAGCGCGCTTCGTCAGGATTCCGGGTGCCGGACACTGGCTTCACGCCGACAGGCCCCGCGCATTCGAAGCTGCGGTGACTGCCTTTCTGGACGCCTGACCTTGCGCCGGCCCGTCTGGCGCGTGGCCGCCAGGGAACCGCGCCCCCAAGGCATTGAGAAAAATTCTGCAAGCACCGCAAGATTTGGTTGCATTGCACAATATATGGGTGTAGACGCCCGACCATAGGTGCGTAGGACGCGGATGCATTACCTGACGCTGGCGAGGCCCGGGCACCACTGCCCGGGCTCGCTGCTTTTGCCGATCAAGCGCGAGAATCAAGAAGGCGTCAGGTGCTTGGACGCGGTCCTTGCATCGTGCTGTTGCCAGCACACCCTGACGCCTTCCCCGTGCCATTCTCCCCGAAGGGTGTCCGGCTCGGTGTGCAGCGAACCTCGCGATTCGCCACCACGCAACGACCATGGTTCCGATGCCGTCGAAGATTGATCCGAAAACCCCTCTTCGTCTGCCCGGTCCCCGAACCTTTGCTCCCCTTCCTGGAACTGACGTCCCGATCCGATTTGCTCCGGCTCCAAAGGCCTTGCACCCGTCCACGTCCGGAGACGCCTGACGGTAAGGCAACAGTTGCAAGCCGAGCGATTCGCCGCAAGGGAAATCTACGCGGCGAGCGAAATTTCTTGGGGATAAATCGTTGGATTTATTGGGGAAACGCTTGTGGACAAGTCAAAAAACCAATTTGCGGCAATGCGCTGGGCGGGGAAAACTTCTTGAAGCGCAATAGGCAGAAAATTCGCCGGGGCGGAGCGGATTCTGCCCTTCGGCCCGCAATTTCGCCGACTCTTCCGGGATGTCTTCGCCTTGCCGCTACCGGACCGATTCGCTAGCCCGAACGCTGGCGCCCCGAACGACAGCTGGCCGGAGCGGCGGGAACCGGCCGCGTGCCTCCCGCCTTCGGCGATCAATGCCTCGACATGGACGGCAACCGCATTCACGACTCATTCGCCCATCTTCAAGGCATCGATGAACGCCTCCTGCGGAATGTCCACCTTCCCGAACTGGCGCATCTTCTTCTTTCCAGCCTTCTGCTTTTCGAGCAGCTTGCGCTTGCGCGTTGCATCGCCACCGTAACATTTGGCAGTCACGTCCTTCCGCAGCGCCGACAGGGTCTCGCGGGCAATGATTCTGCCGCCGATTGCAGCCTGGATGGGAATCTTGAACATGTGGCGGGGAATGAGTTCCTTCAGCTTTTCGCACATTGCGCGACCACGGACCTCCGCCCGGTCGCGATGGACCATCATCGAAAGCGCATCTACGGGCTCCTCGTTGACAAGGATCTGCATCTTGTCGAGATTGTCGGCTTGATAGCCGGCAAGCTGGTAATCGAAGCTCGCATACCCTCTCGTCACCGATTTCAACCGGTCATGGAAATCGAAGACGACCTCGTTCAGCGGCAGGTCATAGATAACCACGGCTCGGGAGCCCGCGTAGCTGAGGTCTTCCTGAACGCCACGGCGGTCGTGGCAGAGCTTCAGGACGTCGCCAAGATACTCGTCCGGCACGAGAATTGTGGCACTGATGCGCGGCTCCTCGATATGATCGATGGTCGACGGGTCAGGCATGTCCGCCGGATTGTGGAGCTCCAGCATGGATCCATCGCGCATGTGGACATGGTAGATCACCGATGGCGCTGTCGTGATGAGCTCAATGTTGTACTCGCGTTCAATGCGGTCACGGACGACCTCTAGGTGCAGAAGGCCGAGAAAACCGCAACGGAAGCCAAATCCCAGAGCGGCGGAGGTCTCCATCTCGGAGGTGAAGCTCGCGTCGTTGAGGGCGAGCTTCCCGATGGCATCGCGGAGGTCCTCGAATTCGCCGTTGTCGACCGGAAAGAGACCGCAAAAGACGACGGGCTGCGAAGGCTTGAAGCCGGCGAGCGGCTCCGGCGCAGGGCTGCGCTCATGCGTGATCGTGTCGCCGACACGGGTGTCCCGCACCTGCTTGATGGACGCCGTGAGAACGCCAATTTCGCCAGGACCAAGTTCCGCGGCGTCCGCCATTTCGGGCTTGAGAACGGCGAGTCGGTCGATGCGGTACCTGGCACCGGTTTGCATCATGACGATCTGGTCGCCTTTGCGGATCATCCCGTCGATAACCCGAATCATGACGACCACTCCGAGATATGGGTCGTAGCGCGAATCCACCAGCATGGCCTTGAGGGGGGCATCCGCGTCGCCGCGAGGTGCAGGAAGGCGATGGACGATGGCTTCAAGCAGTTCAGGCACGCCGTCGCCGGTCTTCGCGGAAATCCGGATCGCGTCGGTGGCGTCGATTCCTATCACCTCCTCGATCTGCGTGCTGACACGGCCAATGTCCGAGGCGGGCAGGTCGATCTTGTTCAGCACGGGCACAATCTCATGATTGGCATCTATGGCCTGGTAGGCATTGGCCAGTGTCTGCGCCTCGACCCCCTGCGAGGCGTCGACGACAAGAAGCGATCCCTCGACCGCCTGCATGGAGCGGCTGACTTCATACCCGAAGTCCACGTGCCCTGGAGTGTCTATCAAGTTCAGGATGTAGGTCTGGCCGTCCGTTGCAGGGTATTCGATGCGGACCGTGTTGGCCTTGATGGTGATGCCGCGCTCGCGCTCGATGTCCATGGCATCGAGGACCTGCTCCTTCATGTCCCGCTCCTCGACCGTGCCCGTCATCTGAATGAGCCGGTCGGCAAGCGTGGATTTCCCGTGGTCGATATGGGCGACAATCGAGAAATTGCGGATATGCGCCAGGGCAGTCATTGTGGGGATATGCGGCAGGGCGCTCCCATTGGCAAGATACGCGACCGGCCATAAGGCCGCCCGCAAACCCTGCGCACCATGAACGATGCGCCTTCACGCGGCACGGATGCGGTCACCTGACGCCGGCGCGAACCGCGTCTCGTTCGAAAGGCACTATGCGACACTGAATCCGGCGCAAACGTACGTTGCCGAGCCGGCGTTGCCACCTCGGAGCTAGCCTGCCCGCAGCGCGGTCCGAACCGCGCCGCGCCTTTCTGCAATCAGCTGTCGTCCTTCTTCAGGGCCGCGCCGAGGATGTCGCCGAGCGAGGCGCCGGAATCGGACGATCCGTATTGCTCGACGGCCTTTTTCTCCTCGGCGATCTCCCGAGCCTTGATCGAGAGGGAGAGCTTTCGTGACTTAGCATCGATATTGGTGACGCGTACGTCGAGCTTGTCGCCGATCGAAAACCGGTCCGGGCGCTGCTCGGCGCGGTCGCGCGAGAGGTCCGAACGGCGAATGAAGGACTTCGCGCCCCCGTATTCCACCTCGATCCCGCCCTCTTCGATCGCTGTCACCACAACGGTGACGATCGAACCGCGCTTCACGCCGCCAACCGCTTGCGAGAAGCTGTCGTCGAGCGCCTTTATCGAAAGCGAGATTCGTTCCTTCTCGACGTCCACTTCCGTGACGGCCGCCTTGACCTCATCGCCCTTGCGGTATTCCTGAATGGCCTCCTCGCCGCGCCGATTCCATGAAATGTCGGAAAGATGGACCATCCCGTCGATGTCGTTGTCGAGCCCGACAAAGAGACCGAATTCCGTGATGTTCTTGACCTCACCCTCGACATGCGAGCCGACAGGATGGGTTTCGGCAAACACCTCCCAGGGATTCCGCTGCGTCTGCTTGAGGCCCAGGGACACGCGACGCTTGGCGCTGTCGATCTCGAGCACCATGACGTCGACCTCCTGCGAGGTGGAGACGATCTTGCCCGGATGGACGTTCTTCTTGGTCCAACTCATCTCCGAGACATGGACAAGGCCCTCCACTCCCGGCTCCAGCTCGACGAACGCGCCGTAGTCCGTGATGTTGGTCACGCGGCCATGGTGCGTCGACTCGAGCGGATAGTTGCGCTCCACCGCATCCCACGGATCTTCCTGAAGCTGCTTCATTCCGAGCGAAATCCGCTGCGTTTCCTGGTTGATCTTGACGATCTGCACCTTCACCGTGTCGTTTATCTTGACGATGTCGGATGGATGGCTGACTCGGCGCCACGCCATGTCGGTGACATGGAGCAGGCCGTCAACGCCGCCGAGATCAATGAACGCACCGTATTCGGTGATGTTCTTGACCACGCCGTCAACTGCGTCGCCTTCCTTGATTCTCTCGATGACCGCCTTGCGCTGACCCTCACGCTCCTTTTCCAGGATCGCCCGGCGCGAGACAACGATGTTGCCGCGACGCCGATCCATTTTCAGGATCTTGAAGGGTTGTTTCATTCCCATGATTTCGGAGGGATCGCGTACCGGTCGCACGTCGACCTGGCTGCCAGGCAGGAACGCTACGGCGCCGTCAAGGTCTACGGTGAACCCGCCCTTGACCCTGCCGAATATCGCGCCTTCGACTTCTCCTTTGTCGGCATAGGCGGTTTCGAGCTTGTCCCAGGCGGCCTCGCGACGCGCCTTGTCACGGGAAATCACCGCCTCGCCGCGTGCGTTCTCCACGCGATCAAGGAAGACCTCGACTTCGTCGCCGACGCCGATTTCCGGCGCCTCGCCTGGTCCTGCAAACTCCTTGAGTTCGACCCGGCCCTCCATCTTGTAGCCGACATCGATGATCGCCTGTCCGGCTTCGATGGCAATGACCTTGCCCTTTACGACAGACCCCTCGTCGGGCGTGTCGATGTCGAGGCTTTCGTCAAGGAGGGCCTCGAATTCCTCCATGGTTGCGTTTTGAGCCATGTGGCCTTTGTTTCCTTTATTCGTGTTTTCTGGCCGGGCGGTTGGTTCCGCCGGTCTTGAGTTGATGCTTGACGAACAAGCGCAGGCGTCAAACAAGAAGGGCCGGTGTTCGACCGACCCTGCCCAAGTCCTTTGCCCACGGCTGTGGCCGCCGTTTCGACGGCAGGTCTATAGGCGGGAACGTCGCATATGGCAAGCACCCGACTGCTCTCGGTCGAGATCGTGTCGGTAGCGTGGACCTCTGCCGATGGTCCACGCCCACAAGGGCGGCTTCACCTGGCACCGGAGACTGGATGCCGAATTGCACAACCCAACGCCAAAGCCGCTGAGCCTCCGCCCTCGGGTGGTGGCCTATCGAGCATTGGCGCGACGCGTCGGAAACTCTTTCTAGTATTGGATATGAGCCTCAGCAGTTAGAACTCACAAAGGCGAGATGATCGCGAATGCGGTCCGATTGCAATTGTGCGCCAACGACTCGCAATTTGCGGGGTGCAAGCCCGCCGGAATTCATCATCGGCTAGCACCGAACCGGGGGTTCCCAGAATATCCGTCTGCTTGTATTGCATATGCCAAGGATTTGGTAATTCGTATTACCAGCAAAGAACCAACGATTCGATGGAGGGAGACCCAGTTTGCCCGAGGCAAAGATGGCGCTCGAAGGTGTGCGCATCCTCGACTTCACGCAAATGATGCTCGGCCCGCTTTGCACTCAGACATTGGCCGACATGGGCGCAGATGTGGTCAAGATTGAGCGCCCAGGTGATGGAGAGTGGATGCGCCGGATGCCGATGATCGGTCAGTTCGTCGGAGGCGATAGCGCGGCCTTCCATGCGTTCAACCGCAACAAGCGCTCGGTCACCGTCGATCTGAAGAACCCTGATGGCATTTCGCTACTTCTGGAAATGTCCAAGGAATTCGACGTGGTTACGGAAAATTTCCGATCCGGCGTCATGGATCGGCTTGGTCTGGGCTACGAAGATTTCAGGAAGGCAAATCCCCGGATCATATATGCCAGCGGCTCGGGATGGGGCCCGACAAGCCATCTGGCGGAAAAGGGAATGCCCGGTCAGGACCTGCTTGTCCAGGCCATGTCTGGCGTCATGTTCAACACCGGCCGCGCCGAAGATCCCCCGACAGCCTGTGGCACGCCCATCGCAGATTTCGCGGCGTCCCAGTCGCTTGCCATCGGCATTCTCGGCGCATTGCTCGCGCGCGACCGGCACGGGGTTGGCCAAAAGGTCGAGACCAACCTCTACTCGGCGATGCTGAATGTCATGGCGCAGGAGAATTTCGCGGTTCTCAACCAGAACATCACGCTGAAGCGCTCGAAGGCGGGGGTCGCGTCCTGCTGGAACGATGCCCCTTACGGCCCACATCCCACCTCTGACGGCTGGGTCGCCATCGCCATGTGCCCCTTGTCGAAACTCGCGACGCTCCTGGGAGATGACGGGCTGGCCGACATGGATCCCTGGAACGAACGCGACGCGGTCAAGGTTCGGATTGATGACGGTACGCGCAAAATGTCGACCGCGCAGATCATGAAGACATTCGAAGAGGCCGATGTCTGGGCTGCGCCGATCCGGGATTCCGAAGAGGCCTTGGAAGAGCTTGTTGATCTCGGCTCGTCGCGGCTGGTCGAAATGGATCATCCGAAGGCGGGCAGGATCAAGGCCATTGCCAACCCAGTCACGCTCAGTGAAACCCCGATCGCACATCGCTATCCCCCGCCGACCGCTGGCCAGCACACGGACGAGGTTCTGGCAGAACTGTTTGGGGCGGACCGGCTGGCGGAACTTCGCGACAAGGGTGCGGTCTGATGGCGACGCCCGCAGAGGAAAGGCTTCATGACAACCTGGTTCTGACCCGACATGGCGCCATCGAGGTGCTACGCATTGATCGCGAAGAGGCCCTTGGGGCGCTCAACTTCGAGATCATGGAGGCGCTTGGGAATTACGTGACGGACCTCTGCGTCAGGTCCGACAAGTCGCGGTTAGTCATATTTACCGGGACTGGGCGTGGGTTTGTCGCCGGTGCCGATATCGCGGGATATCATGGCTGCGGACAAACCGAGTTCGACGGTTTCCAGCGCCGTTCCCGGCAGACATTCGACGCCATCGCCAACCTGCCGCAAGTCACGATCTGCGCCGTGAACGGCTATGC
>JAJDVJ010000190.1 GCA_022826205.1 Silicimonas sp. | reverse complement strand
AACACCCCGAAGAGCGTGCCTGGACAGCCCTGATCACCAGAAACGGCCACTGAAACCGGCGCGAAGAGAACCCGGTTCGCCTCAGGCATGCCCGTTCCTTGCCACTTCAACGCTCCAGAACCGACAATAAAATGGTCCTGTAATGCTGGCCTCGTCGCTTGCACTTGCGGCTGCCGGCAGTGTCTTTGCGCAGGACGTTGCGCGCGAGGACACGGTGATTTTCGACCTTGATCGCACGATCAAGGATCCGGGCAACTTCAACTGGTTCACGCCCGGGACCAAGCGGATGCATGGCGCCCACCAAGCCATGTGGGAGCCGCTCTTCATCCTGAACTACGGAACGGGCGATCTCGATCCGTGGCTCGCGACCGGCTATTCACAGAATGACGACTCGACCGAGTTCACGATCAGCTTGAGGGACGGCATCGCCTGGTCGGACGGCGAGGCGTACAACGCGGACGACGTGGTCTTCACGGTGAACATGGCCTTGAACAATCAGGAGATCTCGAGCCGCGAGGCCGCCACGGTCCGCGCCCAGGTGGCAAGCGTTGAAGCGATTGACGATCTTACGGTCAGGTTCACGCTCAATGCGTCGAATCCGCGCTTCATCGTAGAGAACTTCGGCGTACGCATCTTCGGCTCGTTCCTGATCATGCCGGAGCATATCTGGAGCGGCGAAGATGCGGCGACGTTCGCCAATGCCGAACCGATCGGCACCGGGCCCTACACATTCACGTCGGCGGCAACAAACCGCGCAGTGTGGGATCGGAACGACGACTGGTGGGGCGCCAAGACCGGATTCATGGACCTTCCTGAGCCAAGTCGGCTGATCTGGCTGGAGTCGGGTGGCGAGGAGAGCCGCGCCCAGCTAATGGCCACGAACCAGCTCGATGCCGCCCAGAACGTTTCGGTCGGCACCTTCGAGGCGATCCACGCGCAAAACCCCGCCGTAATTGCATGGCATGAAGGCTATCCCTATGCGTCGGCGGATCCCTGCTCACGCCAGCTTGAGATCAACACGACGATCGCGCCGTGGGACGATCCCGACATGCGCCGCGCGGTGAACCATATCATCGACCGGACCCAGATCGTGAACGTGGCGATTGAGGGCGCCACGGTTCCTTCACGCACCATGTTCGTGCAATACGGCTCGATGGCACCGTTCATTGATGCGGCGGTCGCGGCGGGATACGAACTCTCCGCAACCGCGGACGCGGCTGCAGGCCAGGCATTGATCGAGGCGGAAGGCTACACCATGGGCTCGGACGGCATCTACGAGAAGGACGGTGCGGATCTCGAGGTCAAGATCCACGTGAACTCGGCGTCGACCGAGTACACGCGGACCATTGATGTCATCGTCGAACAGCTGAACCGCGCCGGCATAAAGGCGTCGTCGGTGCCGGTCGAAAACGGCGTCTTCTGGGGCGAAGTGCTGCCGTTTGGTGCCTACGAGATGACCTACAGTTGGCTTTCCTGCGGATCGGTAAACGAACCCTGGGCGTCCATGGGCCGCTACACCGTGAAAGACGTTGTTCCGGTGGGCGAGCGCTCGCCGGGCTTCAACAACACTGCACGGTGGAACTCGGATGCTGCTCAGAAATACTCGGCGATCGTCGACGAGATGGCTTCACGGGCACTCGGGGATCCGGAAGTGCCGGGAATGGTGGCTGAGGCCTATCAGTATCTGCACGAGGAAATGCCGTTCATCCCGCTCGTGCAGTCGGCGAAGCTGATTCCGTTCAACACCACTTACTGGACGGGCTGGCCAACGAGCGAGAACTATTACAACCACCCGTTCTTCTGGTGGAACCACACCCATCAGATCATCCACAACCTGGAGAAGGCGGGAGGCTGAACGTTCTCGTCAGGCAAATGGCGGGGGCGCGAACCGCGCCCCCGCGCGAACGAACCGGAGCACGGAGCAATGCCGGACATCCAGAGCTCGTTCGAGGCAAACGGTTTCTATCATGCCAGGGGAGTTTTCCGGCCCGACGAGGTTGCCGTCCTTGAGCGGGACTTCGACCGAATCGTCGCGCAGCTCAAGGCCAGTCGTGAGGACATCGACGCGACATGGAAATGCGCGGACGTGCAGAAGATCTCTCGTGCCTCGGACGTGATCCTGCACACGCACAACGTTCAGAAGTATTCGCGGGTCTGGCTTGATGCCTTCCTGAACGACCGGTTCCTGGACATCGTCGGGGCGATCCTTGGCCCCGATATCATCCTGCATCACTCAAAGCTTTTCCAGAAACCCTCTGAGCGCGGCTCTCCCTTTCCGATGCATCAGGACTGGCCGTACTTTCCGACCGAACACGACCGGATGATCGCGGGCATAATCCATGTGTCGGGTGCAACCGACGAAATGGGCTGCCTGCGGGTCTATCCCGGCAGCCACCGCCTTGGCCGGATCGAAGGCGCCGACGGACGCCAAAAGGTTGACGTGCTCGACTGTTTCCCGATCACGAGGGCTGCCGTGATCGAGGCCGATCCGGGCGACGTCGTGTTCTTTCACTACCTCACGCTGCACGGTTCGATGCCGAACCGTTCCAGGCAGGTGCGCAAGACCGTGCTCTGCCAGATGTACGCCGGATCAGACCGCGTCGTGGACGGAAACCGGCACCCCGACGAGCGCATGGTTCTGCGAGGCTGGAATCACTGCATCAGCCGCACGGCAGCGGGGCAGGCGTCTTGAATGCGGCTTGATCCGGTACGCGAATGACGCGACGGTGACGACTGCTAGGCCGGACACGGCCCGAGGAGACAGGCATGGGACGCATCCCGCGCTCATATCTCTTGAATCGCGTCGTGACGCTTCTGCTCACGGTATGGATTGCGGCGACGCTCATCTGGATCATTCCGAGGCTTTCGCCAGTCGACCCCGCCGACATCATGCTTGGCCGCATGGCGGCAGGCGCGGGCGCGGTTGAAAATGCCGACCAGATACTTGCGCAGCTGAAGGAGAATTTCGGGCTCAACGATCCGCTGGTCATCCAGTACCTCAAGTACATCAGGAACGTGGTGACATTGGACTTCGGCCTCTCGACGGCGACGTTCCCGACGCGGGTGTCAACCCTCATAGCGCGTGCCTTGCCGTGGACGGTCGGTCTCATGCTCCTCTCGGTGGTCATCACCTTCTTCATCGGCAACGCTCTTGGCGCGATCATGGCTTGGGACAGGTCGCCGAAGCTGGTCCGCGTCGCGATTCCGGTCGCAATGGTCTTCACGTCAATCCCGCCGATTCTCTCCGGCTTGCTGCTGATGTGGTTGTTTGCGGCAAAGCTCCGATGGTTCCCGTTGACCAGTGCCTACGGACTGACCGTCGAGCCGGGATGGACGTGGGGGTTCGTCCAATCAGTGATCCATCACGGCTTTCTTCCGGCGCTTTCCATCGTGATCGTGACATTCGGATTCTGGGCGCTCGGCATGCGAGGCCTGATGATCACGGTGCAGGGTGAGGACTACGTGATGCTGGCCAAGGCCAAGGGCCTGCGACCACGCTACATTCTCTATCGGTACATGATCCGGAACGCGATTCTGCCCCAGATCACGGCCTTTGCGCTCAAGATCGGGCTTCTGGTCGCAGGACAGGTGCTGGTCGAGCGCATCTTCGCCTACAATGGCATGGGAAAACTCCTTTATGACGCGATCCTCGACCAGGACTTCCCGGTCATCCAGGGCGTGAGCTTCGTCATCATCCTGATGACGGCGGTGAGCGTGTTCCTCGTTGATCTGGTCTATCCTTTCGTGGACCCGCGCATCAGGCATGACGGGGGCGAGACATGACCGGCGTGCCTGGAAGTCGTGCCGGAGAGCTCAAGGGGTGGCAGATGCGCCGCCTCGAGTCTCCATGGATGAACCCGAAGCTATTCTGGGGCGCAGGGCTTCTGCTCGCCATCGTGGCACTCGGGATCATTGGGCGGTTGTTCTGGAACCTCGATCTCGCGTTCACGGGTGCGGCGCCGCTGAAGCTGCCGCCAGTAGGATTTGAGAACCTGCGAGGACAGGAGGGTGCATGGGTTCATCCCATCGGCACCGACGGTTCAGGACGCGACATGCTGGCCCTGATCGTGATCGGGGCACCGAATTCGCTCTTTGTCGGGCTACTGGCGTCGCTCATCGGCATGTCGCTCGGCATATTTCTGGGATTCTCGGCAGGATTCATCGGCGGTCGGACCGACGACATCATTCGGGTGCTTTCGGACGTGATGATCACCATTCCACCGCTCCTCATTCTTGTCGTGGTCCAATCCGCTTGGGGCGACGTATCGCTGACGATGATGGCCCTGCTGATTGCAGGGTTTGTCTGGCAGTCGCCGACGCGGTTGATCAGGGCGCAGGTGCTCTCGATGAAGCAATCCGGTTACGTTCAGATGGCGCGCCTTTCGGGTGCTTCGACGATGCACATCATGTTCCGGGAAATGCTGCCGAATCTCGTGCCGTATCTCTTTGGCTCGTTCATTGCGAACGTCACGACCTCGATCGTGACGGCCGTGGGACTTGAAGTCCTCGGTCTTGGTCCGCAACGCATTCCCACGCTTGGTCGCACGATCTACGAGGCGATCAATGCCGGAGCGCTGATTCAGAACCTTTGGTGGTGGTGGGGCATCCCGACGCTGCTTCTCGGTCTCATGTTCATCGGTCTCCTGCTCATAAATCTTGGTCTCGACGAGGTGTCCAACCCGCGGCTGAGGAAATTGCAATGACGGAGATCCGTCATGCCCTTCAAATTTCCGGCGGTCGACGCCGGATCGAGCGCATCGCCACGCCAGCTTTCGTGCAGGAATCTCGCATGACCTTAGTGCCTTGCCTCGTTGCCCAATCATCCGAACGTGGGGTGGCACGATGAACGTCCTGAACGTGTCGGATCTCTCCATAGACTTCCCCACCGCCCGCGGTGTCGTTCATGCACTGGCCGACCTCTCGTTCTCCGTGGCGAGAGGCCGTCGCCTGGGAATCATTGGCGAGTCCGGGTCGGGCAAGACCACGACGGCGCTTGCGGTCATGCGAATGCTGGCAAGTCCGGGATTCGTGAGCGGCGGTTCGATTCGCCTCGGGGACCTGGACATCCTGACGCTTCCGGAGGACAGGATGCGCAGGGCGAGGCTTCGTCGCGTCAGCTACATTCCTCAAGGCGCGATGAATTCCCTGAATCCGGTGATGCGGGTCGAGGACCAGCTCAAGGACGCGATTGTCGCGCATGAAGGCCGGACGGACAGGGAGGCGTTACGGACGCGGCTTGCGGACGCATTCGCGGGGGTGGGATTGCCGGCGCATGCCGGGTCGCTGTATCCGCATGAGCTTTCCGGCGGGATGAAGCAACGGGTCTGCATCGCGCTCGGCGTGATCCTGAACCCGGAACTGATCATTGCCGACGAGCCGACCTCGGCCCTCGACGTGGTCACGCAGCGCCAGGTCATGCAGACCTTGAAGGACGTACAGAAGAGGATCGGCGCCGCGCTGATCCTGATCGGTCACGACATGGGACTCATGGCACAGTCGGTCGACGAGCTGGTGGTGCTGAAGGACGGCGTTCTCGTGGAGCACGGCGACATGCGCCGGGTCATCGAGAATCCAAGTCACCCGTATACCCGCGAACTCGTGGCTTCGGTCCCGCTTGTCGGCGGCGAGAGCTTTCTTGGGAACTCCGTCGCCGCGCCGGAGATCACGCGATCTCGAGAGGATCTCGCGCTTCTCGAGTTCGAGAACGTGAACAAGGCTTATGGCGGGATTACCGCACTGCATCCCATGAGTTTCAGTCTCAGCGGCGAAGAGCCCAGAGTCATCTCGATCGTTGGCCAGTCCGGGAGCGGCAAGTCAACAATGGGGTCGATCATGCTCGGCTTCAATGCGCCGTCGACCGGGCGGGTGCTGTTCGAGGGCCAGGACATCGCCCGCATGTCACAGCATCAGTCGCGCGAGTTCCGCAAGAACGTGCAAGCGGTGTTCCAGGATCCTTATGCGTGCTTCAATCCGTTCTACCGCGTCGACCATGCTCTCGGTTTCCCGTTTCGACGATTCGGCTACGCCACATCAGACGCGCAGGTTCAGGAAAGCATGCACCTGGCTTGCCAATCCGTGGGTCTCGATCCCGCTCTCATTCTTCGTCGCTATCCACATGAACTTTCTGGCGGGCAGCGCCAGCGGTTGATCGTGGCGCGTGCGCTCATGCTGAACCCGAAGCTTCTTGTTGCCGACGAACCCGTCTCGATGGTTGACGCCAGCCTTCGCGCCACGATCCTGAAAAACATCTATGACCTGAAGGACAGTCACGGAATCTCAATCTTCTACATCACGCATGACCTGGCCACGGCCTATCATGTGTCGGACTACGTCATGGTGCTCTACAAGGGCCAGGTTGTGGAGGTCGGACCGCCGAAGGAGGTGATCGGAGATCCGCGACACCCGTATACGCAGCTGTTGATCGCCTCGATCCCTTGGCCAGACCCCGACCGTGAATGGGGTGGAACGACAACGGCAGCTGAAGACATCGCGGCACTTGATGCCATGGACCACGACGCCCCGACAGTCTTCAGGGGTGATGTTCCGGGATTCAGGCTTGATGTTGGGGAGTAGGAATCGGGTGCGCATGGGCGCGACACGGGAACTCGGCAGCGACAAAATGCAAACGGCAATTGATGCTGGCCAGCTTGGTGGCGCAAGTTCCCAAGGTCGCGAAGGAGATTACCCATGAGCCATTTTCTTCGCTTCACGCCGGAAAAAATCCGGCAGCGGATCGCCTTGATTCGTCCCTTGGTCCATCGTCGGCAAGAACCGATTCCAGACTTTCGCCTGAAGGAGCTGCCCAACGCCAGTGCTGACCCGCCGCTTGCAGCCGACACTTCAAACTGGCCCACGATTCCGGCGGAAACTCACTGGGGTCGTTGCGACCTGAATTTCCTGTTGAAGTCGGAGTTTCGCATCCCCAGGGACTGGACACCGGGCAGCGCTGCGCTCTTTCTTCCGCTGGGTGAGGCGGGTGACATATTCACTCATCCAGAGGCGCTGGTCTATGTTGATGGGAAACCTCGCGGCTCTGCGGACCGCTATCACCACACGATACGGCTGCCTGAAGAGATTCTCGCTGGCAAGACCCATGAGCTTGCCCTTCACGGCTGGACCGGGCTGGATGGCTGGCCGCCAGATCCGAATGCACGCGACATGCTCTTCATGGGCAGGCCTTCGGTCGTTGAAGTGGATTCCGAGGTGCTGGCATTTGTGCTTCTTGCGGAAACTGCACTCGATACTGCGGAGCAGCTCAGTGACGACGACGTGAACAAGCACGGCATCCTGAATGCGCTCGACGAGGCATTCCTGTCCCTCGACACGCGCGACCCGCTTGGTGCCGCGTTCTATGGTTCGGTTGCGAAGGCGCAAGAAGAGCTTTCGCGGCGACTCGCGGAGGCCGGTCGGCCGATCGACGTGACGCTGCACGCCATAGGCCATGCACATATGGACATCGCCTACCTTTGGCCGATCAGCCAGATCCGCCGCAAGAACGGGCGCACCTACTCGAACGTACTGCGCCTGATGGAGCGCTTCCCGGATTATCGATTCAGCCATTCCCAACCGCAGCTCTACAAGTTCACTGAGACCGATTACCCGCAGGTATTTGAGGAGATCCGGGCTCGCGTCGCCGAATCCCGATGGGAGCCCATCGGCGGGATGTGGGTCGAGCCTGACACCAACATTCCGGGGCCCGAATCGCTTGTGCGCCAGTTCCTGCTGGGCCGTAGGTACTTTCGTGAACGCTTTGGAGACGCGGAGACACCGGTCCTGTGGCTGCCTGACACCTTCGGATTTTCCTGGTGCCTTCCGCAGCTCATGCGCCAAGCGGGGCTGAAATGGTTCGTTACCAACAAGGTGAACTGGAACCAGTATTCGCGAATGCCCGCGTCCACGACGTGGTGGCAGGGTATCGACGGCTCTCAGGTCCTTACACATTTCCTGACAACGCCGCGCGACGTGCAGCACCTGCCGTTTCCGACGAACTACAAGTCCGATCTGTCGGCTGCCGAGGTGATCGGGACCTGGACCCGCTCGACATCCAAGAGTGGCGTGACCAACCTGCCGATATGCTACGGCTACGGTGATGGTGGCGGCGGCCCGACCGAAGCGCTTGTGCGCAAGGCGCACATCTTCGCGCAAATGCCCGGAGCGCCGAGGATGCGCCTTTCGACCGTGCGCGAGTTCTTTGACACCTTAGAGGGGCAGAGGCTGGACCTGCCTGTCTGGAACGACGAGATCTACCTTGAGGGGCATCGTGGCGTCTTCACGTCACAGGGCTGGCTCAAGCGGGCGAATCGAAAATGCGAGAACCTACTTGCCGAGGCCGAGGTCTTGGCAGTGCTGTCCGACATGCGGCCAGATCTTTCCATGGCATGGGAACTTCTGTGCCTGCATCAGTTCCACGACACAATAGCCGGAACCGCGATCCGGGAAGTGTTCAGCAATGCGGAGAAAGACTATGCGCGCATCCGCGAGATCGCAGAATCGACCATCGAGGAGGCCAAGGCGCCGCTTGGACCGGGAATTGCCATCAACCTGATTCCCCACCGGATGGACCGTGTCGGATTTCTTCGGGGCTCCGCGCCGAAGGGCGCGTTGTCTCAAGACGTCGATGGCGGTTGTCTGGTACACGTGCCCGACTGCGCGCCGATGGCCGCGACGCCCTTGCCGACAAAAGGGGCAGGGAAAACCGGGCTGAGCATTCGCCAGGAGAGACAGAAGTTCGTTCTCGAGAACGAACTGATCCGTGCCGAAGTTGACGGACAGGGAGATCTCGTTCGGGTCTATGACAAGGAAGTCGGTCGCGACGTGCTGGTCCCCGGCCGTCCAGGCAACCGGCTTCAGGCTTTTGAGGATCGCCCGATCAGCTGGGATGCCTGGGACATCGACGCGTTCTTCGAGGACCGTGGCTTTGTCATCGACGGGGCGACGGAGATTGCGATCGAGGAGAACGGCCCGATTAGAGCGAGTCTGCGCATCGAACGCCAGTTCCAGTCCTCCGCCATTTCACAGCGTGTCCGGCTTCATCATCACTCGAAGCGCATTGATTTCGTGACGGAGGTTGACTGGCACGAAACCCACGTGCTCCTGAAGGTGGCTTTTCCCGTGAATATCCTGGCAACCATGGCAACCTACGAGATCCAATGGGGTGCGATCATGCGGCCGACGCATCGCAACACGCCTTGGGACTACGCAAAATTCGAGGTGCCGGCGCAAAGATGGGCAGATCTCAGCGAGGCCGACTACGGGGTCGCGATCATCAACGACTGCAAGTACGGCTACGACATTCGCGACAATGTCATGCGTCTCTCGCTCATCAAGTCCGCGACAATGCCCGACATTGCCGCCGACCAAGGGCGCCATGTGTTCACGTATGCGCTGTTCCCTCACCCAGGCGATTGGCGGCACGAGGTTCTGGCCCAAGCTGCTGATCTCAACCGTCCGTTGCGGCTTGTGGCGGGCAAGCCCGGGCAGGTGGCCGCCCTCGTCGAATGCGATGCGCCCAACGTCATCATCGAGACCATAAAGCCGGCCGAGGACGGGGAGGGCTGGATTCTGCGCTTCTATGAGGCCCATCGCCGGCGCGGACCGGTGACGTTGACATTCACGCGCGACGTGACATCGGTGCGCAGGGTCAATCTTCTTGAAGATCCGGGAGCCCCGCTGCCGGTTGTAGACGGCCAAGTGACTCTAACGGTCACGCCGTTCGAAATCGTATCGCTCCATGTTAGCTGAGGTGCATCAGTGTCCGCCTCGACAGATGGCAGGTTCAGAACTTTGGCCTCAATGCCAGACGCAGATATCGACTCGATCTTGTTCTCGATGCATCGAGCAATTCAGGGCACCTGGATTCGTCCGGACCGACAACGTCCTCGACAATTGGAATCAAGTGACTGTCCGCCACCCTCGCGAACATATCGGAGAATTTCACTGTTCAGGAAGGTCATTGCGCGTCGTTCCATGATTGGGTACATCCGCGCGAACATGACTTGCGATGGCAAAATGGGCACGCATCCATGCCGGTTCCCCAAACCTCAACGTGCCGATGGAACAGGGTCCAAAGCTGATCGCTTCCGCAACCGACAATCTGCTGATCAAGTTTGTGGGGTCTGTGCGACACCACTGGTTCAACAAAGGAGAAAGCCTAACATGAAACACTTCGCAGCCGCTGCAACGGCCATGACATTGGCAATTGGCGCACAGGCCGCGTTTGCCGCCTGTGACGATGGTGAGATCGTCGTCAAGTTCAGCCACGTCACTAACACAGACAAGCACCCGAAGGGGATTGCCGCAACGCTGCTCGCCGAGCGCGTGAACGACGAAATGAACGGAAAGATGTGCATGGAAGTCTTCCCGAACTCCACGCTCTACAATGACGACAAGGTGCTCGAAGCGCTTCTTCAAGGCGACGTGCATCTTGCCGCGCCCTCGCTGTCAAAGTTCGAGAACTTCACGCGCCAGTTCAGGCTATTCGACCTGCCGTTCATGTTCAAGAACGTGGAGGCCGTGGATGCGTTCCAAGCTTCGGCGACCGGACAGGCCATGAAGGACTCGATGCAGCGTCGGGGTCTCCAAGGGCTGGAGTTCTGGCACAACGGCATGAAACAGATGTCGGCCAACGTGCCGCTTCTTTCTCCATCCGATGCCCAAGGGCTCAAGTTCCGGATTCAGGCGAGCGACGTCCTGCAGGCGCAGTTCGAGGCCATAGGCGCAAACCCGCAAAAGATGGCCTTCTCGGAAGTATACGGAGCCCTGCAGCAAGGTGTCGTGGACGGGCAGGAAAATACCTGGTCGAACATCTATGGCCGGAAGTTCTTCGAAGTCCAGGACGGTGTCACCGAGACCAATCACGGCATCATCGATTATCTGGTGGTCGCGTCGACGGACTGGCTTGACGGTCTTGATTCGAGCGTGCGCGACCAATTTCTCCGCATCTTGCGGGAAGTTACCGAGACCCGCAACGGCGAGGCGTTTGCCGTTAATCAGCAGGCTCGCCAGGCAATTCTGGACGCTGGCGGGACAATCCGCGCACTGACACCGGAGCAGCGCGCAGCCTGGGTTGATGCAATGCGTCCGGTCTGGGACAAGTTCTCGAATGATGTTCCTGCGTCACTGATCGACGCCGCCCAAGACATTAACATGAGCATGTAGAACCAGATGCGGGCGGGCTTCCGAACGCGCCCGCAATCTTTCGCCACGAAGAATTCAGAATGTACGTTTCCGAGACGGGTCTCCGCCTCGGAAGCGCGTCATCAGGCTGAATCTGTGGTCTCGATTCATGCCCCGCATGCACTCAACGCCCGCCCGGTGCCAATTGCGGTTTCGGATTTCTGGCACGACGGATGTTTGCATGTCGCAGGCATCACGCGGTCCGCCCGGCGCTTGAACCCTGTCGTGTATGCGCACTTTGTTTTGCGGGATGCAATCGAAGTCCGGTTCGGGTAGTGATCCTGACAGAACGGGGACATTGGCAATGCATGCGAATTGGACGGATGCGATCGAGGAAACGCTGATTGCGGCGCTTCTGGGTCTGATGACCCTTTTGACCTTTGCGAACGTAATTGCCCGGTACGTGTTCAATTCAAACATTCTCTGGGCATTGGAACTGACTGTCTTTGCATTCGGCTGGCTTGTGCTTCTTGGCGCGTCCTACGCGGTCAAGAAGGGCATGCATCTAGGCGTCGATCTGGTCATCAATGCAGTGCAGCCGCGCGCACGCCGCGCCTTGGGCCTTGTTTCGGTCGCTTGCTGCATAGCGTTTGCATTCCTGCTCCTGAAAGGCGGCTACGACTACTGGGCAGTCTTTGCAGACCTGCCTCCGACCGAGGGGCGCTGGTTTCCCTTGGGATTCCCTGAAACGTTCCGAAGCCAGTCGTTCTACGAGGTGAACGACATTCCGCTGCCCGAACTCTTGAGATTCGTTGAGGGCTGGCTACTGTATCCCGGCGATCCTCCCTTCGAGAAAGTGCCAAAGGCAATCCCTTACGTTGTGCTGCCCTTATCCGCAGTGCTCCTGCTCTTTCGATTCCTTCAGGCGGCGTGGCGCATCTGGCAGGGAACGACCGACCGGCTGGTTGTCAGTCACGAGGTCGACGACGAGTTGGTGGAAGTCCGGGCAGGTGAGAGGGAGAGGGATTAGTGGAGGTCGTCCTTCTGTTCTCGATGGTTATCGGGTTCCTTCTGCTCGGCGTCCCGATCGCGGTTGCGCTCGGGTTGTCCTCGACGCTGTTCCTGCTGATCTACTCGGAGAGTTCGCTTGCCTCCGTTGCAGGTACGCTCTTCGAGGCATTCGAGGGGCACTTCACGTTGCTTGCGATTCCGTTCTTCATTCTGGCGTCGGCATTCATGACGACGGGTGGCGTTGCGCGCCGGATCATTCGGTTCTCGGTCGCTTGCGTCGGGCACCTGCCTGGCGGCCTGGCAATCGCTGGCGTCTTCGCCTGCATGCTCTTTGCGGCGCTTTCCGGCTCTTCCCCTGCCACCGTTGTCGCAATCGGCACGATCGTGGTGGCTGGCATGCGTCAAGTTGGATACTCGAAAGAATTCGCGGCAGGCGTGATCTGCAATGCAGGCACGCTTGGCATCCTCATTCCGCCATCAATTGTCATGGTCGTATACGCGGCGGCGGTCGAGGTCTCGGTGGGACGGATGTTTCTTGCAGGCGTCATTCCTGGAATAGTCGCGGGCCTCATGCTGATGGTTACGATCTACGTGATAGCCAGGGTCCGCAACCTGCCACGAGGCGACTGGAAGGGCTTTCGGGAGATTTTCGAGAGTGGGCGCGAGGCAGGCTGGGGCCTTTTCCTCATACTCATCATTCTTGGCGGCATCTATGGCGGGGTATTCACGCCAACCGAAGCCGCTGCAGTGGCAGCGGTATACGCATTCGTTGTCGCCTGCTTTGTTTATCGCGACATGGGTCCGCTCGCGACGGCACCTGAGGCAGCAAACCTTTCGCTATATCGCAAGCCACAGGCCTTGATCACGGCATTCGTTCACCCAGACACCAGGCACACTCTTCTGGATGCAGGGAAACTGACGATCACGCTCCTGTTCGTCATTGCGAACGCGCTTCTCCTGAAGCACGTGCTGACCGACGAACAGATTCCTCAGGGCATTGCCGCCGCCATGCTGGAAGTTGGCTACGGGCCAATTGCGTTCCTGATCATCGTGAACGTCATCTTGCTGATCGGCGGGCAGTTCATGGAGCCATCTGGTCTGCTCGTGATCGTTGCTCCATTGATGTTCCCGATTGCGATCGAGCTTGGAATCGATCCGATCCATCTGGGCATCATCATGGTGGTCAACATGGAAATCGGCATGATCACGCCTCCCGTAGGCTTGAATCTCTTCGTGACGTCTGGCGTTGCGGGCATGCCGATGATGGCGGTGGTGCGCGCCGCATTGCCGTTCCTCGCCGTGCTGGTCGCATTCCTGATTCTGGTCACTTACGTGCCTTGGCTCAGCACCTTCCTGCCTAACACGTTCATGGGCCCGGAAATCATCACGAGGTAGCAGAGTCTCCGAACATCCGTGCGTCCCGGAATCGGGCGTCAGCCATCCGTTTCGACGCGTAGCTTCCCTTCCACTATCGTGCGCGTGAACACGTCCCTCACCGCCTGTGCAGTGACCTTCATATGAGCCACGAGCGTGTCGAAATCCGGA
Source organism: Silicimonas sp. (assembly GCA_022826205.1). Classification (GTDB taxonomy): domain Bacteria; phylum Pseudomonadota; class Alphaproteobacteria; order Rhodobacterales; family Rhodobacteraceae; genus JAJEFO01. The sequence continues at coordinate 48,485 of JAJDVJ010000190.1, read as the reverse complement.
AAGTCGACACATCCGAGCATCAGTTCCTGGAACGCGCGGGGTGCAGTTTCCGGGTCGAACCGTTCCTCGAGACAAAGGCGGATGACTTGTTGGATCTGGGTGTAGAGATGCAACGCATCGACGAGCGTCGCCGTCTCGTTTGCACCGATCATCACCGGCCCCAGCGCCTCAAGCGTTGACCGCGTTTCGGCTCCCGGCGCCGGGAGATCGTCCAGGACGTGTCCGGCATGCAGACGCAGGAACTGCGCGATGAACTCGATGTCGATCAGGCCACCCGGAATCAGCTTCAGGTCCCAGACGTTTGCGGGAGGCTTCTCGTCCGCAATCCGCTGCCGCATCTCTGCCATGCTCTTGGCGGACTTCTTCACGTCGCGGACGGCAAAAAGAACGTCGTCAAGCACTTCCCATACGTCTAGCGCAAGCGTCTGGTCGCCAGCAACGACGCGCGCGCGCGTCAGCGCCATGTGTTCCCAGGTCCATGCTTCCTCGCGCTGGTATCTGCTGAAGGCCTTGATGTTGGTTGCCACCGGGCCCTTGTTGCCAGAGGGCCGAAGGCGCATGTCAACCTCGAAGAGCACGCCCTCTGCGGTTGGCGCGGAGAGGGCGGCTATCAATCGTCGCGTAAGCCGGGTGTAGTAGCGAACCGGGTCGATCGGGTTGTCGCCATCGGATTCCAAGCAGTCTGGGTCGTGGGTGTAGAGCAGGATGATGTCGACGTCGGAATCCGCAGTCATCTCCAGGCTGCCGAGCTTTCCGAGACCGAGGATCGTCACCTTGCCGCCAGCGATGCGACCGTGCGCGACCTCCATTTCCCTGGTGACCGCAGCAAGTGCGGCCTGCATCGTCAGATCGGCTATGTCCGTGAAGGCCCAGGCTGCGCGCTCGCCGCTGATGGCGGCAGTCAGGAGCCGCACGCCGATCAAGAATTTCTGTTCGGCGGCGAAGATCCGCAGGCGGTTGAGGATTTCCTCGTGGGCGAATTCGCCGCTGAGGAACGCGTCAAGGCGATCCGAAAGTACACGACGGACCGGAAGCTCTGACAACAGCGCAGGGTCCAGCATACCGTCGAATATGTTCGGCTTGCGGCTTATGACAGTGGCGAGTTTAGGCGCCGCGCCGAGGATGTTCACCAGCAGCGACATCAGGCCGGAATTGCTGCCGAGGACGGAGAACAGCTGAATTCCGGCAGGCAATCCCGAAAGAAACGTGTCAAACTTCACGAGCGTCTCGTCAGGCTGCCCGGTATCGGCGAATGTCTGCAGAAGCCGGGGCATGAGGTCGAGAAGGCGATGGCGTGCCGCGTCGGTCCGGGTCGCACGATAGCGCCCGGACTGCCACGAACGGACGATCGACGACACTTCCGACGGTCTCTGGAACCCCATCCTGCCAAGCGTCTCGAGTGTGTCCGGATCGTCGTCGTCGCCGGCGAAGACGAAACTGCCTTCCTCGACCGGGTGCTCCTTGTCCTGCTCGAAGAGCCGGTCATAGTGGCCCTCGACCAGTTCCAGCGTCGTGCGGAACGTGTTGGCAAACGACTCTGCGCTCTCAAATCCCATCATCAGCGCGAGTTCGCCGAGTTCTTCCTCGGTGTCCGGCAGCAAGTGCGTTTGCTCGTCGCGGCGCATCTGGATCCGGTGCTCGACATCGCGCAGGAACCAGTAGGCGTCCCGGAGCAGAAATTCCGTCTTTTGGTCGATCCATCCTTGTTCGGCCAGCGCCGCGAGAGTCCTCTCCGTCGGACGCGTGCGAAGCGCTGGCATGCGTCCGCCCGCAATCAGTTGCTGGGTCTGGGCAAAGAACTCGATTTCCCGAATGCCGCCGCGCCCGAGCTTGACGTTGTGTCCAAGCACGGTGATTTCGCCAAATCCCTTGTGCGCATGGATTTGCCGCTTGATCGAGTGGATGTCCGCTATGGCAACGTAATCGAGGTACTTGCGGAAGATGAATGGCGTCATTTCCCTGCAAAACGCGCTGCCGGTCTGCAGGTCGCCGGCCACGACGCCCGCCTTGATGTATGCAGCCCGCTCCCAGGTCTGGCCTCTGTCCTCGTAGTAGCGCATCGCGATTTCGTAGGGCAGGGCAAGTGCGGTGGAGCCGGGGTCTGGTCGCAGGCGGAGATCGGTCCGGAAGACGTACCCGTCTCCGGTGCGTTCCTGGAGGATTTTGATGAGACGGCGGATCATGCGGGAGAAGATGCGCGTGGCCTCTCCCTGATCCCTCACGATCCCTGCCTGAGGGTCGTAGATCACGACCAGATCGATGTCGGAGGAATAGTTCAACTCGCCCGAACCGAGCTTGCCCATGCCGATGACGGCAAGTCCCGACGACCTGCTCGGATCCTCCATGTCGTTAAGGTCTAGCTTGCCGGAATTGTGTGCCGCCATCAGCACATGATTGACCGCCGACGATGCGGCGGCGCGCGCGAAGGCGCTGAGCCACGAAGTAACCCTTCGCGTCTCGAGGATCCGCCTCATGTCATAGAGCGCCAGTGAGAAGGCAAGCTGGCGCTTGAGCTCGCGCAAGCGCTGCATGAGGTCAGATTCGGAAGGGTGGGTTCGCCACGCCTCCCTCGCGTCCTCGACAAGACGATTGAGCAACTCGTCCGGCACTTCAACGAAGGTCGGCAGGACGCATTCCGGGTGAGTGGTCGCGATGCCGCGAAGATGTGGCGAAAGGGCGATCGAAGCAAGAAGAAGGTCTCGGTTCCGAGATTCCTTGGCCAGGAACGCAATCAACTCGGGTTGGTCGGCCCCGGCTTCGCAAAGATCGCTCAATACCTCTTCCGCGACTTCCCCTGAAACGGATCTTATTGGCCTGCAGATTCCTGCAAGGAAGACTTCTTCGGCTGGACAGGTGATCGTCGAATCCTGATCCGGCATGCCAAATGCCTTTCTTCGAACACTTCCGCTACATTGCTTGTCCCGTTCACGATTGACAAGTTCCGGGTCGGATCGCGCGAAAGCGGGACGTGCCTAGCAGCACGGCCGGGACTTCAAGCACTCGATGTTGCCGGCGTAGAATGCGTATCCAAGACCAGGACGCCGCAGTCGCGGCCCCCTGATCTCATCGCGTGCGGTTCAGGTCTTGATTGATGTCGCCTGCGCCTGAGCACTTGGCGGAGGCGATCCAGAAGCCTTGGGCGGGTTGCTGACAGGCTTGACGTTGGGCGGATCTTTCTGCCGCTGAACCGACCCGTCAAAATGTGCGCCCGATTCGATTGCAATCGTCTTGTGGATGATGTCACCCTCGACGCGCGCGTTGGATGTGAGACGCACCTTGAGGCCTCGTACCTTGCCGACGACACGTCCGTGGACGACCACATCGTCTCCGTTGCATTCGCCCTTGATCGTCGCGCTTTCTCCGACGGTGAGGAGGTGAGCGTGAATGTTGCCCTCCACCTCGCCTTCGATATTGATGTCGCCGGACGTCCTGATGTCGCCGATGACCTTGAGGTCGGATGCCAGCACCGAGGGCGGCGGCTTGGCCTTCTGGGTACGTGCGGGCACTTCGCTAACGGTCGGCATTTCCTCTCCAGCCTTGGCCTTGAAGGTCTCGCCGGACTTTTGATTCGAGTCTGGTTCGCTTGTCTTGGTCTTAGAAAACATCTCTCGCTGCCTTGATGTAAATCAGTGGGTTGATCGCTTTCCCATGTGTGCGGATTTCGTAGTGCAGATGGGTCCCCGTCGAGTTTCCAGTGTTCCCCATATCACCGATTCTCTCCCCGCGCGAGACTCTTTGCCCTTCTTTCACCCTAATTCGCGAAAGATGTGCGTATCGGGTTTCGAAGCCGAAGTCGTGCTTGATCTTGACCAGTTTGCCATAGCCCGTATGCCTCCGCGCAAAGGTCACGACGCCGTCCCCGGTTGCAAGGATCGGGGTTCCGGACGCCCCCGCCCAGTCATGACCCTGGTGCATCCTGCCCCAACGCATTCCGAATCCGCTGGTCGAACGATGAACGCCTCGAATCGGATAGCCGAAGGGCATGCTCTGAACCGCGACTCGGTATAGCTCGGCCTCGCGAAGCTGTTCCATGACTTCACCGGCCCGGAGCAACTGGGGATCCTCGTTCACTTCGCCGGATGTCGAAAAAACCACCGGCGACAGCAGTCCGCCCTGGCCGGAATATCGCCGCCTCACCTGTTCGATAATGCTGTCGGTCGGCAGGCCGACGGCAGTGAACATGTCCTTGATCGGTGCCAGCGATGTCTCGACGGCATCTTCGATCTGGCGAAACACCCGTTCGTTGCGTTCGATCTCGAGTCTCTTCTCGAACGCGATCTCGTCGAGCCGGGCCTCCGCCGCGTCGGCGGTTCTCCGTATGTCATCCCTCTCCTCGGCAACGCTGGCCAACGTCGTGGTCAGGAATCCGAGCGTTGCGGCAAGCTCCTCTTCCGTAGTTTCGGCAGCAAGCCCGTCAGCACTTTCGCCAATCCTTGCCAGCAAGGCTTCGGCTTGCAACCGTGCGTCGTCACGCTCCTCCATGGACTTGCGAAGCGTGCTGGCGATCACGTCGACGCCGGTTTCCAGTTCGCGGCGGCGATCTTCGGAACGAAGAAGCCGGGACTGAATGGTCGATATCTCTTCCAAGGCCGCGGCAAGCCGCTCGTAGGCGTCAGCCGCCTCCCTCGCACGGGCATTGCGTTCGATCGCCAGCCTGTTGAGGCGCGACTCATAGACGGCTTGGTCCCGGAGCGCCTGCTCGTAGAGAGTGCCTGACCCGAAACCGTGCATCACTACCATTGCGGACGACACGATCGTCCAGCAGAGGATCAACGCGGCGCCTGAAATTCCGGCGATCTGGACAATTGGAGTAAGCCGAATGAGCCTTGTTTCGCCGTCAGTGCGAAGGAATAGCCGTTTCTCTGGAAAGGCGCGTGCGAGCGTTGAACGAATTTTCATGCCCAAGAGATTCACGTGCGGCTGTACCTTTCTTGGAAAAAAGTGCTAAGGATTCATGCCTTTGCGCCGTGCCTTGTGTCAAGTCCCGCGCCATGTCCATTCGGAGTCCGTCACCTAACCGGACCAACGACAGGTCAAATGGGCGGAAATCTGCCGAAATTTCGCAATTGATCCACAGGAGGCGTACGCATAGGACATTGCCTGCCACGAACATCCAGACACATTGGCGCAGATTGGAGCAATGCAATGCGCTCCGGAACCAATGTCCGGAATGCACAGCTTGGCCGGAACGATCCCGGGACAGCCTATGATAAAGCAAGGTTCCGCGCGGGCTGCTCCGTAGGGGCGGACTCATGCATGTTTCCGGCTCCACGCAAATGCTGCTAGGTTCTGCTGCACATCATGCAGAGCGGTTGCCAACATGAAGACTTCGGAGACAGGCAAGAACGGCGAGCCTCCCGAGACCCCAAGGGCAGGCGGGACGGGCCGACGCCTGCGCGCAGGCCTCGGGCTCATGCTGTCGCTTGCGGCTGCCGGTCTTGTAATTGTTGGTCTGGCGCTGTTCCTGTCAGGGCGGTCGCTGCCGCTGCCAGAGTTCGCGCGCGCCATGGTCGAGGGCGGGGCGAACACCCTTTCCAGGGACGTCATGATTACCTTGGGAAGCGTGAGTCTTTCCATCGAACGCGACGGAACGCCGTTGATCCTGATGCGTGATGTCCTTGTGGCGCAGCGTGACGGCAATTCGCTCGCGCACTTGAACAGCCTTGGCGTGAGCCTGTCGCTCGAAAGCCTGTTTCGCGGAAGGGTTGCCCTTTCGCGCATGCTCCTGGAAGGCGCGCAGGTCACCGTGCGACGCGACGGTGACGGGCGGATTTCCTATCGTTCGCAGGAGGAGTTCTGGGAAACAGAGGCGGAACCGCTGCCAGGAATTCTCGAAGAAATTGACGGGCTCATGGGTGGCTCGGCGCTGTCGTCTCTGGAGGAGGTACGGGCGACCGGAATAGTGCTGACCCTTGAGGACGCCCGAAGCGGACGGATCTGGCAGGCCTCCAACGCTTCGGCAGTGCTCCGGCAGTCCGAGGATGTGCTGACAGTTTCAGCGAGTTCGGACGTCTTCAGCGGCACAGACGAACTTGCCCAGATGCAGCTCTCCGTCTCGAGGAGCCGTGACACCGGACGTGTCTCGCTCGGTGCCCAGATCACGAACATGCCGGCGGCCGACATTGCGCTCCAGTCTCCGGTCCTTTCCCTGCTTGGAGTGCTTGATGCACCGATCTCGGGCGCCGTACGAACGGAGTTCGGAGCAACCGGCGAGTTGATTTCCCTCGCTGGGACGCTGGACCTTGCGCAGGGTGCGCTTCGTCCGACCGAGGACGTTCCGCCAGTGGAGTTTGATTCCGCACGCGCATATTTCACTTTCGATTCCGAACAGCAGAGAATCCTGCTCTCGGAGATGTCATTTTCCGGCATGAGCGGCGAAGTCCAGGCCACTGGCCATGTCTATCTGCGTGATCTTGACGGAAATTGGCCCCGCTCGTTCCTTGGCCAGTTCAGGATCGAGAGACTTGCCTATTCCGGCGACATCTTTCAAGCCCCGCTATCACTCGAGGATGTCAGGATGGACGTTCGGCTGAGGCTTGATCCGTTCTCGGTGGAACTGGCCCAACTCGTCGTCGACAACGAGGGCATTCCTCTTCAGGCAAACGGCAGTGTCAGCGCCCGCAACGGTCTTTGGTTTGCAACGATCGACGCAACGACAGACAGGGTCGACGCAAGCCGTGTCCTGGAAATGTGGCCAAAGGCGTTAGCACCCAAGACCAGAAGTTGGGTAGCGGGCCACGTGAAGGGCGGAGTGCTCCACAATGCTTCGGCAGCAGTTCGTTACAAGACCGGAGGCATGGCGCCTGAGTATTCCTTGAGCTTTGAAGTCGAGGACGGGGCCGCCAGGATCCTGTCCGGGATGCCGATGCTCGACGGCGTAAGGGCCTTGGCCACTATTCGCGACAGTGCCTTCGTGTTGGCGATGGACCAAGGGGGAATGACGGTCGGAACCGGCGAAAGGATTGATCTTGCCGGTTCCATGTTTCTGGTCCCTGACTTGCGCGCGAAACCGGGGCAAGGTGTCATCGAGATTGACGTCACGGGATCCTTGACTGCTGTCCTGACCGCCCTGAACAGCCGTCCGTTGAGAGTCATGGAAAGGGCGAGCCAGCCTCCAGACATCGCGATTGCCAACGCCGAGGCGCGCGCGGTCGTGCGTCTGCCCTTGATAGACGGTCTCCAGCAGGACGACGTCACGTATCAAGTTGATGCGCGGATCCGCAACGTGCACTCGGAATCGCTGGTGAAGAACCGGGTCTTCGCGTCGCCGGAACTGGTGCTTGCAGCGAATGAGTCCGGGATCGGCGTTGTGGGATCTGCGACCCTAGATGACGTTCCTCTTACCGCAAGCTGGCGTCAGCCATTCGGGGTCGGTGCATCTGATGGGGGACGCATCAAGGGGACAGTGAACCTTTCGCAAGAAGCCGCGGCCGCTTTTGGCGTGCCCTTGCCTCCGACATCGATCAGCGGGAGTGCCGTTGCGCAATTCGACCTTGCATTGCCGGCGACCGGTGCGGCCCGGCTGGATCTCGCGTCCGATCTCAAAGGAATTGCGATCACGTTACCCGAAGTAGAATGGAGCAAGCCAGCGGATGCGGTCGCCATGCTTGAAGCGGAGGCGACGTTGGGCGACGAGCCGGAAATCGAACGCCTTTCCTTCTCAGGGGACGGCCTGTCTCTTGTCGGTGCGTTCGAACTTTCCGACGGAGGTCTCGGGCGTGCAGCATTCGATGAAATCAGGATCGGCGACTGGGTGGATGTTTCCGCCGAGATCTCGGCTGGTCCAGGCGGCGCGGTTGCGGTGATCACAGGAGGCATGCTTGACCTGCGAGAAAGCGAATTTGGCGGCAACGGAGAATCCGGCGGAACTGCGAATACGTTGATCGACATCACGTTGGACCGACTGGTCATGTCAGACAGCATTGTGCTGTCTCCTTTCGTTGGCCAAGTTGAAAGGCGGCCCAACGGTTTCTCAGGGGCAATCGAGAGCCGCGTGAACGGGCGCACGGCGATTACGGGACGCCTCGTGCCGACGGACGGCGGGACAGCCATTCGCATACAGTCGGGCGACGCCTCGGGGGTCCTGCGGGACATGGGCATAACGCCGAATGCGAGGGAAGGGGTGCTTGACCTTGCCATGGTTCCAATCCCCGGAGCGGGTGGCAAGACATATGAAGGGGAGTTCCAGATCAGCGACCTGCGACTCAGGAGGGCGCCCGCAATGGCAGAACTTCTTGACGCGATCAGCGTGGTCGGACTGCTGGATCAGCTCGATGGGCCCGGAATCAAGTTCACGAACGTCGACGGACGCTTTCGCCTGACGCCGGGCCAGTTACGCATCCACGAGGCAGCGGCTGTCGGCGGGTCGCTCGGGCTTTCCGCGAGCGGGAGCTACCAGTTGGACACCAAGGAACTGGATGTGGAGGGCGTGATTTCGCCTGTCTATTTCCTGAACGCGATCGGCTCGATCTTCTCGCGCAGGGGAGAGGGGCTGTTCGGCTTCAACTATCGCGTGGCCGGATCGACGGACGATCCGAAAGTCTCGGTCAATCCGCTGTCGATTCTGACGCCAGGGATGTTCCGCGAAATTTTCCGAGCCAATCCGCCGGCGGAGAACTAGATTTCCGTGCGCCTTTCCGAATTCGACTTTGACCTGCCCGAGCGTTTGATCGCGACCCGACCGGTGCGTCCACGGTCATCGTCCCGGCTTCTGGTTGCGACGAAAAGGGATTGCATCGATGCTCATGCCATCGATCTGCCCGATCATCTGCGCCCGGGTGATCGTCTTGTCCTGAACGACACGCGCGTGATTCCAGCACGACTGACCGGCACGCGGCGGCGCACGGGTGCGAATGGCGAGACGCAGGCAAGGGTTGAGGCGACCTTGCTGGAGCCGTGCGCCGATGGAACCTGGGAAGCGCTGCTAAAGCCGCTGAAGAGGGTGCGCGAGGGCGAAGCCATCGAATTCTCGAACGATCTCTCAGCCGTGGTTGAGGGCAGGGGAGAAACGACCGCCTGTCTTGACTTCAACCTCAAGGGACCAGAATTCGATGCCGCGCTTGCCGAAGCGGGCGCCATGCCGCTGCCGCCCTATATCGAGAGCAGGCGCCCAGCGGACGATCTTGACCGACAGGACTATCAGGCCATCTGGGCGCGCGAGAGCGGTGCGGTCGCTGCACCGACCGCTTCGCTGCACTTCGACCAGGCGCTCTTGACCAGGCTGGACAGGGCCGGGATAGATCGCAGCTTTGTCACGCTTCACGTCGGTGCAGGCACGTTCCTGCCCGTCAAGACGGAGGACATATCCGACCACAGAATGCATGCCGAACGTGGCGTCATCTCGGAAGCCGCGGCCGCGGAGATCATGAAGACCTTGGAGTCAGGCGGGCGAATCATCCCGGTTGGAACAACGGCGTTGCGGTTGCTCGAATCCGCCGCTCACGCGGACGGGAAGATCAGGCCATGGCAGGGTTCCACGGAGATTTTCATCACGCCGGGTTACCGGTTCCGCATTTCCGATGCGCTCATGACAAATTTCCACTTGCCGCAGTCCACGCTGATCATGCTGGTCTCAGCCTTCATGGGCTTGGACCGAATTCGTGAGGTCTACGCTCACGCGATTGAGCAGGAGTATCGGTTCTTCTCTTACGGCGACGCTTCACTGCTGTTGCCCTAGGAGTGAGTTTCTTGCCACCAAAGGGTAGAAAGTTCGGGCCGAGGACTTGTTGCCTGGAGAATCCCAGTCCGAATTTGGGATTTGATCAATGTCGGTAAAGGTGTCTGCGCTTCAATCACGATCTGGACTTGGTTCGGTTCAAGAAAGGCTCTCCGCCGTAGATTTCGCGAAATGCCGTTGGGGTCGACGAAATTTGATTCGTCCACGGGAATGACATCATGTCTCTCCCCAGGCATTGATGATTGCAATGCTGCACCGGACAAAGTCCTTGTCTTTTGACATCGACGCAACCGCTCTTCCTGCACTGCGGGTCTGGCCAGTCTGACGTGCCATTGACTGACTGGCCGCCCTGAAGTGCGCCCGTCGGCAGGATTTGCTGGGTGCGTGCGGCGGTGTGCCGCATTGCTGGATGCGGCCCCAAAACTCTTCTGACGGACACTTTGAACCAATTCAGGGAATCGGCGAGAAACTGGAGAGCAGGACACGGCGGCGGACGCAGTCCGTTTGGTGGCTGGCTGTGCGGAATGGGCAGAACGCCACGAGCAAGAGGTAGTCGGCCGCGCAGGCGGCAACCGCGACGGCACTGAGGAAGCGCTCGAGTTCGACTCAATGTTCAACTTGCTGAGTGTCCCTGCAGTCAGGCGCGTGCAAGGTGAGTTTCCGACATTCCCTCGTCGTAGATGAACATTTGGCGCATCCCCAATGCGACTATTCGAAAGAAAAAACGGAGCACGCCGATGCTAAGGGTCATAGGCAGCGTTTGGGCACTCATGCTCGGCATGTTCCTCTTGATGGTCGGAAACGGCCTCCAGGGCTCGCTCATCGGGATTCGCGGAGCGATCGAGGAGTTCTCGACCACCGAGCTTGCCGTCGTCACTTCGGCCTACTTCGTCGGATTTCTTTTTGGCTCGCGCCTGGCGCCCGCAATGATTCGCCGCGTCGGCCATGTCAGGGTCTTTGCCGCCCTTGGCTCGTTCATTTCCGCGGTGTTGATCCTCTACCCGACGATCACCCTTCCATGGGCATGGGTCCTGATGCGTGTGATCATAGGGTTCTCGTTCTCCGGCGTTTATGTCACGGCCGAAAGCTGGCTGAACAATGCTTCGCCAAACGAGAGCCGCGGCAAGGCACTGTCTCTGTACATGATCGTTCAGATGTCAGGCATAGTGAGCGGCCAAGTGCTCCTGAACGTTGCGGATCCTGCAGGGTTTGAACTGTTCGTCATTCCTTCAGTCCTGGTCTCATTTGCGTTTGTTCCGATTCTGCTTGCCGCTACGCCAACGCCCGCCTTTGAGGCGACGAAGGCGATGAACCTTGCCCAACTCTACAAGGTTTCCCCAACCGGGATCGTGGGCATGTTCCTGCTTGGCCTGATCTTCTCGGCGCAATTCGGAATGGCACCGATATTTGGAACGGAGGCAGGCTTCACTGTTTCCCAGATCGCGCTATTTGTCTCCGCGATCTTTGTAGGCGGGATGGTTCTGCAATATCCGTTCGGATGGCTGTCAGACCGAATGGATCGCCGCGTGCTGATCTTTGTGGCTGCTGTGGGTGGTTCCATCGGCGGCGGCATTGGATTCCTTTGGGGAGGCGTCTTCGAAGTTGTGCTGGTGGCAGGATTCATTGTGGGCGGAGTCTCGAATCCGCTCTATGCGCTCCTGATTGCATACACGAACGACTATCTCGAACCGGACGACATGGCATCGGCGTCAGGCGGATTGATTTTCGTGAACGGGCTGGGTGCCATTGTCGGCCCGATCATAGTCGGGTGGGCAATGGCGGCCGTAGGGCCGGACGGTTTCTGGATGTTCATGGCCGGCGTTATGCTCGTGTTGATGGCATACGTGGCCTTAAGGATGTCGCGGCGCCCATCGATATATGCGAGCGAAGACGCGTCTGGCACGGTGAGCTATGCGCCTGTTCTGCCGACGGCAACACCGGTTGCCGTTGAGGCGGCGCAGGAGATCTATGCCGAAAACACGGAAGCGGAGGCCGATGCGGACGAAGACTTACAGGGTCTTGCCTGAATGGGTGCGGTTGCCAAAAGACCTGACAATTCCAGAGCAAGCGATCCATGTGAAGAACTGAGGCCAGTGCCGGGATGTCCGGGCCCCGGAGCTCGAAGTTGCCCAGTCCGTTCGGTCTCCAAGTGACGGTCTCATAGACCTTGTGCCTGGCCTTCGGCAGTATGATTGCACCGCAATCGACCGAAAGCCGATTGCAGGGAGTCGTTTGGAGTAAAAGGACATGGCAAGCATTACGATTCGCAACCTCGACGACGATGTAAAGTCCCGCTTGCGGGTGCGGGCGGCGGATCACGGACGGTCCATGGAGGAGGAGGCACGGCAAATTCTGGGGGATGCGGTCAGACGGAAACCGAGTTCACGGAACCTCGTGAGCATCGTCCGCTCGCACTTCGGGCCAAACAGCGGGGTGGATCTGGAGTTGCCCGTACGCGAACCCGGACGCGAGCCGCCGTCCCTTGCCTGATCAGGCAGTAAGCCATGACCGTGTTGCTTGACACCAACGTGGTGTCCGAGTTGATCCGCGAGTCGCCGGAACCCTCCGTCGAGACATGGGCTGCAGGTCTGATCTTGGAGACCGTGTTTTTCTCTGCCGTCGGTGAGGCGGAGTTGCGATATGGCGCGGCGATCCTGCCGACGGGCCGACGCCGCGAATCGCTCGTCGCGGATATCGAGAGAATGCTGCGCGACGCGTTCGAGGATCGTGTGCTTCCTTTGGGGCTTATATACTTGACTGAAATAACGGAGTGTGCTAGAACACGAATCAGTCAAGGAAAAAAGGGCGAAACATGACACAAGCCGCACCCGGAAAACACTACCGCGAAGGCATCAGCATCATCGAATTGGGCGAGATGTTTCCGACAGAGAAATCCGCCGTCAAGTGGTTCGAGAAACTGGTTTGGGCCGATGGTCGCTACTGCCCGCGCTGCGGCTGCACGAAGACCAAGAAGGCCGCGAAGACTTCCGGTCTGCCTTACTACTGCACGGGCTGCCAGCAAGCGTTTTCCGTCAAGATCGGCACCGCGCTTGAGCGTTCCAAGATTCCCCTGCGCAAGTGGGTTTTCGCCATCTATCTCGAAATGACGAACCTCAAGGGCGTGTCTTCGATGAAACTGCATCGGGACATCAAGGTGACGCAAAAGACGGCTTGGTTCATGCTGCATCGCATCCGCGAGGCATGGGCCGGGGAAGCCAAGGCACTGTTCGAGGGTCCGGTTGAAGTTGATGAGACCTACATGGGCGGGAAGCGCAAGAACATGGCCAAGTCCAAGCGGAAGGAACTGACCGGACGCGGACCTGTAGGCAAGACGGCGGTTGTCGGCGCGAAGGATCGCAAGACCAATCAGGTTGCCGCAAGGGTGGTCCAGTCAACCGACGCGCCGACCCTGCAGGGCTTCGTGGAAGGCGTCACGTCACCGGACGCCAAGGTTTACACCGATGAGGCCAGAGCCTACAAAGGCATGGACAGGGACCACGAGAGCGTCAACCACAGCGTCGGAGAATACGTGCGGGAAATGGCCCATACCAACGGCATGGAGTCGTTTTGGGCAATGCTCAAGAGAGGCTATCAGGGCGTTTACCACAAGATCAGCCCGAAGCATCTTGACCGTTACGTTGCCGAGTTTGCAGGACGCCACAACATCAGAGAGGCAGACACCATGAGGCAGATGGAAGCGGTAGTTACGCGCATGGTCGGCAAGCGGATCATGTATCAGGACTTGACCTCGTAAATGCGTAACCGCCTTTATAGGGGCGATTGCAAGACTGTCATCGAAGATCTGGTCAAGGAGGGAGTGACGGTTGACTTGATCTATCTCGACCCGCCGTTCAACTCCAACCGCACCTATTCGATACTGTTTCAGCAAGACGGCGTGACTGCGCAGCAAAAAGCCTACCATGATATGTGGGACTTTACTGACCGGACGCGCCAGCTCGTCCTTGATTTCCGTTCCGAACTTGAGAAATGGGAACTCGCGCAACCTTTCAAGGAATTCATTCTCGTTTGGGTCAACATCCTTGAACAGAGTTCTTCCGAAGAAAGAAAGTTGCTCAACTATCTGATGTACATGACGCAACGTCTGGTCTTGCTCAAGAAAGTCTTGAAGCCGACCGGTTCGGTTTTCATGCACTGCGACCCGACAGCAAGCCATTACGTCAAGATCATCATGGACGGCATCTTCGGATTTCAGAACTTCCGTAGCGAAGTCATCTGGAAACGAACAAGCGCACACAATCGGGCAAAGCGATTTGGGCCGGTTCACGATACCATCCTGCATTACACGCGTTCAAAATCCTACAAGTGGAACCGGGTGCTGCAACCTTATGACGAGCAGTATGTTGCCGACAATTACAAGCACAGGGATGACAAGGGGCGGCGGCATTCGCGTCCTGACCTGACCGGGCCGGGCACACGCACAGGAAATTCAGGCAAGTTGTGGCGCGGCCACGATCCAACCGCTTCCGGTCGCCATTGGGAACCGCCTCCCGACCATTCCTTGCCTTCGTGGTTCGAGATGCCGGACGGCTGGTCGCAAATGACCATTCAGGAACGGCTGGATATCCTGGACGAGCAGGATTTGGTCCATTGGCCGAAGCGGGGTGACGTTCCGCGTTTCCGTCGCTACCTGGAAGTGGCGAAGGGAATGCCCGTGCAAGATGTCATCGTCGATATCTACAACGAAGGCGGCTCTGCAAAATACCAGACGAAGAAACCGAACGCGTTGATTGAACGGATAACCAAGGCGACAACGGACGAAGGCGACTTGGTTCTGGATCCGTTCTGCGGATGCGGAACGACGATAGAAGTTGCCCATGCGACGAACAGACGGTGGATCGGAATCGACATCAGCGGACCTGCCGTTGACGAAATCGAAGACCGGATGGCCAAGCATGGGCAATATCCGAAGACGCACTACGACGTTCTTGAACGCAGTCCCGAAACGATGGCCGAATACAACCGCCTCAACGCTTTCGAGAAGCAGGATTGGCTCATCAGGAAGTTGAACGGACTGCCCAACCCGAAGAAATCCGGCGATGCAGGGATTGACGGCGACTTGGACATTCATCTTGGCGTTGACAAGGACGGCAAGGACAAATGGGGTCGCGTGATTTTTTCGGTCAAGACCGGAAAGCAGCGCAAGCCGGAGCACGTTCGGGAACTGATCGGCACGATGAAAAGCGAGAACGCGCAAATTGGCGTCCTTATCCTTGACGTGGAACCAACCGCCAAGATGGAAGAGGCGGCTACCAAGGCCAAGGTCGTGAAATATCAGCAGCGACTTGACATGCCGCCGAAGGAATATGACGGGGTGCAAATCCTAACCGCCTATGAAATCATCGAAGGCGCAAAGATGGCTTGTCCCCCGACAATGCAGACCGTGAGGAACTTCCGAAAGGCACAGTTGGAGATGAAAGTATGACGGAACGCGACTCGAAACAGGAACCTGAAATCCTGAATCCGCGCTATGCCGGGGCTACGCCTGAAATGGTGGGCCGTGCGCTTTTGCAGCCGCGTGAGCCGGAGGAAAAATCGGAGCCTGACGGGGAGTCGCGGTCGGATGGAGACGGCAGATTTCAGTCAAGTATATAAGCCCCCTTCCTTTCGACAGCGACGCTGCCCGGGAATATGCGTACATCGCTGCCGATCGCCGCTCCATCGGTCGCATCGTCATGCCAGCGAATCTCCAGATTGCTGCAATCGCACGTTCGCGCGGTCTTGCCGTTGCGACGCGAAATGTGAAGGACTTCAAGGATACCGGCGTTGAGATTGTCAATCCGTGGGCGACAGAATGATCCGCAAGATGAAGGCCTTCACGCGGGTAAGTGGCGTGTGCGTCGTGCGGCGTCGATAGCGGTGCATTAGACTGCAACACCGCCAGCCGGATGTGGCCAAAGTGCCATGCAGAGTTCGGTAACGTCCGAGAATCCAATAACTGTGTTGCGATCAATGCCTGATCGAGGGTAAAGCGAATGTGACGCTGAGTCGTCCTTGGGGGGCGGAAACGGAGCGACCAAAGGTGGTGTTTCATGTCAATCCCCGAAGAAATCCTGGCTTTTTGGCTGAACGAGACCGGACCGTCCGGATGGTATGAAGGCGGAGCGGATCTGGACCAGAAAATCCGAAACCGTTTTGAAGGCGATCATGAGGACGTGTGTGAAGGCAGGTTGTCGCTTTGGCTCACCTACCCGGAAGGAACCCTTGCTTACATCATACTGACTGACCAGTTCCCGAGGAACATGTTTCGGGACAGTCCAAGGGCGTTTGAGTCTGACAGGCTGGCCAAGGCGGCCGCAAAGATGGCGATAACGAAATGCTGGGACACACGGTTCGATGAGCCCGAGCGACAGTTCTTCTACATGCCGCTTGTGCACTCGGAATGTCTTGAGGATCAAGACCGCGCGGTGCGCCTGATGATGTCGCGGATGCCGGATACGGGCCATCGGTATTTGCCGCACGCGCGTGCGCATCGCGAGGTGATCCGTCGCTTCGGCAGGTTCCCGACGCGCAACGAAGCGCTTTCGCGGGAAAGCAACGCGGCCGAGCAAGACTATCTTGATTCCGGTGGCTACAAGACCGTCGTCGAAGAGATGAAGGCAGCCTGAACGCGTTGGCAGGATCCGCTTGCCAAGCGAATAAGCCACGTCTCGCGGCGAGGCGGGCGAATGAAACGCGGCAATCGACTCTCCTTCGACAGAAATCGCCACATGTCGTTCGACCTTTCATAACAATGCTGCCCCCGAATTCACTCTTGCAATTTGCTCTGAATTTTCGTTCGACCTGAGTCTCTGCTCGATGCAGCCGTGCTCGCAGCCTTCAATCCAACTTCTGGAATCGTGCGCAGGCAGTTGGCAGCTGGCGCAGATTCGCATGGCAGGCATTCCCAGTTTTCAATGGCCCGAGGGTGACTCTCTGCTCAGGCTGTGGCAGATTGTTTAACGTCAAACAATTTATTCGCTGGAGAGAGGGCATGGCCGAAAAGGCATTTGATGTCATTGTGATCGGCGCGGGACCTGGGGGGTATGTTTCCGCGATTCGAGCCAGTCAACTGGGCCTCAGGGCGGCGATCATTGAACGTGAGCACATGGGGGGCATCTGCCTGAACTGGGGATGCATTCCGACGAAAGCGATGTTGCGTTCGTCAGAGGTGTTCCACCTGATGCACCGTGCCGAGGAATTTGGCCTGAAGGCCAAGGACGTCGAGTATGACCTTGATGCCGTGGTTGAGCGGTCGCGCAGTGTTGCAAAGCAGCTCAATGGCGGCGTCGGCCATCTGATGAAAAAGAACAAGGTCGAGGTCGTCATGGGAGAGGCGACATTGCCCACCCACGGCAAGGTCGTGGTCAAGACGGGCACCGGAGAAGAAAGGCTCTCCGCCAAGTCGATCATCATTGCCACCGGAGCACGTGCCCGAGAGTTGCCTGGTCTTGAAGCCGATGGGGACCGAATCTGGACCTACAAGCACGCGCTCATGCCTCCGCACATGCCGAAGAAGCTGCTCGTGATCGGCTCTGGCGCGATCGGCATCGAGTTCGCCAGCTTCTACAACACGCTTGGAGCCGAGACGACCGTCGTCGAGGTCATGGACCGCATACTTCCGGTCGAGGACGCCGAGATCAGCGAATTTGCAAAGAAGGCCTTCACAAAGCAGGGAATGAAGATCCTTGACGGGGCGACGGTGACCAAGCTCGATCGCGCGGGCAGCAAGCTGACAGCCCATGTCGAGATTGGTGGCAAGATCGAGAAACACGATTTCGACACGGTCATTTCCGCGGTGGGCATTGTGGGCAATACGGAGGGCCTTGGGCTCGCAGCGCTTGGCGTCAAGATCGACCGAACGCATGTGGTGACCGACGAATTCTGCAGGACCGGCGTCGAAGGGCTGTATGCAATCGGTGACGTCGCCGGCGCGCCTTGGCTTGCACACAAGGCCAGCCACGAAGGGGTCATGGTTGCGGAACTGATCGCAGGCAAGAACAAGGTGCATCCAGTCAAGCCGGAGAGCATCGCGGGCTGCACCTACTGTCATCCGCAAATCGCAAGCGTCGGGCACACCGAGGCCAGGGCCAAGGAATTGGGATACAAGGTCAGGGTCGGCAGCTTTCCCTTCATCGGCAACGGCAAGGCGATTGCGCTTGGCGAGCAGGAGGGGCTGGTCAAGACGGTGTTCGACGAGAAGACCGGCGAGTTGCTGGGCGCGCACATGGTTGGCGCAGAGGTCACCGAACTCATTCAGGGATATGTCGTGGGCCGACAACTCGAGACCACGGAAGCAGACCTCATGAGCACCGTCTTCCCGCATCCGACGCTCAGCGAGATGATGCACGAGAGCGTGCTGGACGCCTACGATCGCGCCATCCACATTTGACTTGGGCGCATTTTCGTCTCCCGGTGCTTGTGGTTGGTGCAGTGGGGCGTAGCACGCAATGGGCTGGCCGACGGGAAGCAAGCCCGTCGTTCCATGCGCCCACGCAGCCGTTGACCGATGCACGTGTTCGGCAGTGAATCACACAAACGGTTGTTGTTTGCCTCAACGTTTGCGGCTTCCAATGTGGCCACGCAGCGATCCTGTTCTTCGTGCGAATGACAGTCTGGGGACACCTTTCTGATGCCGACGTCACGTTTGTGAGGAAATAAGCCCGTTCAGCGGCGACAAGCTGTTGCCAGGTCGAGAAGCTTTGTCGGCTTCAGATGTGGCGGCGTTCAAGAGTCGGCTGAATCCCTGTTTCCGGCAAAAATGGATCAGAACTGAGCCATCCTGCGACGGTCGAGACCCACACGGAACCCATGAACCAGCAATTCAAAATTGCGGAGATTCAGGACGTCGGGGCCGCTCGCATGGCTACATCGGATGCATCGTCATGGATTGAGCAATTCGCGTCTCGATTTCCCGAACGGCCGTAACCACGGTGTCGGCAATCAATTCCAGTTTCCGTATCTGGTTAATGCGGTCGCGGACCCTTTCGCGTTCCGGACGTGCAAGCAAGTGCTCGAATATCCTGCACACATCCGCCAAGCCTATGATTGCAATGTCGCGTGGCTCCGGAATTTCATCACTGAACAGCAGGGACATTATGCGGAGCTTCACCTCCCGGCGCTCGACCGCACCATCGCGCGTGGGATATCGACGGGACCTGAACACCCAGAGAAAAAGGTTCTCCTCTTCTCTCAGGATGCCGTGGGCGCACAGGCGGTCAAGGGATGCTCTCCGGATGTCAGCGGACTTGCGGCTGAAGAACTCAACCCAGTAGCGGGAATCATGCTGCTCCCCGGAGGCACAGATGTCCTGAAGTGCCGAATCGAGCAGATCATCCCCGGTGGGTTCCGGGTCCGTGACAAAAAGTCTCTCTGGATCGGTGTCGATTTTGCCTTCAAAGGCGAGGTCCATCAATACTGCGCCGGAAAGCGCATAGCTGACGGAATGCTCCGGAACATGAACAAACTTTCCGCTCTCATCTTCGAGCATGAGAAGAACGATTTCTTCAGCGAGGGTCAGCAATGTCTTTTCTCCTCGTTTTCTGGTAGTCCTGACCGGCAGGATCTGTCGTATTCAGCACCATGATCGCGAGGGGCGACCGGGATATGTGTATTCTCTCCAGTGTGCCATCATTTGACGGTGTGAGCAATGCGGCGTCGAAGATCAGGATACGCTTCAACACCCCCCGCTTCAAGTGATTCCCAATGCCACTCCTGGCTCGATGTGGAACACGTCATTTCTTGAGGCATGTGCTGGGCGGACGCGCGCCACCGCCCCCCGTTTGGCCGTGTGACCGGAGGCCCGGTGTCCTGGAATTCAGTTAGGTTCTTTCGACCATGAGATCCGTCCAGAGCCGGTCCAGAACCCATCGCAAGCGCGTGAGAATTTGAAATGGACAGGACTTGGAGGTCATGTGATCCGGAATCCAGTTCTTGCTCCAGGAATTCATGAACGCGACGCCCGCCAGATTTCAGTCGCACAGCAAGCGGACCCTTCGTCACAGATTGCAGGCAAACAAGGAAGTTCAGGTTGCATGGAACGACATCCGGCATTGATTGGCACGAGGAATTCGTGGTGGCACAGCGCTGCCAAGCAGGGTGATTTCGTCGGTGCCCCGGCAAGAATCACCTTTTCTGTTCGTCGGGGTTGACCTATCTGTGGGGCGCGACAGAGGGGAGGCGAATGGCCGAGCAGAAGAACATCGAGGTCCGAGGCGCCCGCGAGCACAATCTCAAGAACATCGACGTCGATATTCCACGCAACAGCCTAGTGGTCATCACGGGCCTTTCGGGATCCGGCAAGTCGTCACTTGCCTTTGACACGATCTACGCAGAGGGCCAGCGTCGCTACGTCGAGTCGCTTTCGGCCTATGCGCGGCAGTTCCTCAACATGATGGAAAAGCCTGACGTGGATCATATCAGCGGGCTGTCGCCCGCGATCTCGATAGAACAGAAGACTACCTCCAAGAACCCGCGCTCGACCGTTGGGACGGTCACGGAAATCTACGACTACCTGCGCCTCCTGTTCGCCCGTGCAGGTACGCCCTACTCGCCGGAAACCGGCTTGCCGATCGAGGCGCAGCAGGTGCAGGACATGGTTGATCGCGTCATGGCGATGGAGGAAGGAACCCGGGCCTTTCTTCTGGCTCCCATAGTTCGTGACAGGAAGGGCGAGTACCGCAAGGAGTTCCTTGAGCTTCGCAAGCAGGGGTTCCAGCGCGTCAAGGTGGACGGCCAGTTCTTCGAGCTTGAGGAACCGCCTGCGCTTGACAAGAAGTTCCGCCACGACATCGACGTGGTGGTCGACCGCATAGTGATCAAGGTGGGCATCGAGACTCGGCTGGCCGACAGTTTTCGGACAGCGCTTGATCTCGCCGATGGAATCGCGGTTCTGGAAACAGCTCCAAGGAACGGCGATCCAGAGAGAATCACTTTTTCCGAGAATTTCGCCTGCCCGGTGTCCGGATTCACGATCCCCGAAATCGAGCCCCGGCTGTTCTCGTTCAACGCGCCTTTCGGGGCCTGTCCTGATTGCGACGGCCTGGGTGTCGAACTGTTCTTCGACGAGCGCCTTGTGGTTCCGGACGGGAACCTGAAGGTCTATGACGGTGCGCTTGCCCCGTGGAGGAAGGGTAAGAGCCCGTATTTCAAGCAGACCATCGAGGCCCTCGCGAGGCACTACAAGTTCGACGCCAGCACAAAGTGGATGGATCTGCCATCCAAGGTCCAGCGCGTCTTCCTCTACGGCTCCGGCGAGGAGCAGATTCTGTTCCGCTACGACGAAAACGGGCGAATTTACCAGGTGAAGCGGCCGTTCGAAGGCGTAATTCCAAATATGGAGCGTCGCTATCGCGAAACCGATTCAAACTGGATCCGCGAAGAGTTTGAACGCTATCAGAACAATCGTCCCTGCGGGACCTGCGAGGGTCATCGGCTGAGGCCGGAAGCGCTTGCAGTGAAGATCGGCGGGCTTCATGCCGGCGAAGTCGTGCAGATGTCGATTCACGAAGCGCTCAAATGGGTGGATGGCGCGCCAAAGCATCTCACCAAGCAGAAGAACGAAATTGCGCACGCGGTGCTCAAGGAGATCCGCGAGCGGCTTGGCTTCCTGAACAATGTGGGACTCGAATATCTCACGCTTAGCCGGAATGCGGGCACGCTTTCCGGTGGCGAGTCGCAAAGGATCAGGCTTGCAAGCCAGATCGGTTCCGGACTGACCGGTGTTCTCTATGTTCTCGACGAACCTTCCATCGGGCTGCACCAGCGAGACAACGGGCGCCTCCTGCAGACATTGAAGAACCTTCGCGACCAGGGCAACACTGTCATCGTGGTGGAACATGACGAAGAGGCCATTCGGTCAGCCGATCATGTCTTCGACATCGGGCCGGGTGCGGGGGTGCATGGCGGGCAGGTTGTCGCCGAAGGCGCTCCGGCGAAGATCGCCGCCCACAAGCAAAGCATCACGGGCGACTATCTGGCTGGCCGGCGTGCCATCGGCGTGCCGATTTCGCGGCGACCCGGCAAGGGCAAGTCGGTCAGTGTCGTAGGGGCGACCGGCAACAACCTGAAGGAGGTCACTGCGGAATTTCCGCTTGGCAAGTTCATTTGCGTGACCGGCGTGTCCGGTGGCGGCAAGTCGACTCTCACCATCGAAACGCTCTTCAAGACCGCCTCGATGCGTCTCAACGCTGCACGTCAGACCCCAGCGCCCTGCGAAGGCATCAAGGGGCTCGAATACCTCGACAAGGTGATCGACATCGACCAGCGGCCGATCGGTCGAACCCCCCGTTCAAATCCGGCCACCTACACCGGAGCATTCACGCCGATCCGAGACTGGTTCACTGGTCTCCCGGAATCCCGTGCTCGGGGATACAAGCCCGGGCGCTTCAGCTTCAACGTGAAGGGTGGACGTTGCGAAGCGTGCCAGGGCGACGGTGTCATCAAGATCGAGATGCACTTCCTGCCGGACGTGTACGTGACCTGCGAAACCTGCAAGGGCGCGAGGTACAATCGCGAAACGCTGGAAATCAAGTTCAAGGGCAAGTCGATTGCCGATGTTCTCGACATGACGGTCGAGGACTCGCAGCAGTTCTTCAAGGCGGTGCCCTCGATCCGGGAGAAGATGGATGCGCTGATGCGGGTCGGGCTTGGCTACATAAAGGTCGGCCAGCAGGCCACGACGTTGTCAGGCGGCGAGGCGCAGCGTGTCAAGCTCTCCAAGGAACTGTCGCGACGCGCGACGGGACGCACGCTCTACATTCTCGACGAGCCAACCACCGGTTTGCATTTCGACGATGTGCGGAAACTTCTCGAGGTGCTTCACGAACTGGTGGATCAAGGCAATTCCGTGATTGTCATCGAGCACAATCTCGACGTCATCAAGACCGCAGACTGGATCATCGACATCGGACCGGAGGGCGGTGACGGCGGAGGGCAGATCGTGGCAGTGGGCACGCCCGAGGAAGTGGCCAAGTCGCCGAACAGCCATACCGGACGCTACTTGGCGGGTCTTCTTGGAGCCGAGAGAGTCGCCGCGGAATAGATCGAGCGCTGCATCCACGCGGTGCCGACAGGTTCATGACCGGCGCCATGGAGTGCCCCGGTCCGACTCAGGCGTCAAGTTCAATCCAGACTGGCGTATGGTCCGAGGGTCTTTCGCGACCGCGCACCTCGACCTCGATCCAGCAGTCGTTCATCAGGTCCGCCGCCTGCGGTGTGAGCAGCAAGTGATCGATCCGGATTCCGTCGTTCCGGTCGAAGGCGTTCCGCTGGTAGTCCCAGAACGAGTAGTGACCGGGATCTTGGTGCCGTGCGCGGAAGGCGTCGGTGTAGCCTAGGTTGAGGATTTTGCGAAAAGCGGCGCGGGTTTCGGGCCTTGCAAGCGCATCTTCGCGCCATGCGTCCGGCCGGGCCGCGTCCTCGTCCTGCGGGATCACGTTGTAGTCGCCGGCCATGACCGCAGGTTCCTCGGCAGCCAGCAATTCCAAGGCCCTTTGCTGCAGACGTTCCATCCAGGAGAGCTTGTAGTCGTATTTCTCGCCCGGGGCCGGATTGCCGTTTGGAAGATAGAGACAGCAGACGCGAACCGGCTTCGTGTCAATCACGGTCGCCTCGATCCAGCGTGCCTGCCCGTCGTTCGGGTCGCCTGAAAGGCCGCGAACAACATCCTCGAGCGGGAGCTTTGAGAGGATTGCCACGCCGTTGAAGCCCTTCTGGCCGTGGGTCTCCACAACGTAGCCAAGGTCCTCGAAGTGTTCGCGGGGAAAGGCTTCGTCCTGGGACTTGATTTCCTGAAGAAGAGCTACGTCGGGCGCACTGGTGTCGAGCCAGTCCGTAAGGCCGTCGAAGCGTGCCTTGATTCCGTTGATGTTAAATGTCGCGATGCGCATTTGATCCCTCCGTGCCAGTTTTGGACCATCCGCTCATTCTCGGCAAGCAGACCGGAAAGGCGCCACTACGTGCCATCGACGGTGGCTGACGCGGTCGCGAAGCACATGAGTGTGCCGCACGGGAGAATTGCACGGTCGACGTCAATCCGCGGCGCGTGAATGGGTCAGATCGAAAATGACGTGCCGCAGCCGCAGCTTGATGTCGCGTTGGGGTTCTCGACAACGAATCGGGCGCCAATAAGCTCGTCCGAGAAGTCGATGACGGCGTTCGACAGGAACGGAAGCGACACCTCGTCCACGACGACCTTTTGACCCTCGCCTTCGAGGACAAGGTCTCCCTCCGCCGGCTCGTCGAGGTCGATGTTGTACTGGAAGCCCGAGCATCCGCCGCCCTCGACCGCGACGCGAAGCGCCTTGGGGTCGTTCACTCCTGAATTGATTTCGGCCAGCCGCTCAAAGGCGCGGTGCGTGACCTGAGGCGGGATTGCGATGTCCATGCCGAACTCCGGCGTTTTCATTCAAGTCATCGCTGAATATATGGGGCACGGCACAGCCGGACAAGAGAAGGCAAATGTTGGAGCCCTATGCATCGGATCCGACCAGGAGTCGCGGGCGTTTGTTTCCGGAGGAGCAAAGCGCCTTTCGGTCATGCTATCAGCGCGACCGCGACCGTATCATTCATTCCAGCGCATTCCGCCGGCTCAAGCACAAGACGCAGGTCTTCATCGAACATGAGGGCGACTACTTTCGGACGAGACTGACACATTCGATCGAAGTCGCACAGGTGGCGCGCACCATCTCAAACGCGCTCGGGTTCAACACGGAACTGACCGAAGCCGTGGCCTTGGCGCACGATCTTGGCCACACGCCTTTCGGCCACACAGGCGAGGATGCCCTTGCGGATTTGATGGCGCCTCACGGCGGATTCGATCACAACGCGCAGGCGTTGCGCATCGTGACAGATCTTGAACGTCACTATGCCAAATTTGACGGGCTGAACCTCACTTGGGAAACGCTGGAAGGAATCGCGAAGCATAACGGCCCGGTGATCGGTGAACTGCCTTGGGCGCTTGCGGCCTACCAGCAGCGTCACGATCTCGAAACGGACACTTTTGCCAGCGCGGAGGCACAAGTGGCTGCGGTTTCGGATGACATCGCCTACAACCACCATGACCTGCATGACGGATTGAGGGCGAAGCTGTTTTCAACCGATGACCTGGCCGGGTTGCCGATTCTGTGCCGGTGCTTCGAGCGTGTGGACGAACTGTACCCGGATCTCGACCGCTATCGCCGTCGCCACGAGGCGTTGCGCCGGTTTTTTGGAGTCCTGGTCGAGGACGTGATTGATGTTGCAAGGCAGAACCTGGACAGGTTTGCGCCGCAAACGTCAGACGACATTCGAAATGCCGGATGCCAGATCATCCTCTTTTCGGATGCACTTCATCAGGATCTGAAGGTGGTCCGCGAATTCCTGTTTGACCGGATGTACCGTGCTCCGTCAGTGGTCAAGATGCGCAAGGAGGTCACGGGCGTGGTCAGGGACCTCTTTCCGTACTTTCTCGATCACCCGGAACGGCTGCCCCGCCGCTGGCACGAGGACGTCGAGAAGGCTGACGGCGGGACCGAGCTTGCCCGGATCGTCTCGGACTACATTGCCGGGATGACGGACCGGTTCGCTCTTCAGTGCCACGAGAAATTCATCGTGGAACGAATGCGCTGAGCCCGGTTCCAGGTTTCGGTCGCGCCTCAGTTTGACTGCAACCAATTGAATGGTAAACCGCGCGCATGAACATCTTCAGCGATATCCGTGCATCGGTTCTGGAAACGCTTGACGCCTTTGTGGCGGAGGGTGTGCTGCCGGCCGACCTCTCATGGGGCAATGTTACAGTGGAGCCACCAAGGGACGCATCCCATGGCGACATGGCAACGAATGCCGCGATGGTGCTTGCCAAGCTTGCCGGAATGCCCCCGCGGAGTCTCGCCGAAGTGCTGGCCGAGAGGTTGATGAATGATCCGAACATCGTTCGCGCCGAAGTTGCGGGCCCCGGTTTCATAAATCTGCGGCTGGCGCCGGTGATCTGGCATGACGTGCTGGCGGAAGCGATCGATGCAGGATCGCAATTCGGTCACTCCGGCATGGGAGCAGGCGTTAAGATCAATGTCGAGTTCGTGTCCGCCAATCCGACCGGACCGCTGCATGTTGGCAACCTGCGGGGAGCGGTCTTCGGCGACGCGCTCGCATCGCTGCTGGAATTCACGGGCTACGACGTCACGCGCGAATACTACGTCAATGACGGCGGCACGCAGGTCGACACGTTGGCGCGGTCGGTCTACCTCCGTTACCTTGAGGCGCATGGACAGGACGTCGAGTTCGACGAGGACGCGTATCCGGGCGAATACCTGGTTCAGGTGGCGGAATCGCTCAAGGAAAGCGTGGGCGACGCGTATGTCGGCAAGGGCGAGGGGGCTTGGCTGTCAGAAGTCAGGGATTTCGCGACCCAAGAGATGATGAAGCTGATCCGGGAGGATCTTTCGGCCATCGGAGTGACGATGGACGTGTTCTTCAGCGAGAGGTCGCTCTTTGGTACGGGTCGGATCGAGGCGGCAGTCGAAGAGTTGAGGAGGCGCGATCTCATCTATCAGGGCACTCTTGAGCCGCCCAAGGGCAGGCAGCCCGAAGACTGGGAGCCACGAGAACAGACGCTATTCCGTTCCACGGCTCACGGCGACGACGTGGACCGGCCGATCATGAAGTCTGACGGTTCATGGACGTATTTTGCGCCGGACATCGCTTATCACTGGGACAAGATCCTGCGCGACTACGACGAGTTGATCGACGTCTTCGGTGCCGACCACGGCGGATACGTGAAGCGCATGTCGGCAGCCGTATCGGCGCTTTCGGATGGACGCGTGCCCTTGGACATCAAGCTGACGCAGCTGGTCAGGATTTGGGAGAGCGGCAAGCCCTTGAGGATGTCCAAACGGGCTGGCGCGTTCGTTTCGCTGCAGGATTTGGTTGAGCGCGTGGGTGCGGACGTGACCCGGATGGTTATGCTGACCCGCAGGAATGACGCGCCTCTGGATTTTGACTTGGCCAAGGTGACCGAACAGTCCAAGGACAATCCCGTCTTCTATGTGCAATACGCTCACGCACGCGTTCGCTCCGTGATGCGCAAGGCCGAAGAGATGCATCTCGACTGGTCTGATGATGCCAAGCTTGAAGACGAGGCTGAATTTGCCTTGGCACGCAAGATTGCCGAATGGCCCAGGCTGGTCGAGATCGCGGCCCGAAACCATGAGCCGCACCGGGTAGCATTCTATCTCTACGATCTCGCATCCGAGTTCCATGCCCTTTGGAACCTTGGCAATTCCAAGCCTGCACTGCGATTCCTGCACGAAGGGGATCCAAAGGCGACAGCAAGGAAAATAGCGCTTCCACGCGCCGTGGGCATTGTAATTTCCAATGGATTGGGTATTTTGGGGGTGACGCCGGTCGAGGAAATGCGCTGAATACAACAGGTGCCCGGACCGTGCGCGAGACGAGCAGGATGACCGCTGGAACAACCGGTGGCAGCATTGAGGCACGGAAATGACGGCAATCAATTTCGAAGATCAGGAGGAATCTGCCGAGGTCGGATTCCTGGCGGCTGTCATGAATTGGGCCGGGGCGCTCCTTTCGGTCCTGCTGATTGCGGGATTGATGGCTTGGGCATGGCAGCTATGGGTCAGGGACGTGACAGGCGTCCCGGTGATAAAGGCGCTTTCGGGCCCGATGCGGGTGTTGCCCGAAGACCCCGGCGGATTGGCAAGCGAAAATCGGGGCCTGACAGTCAACCGGATCGCGGAGGAACGAACGGATGTTGCTCCTGTGAACAACGTGGTTCTGGTGTCCGAGCCTGTCGCCCTGGACGAAAACGAGGATCTTGCGATGGGCGCGCTGCCGGTGGCGGCTGATGCCGGAGCGGACGTGGCGCTGTCCGGCAACGCAATCGATGCTGAAGGGGCAGTCGTGACGGTAGGCGAGACTCCAAGGTTCGGTACGGAACAGGCGGTCGTCGGTCAGGACGATACGGTGCGTTCCGGAACGGACCGGGCCGTTCAGGAAGCGTTGGCAGATGTCTTGGCAGCATCCACGGCCACGATGACAGGCGCGACCGGCGCGAGGGTAATTCCGGCGACATTCCGACCGCCTCCTCGTCGCCCGGAAGGCCTGCAAGCCTCGACTGCACCTGCTGCAAGTCCAAGCACTGGCGGTGTTCAACTCTCGGCAATCCCCCCGGGCACGAGGCTCGTGCAACTCGGCGCCCACGGAGATGCGGCCGCTGCGCAAGCTGAGTGGGACAGGATCGTTGCGCGCTTCGGCGACTACATGGTCGGCAAGCAGCAGGTCGTTCAGGAAGTGGTGTCAGGTGACCGCACGTTTTTCCGTTTGCGGGCCGCGGGCTTTGTCGATCTGGCCGATGCCCGGCGCTTTTGCTCTGTACTGCAGGCGGATGGTGCAGACTGCATTCCGGTCGTGCAGCAGTAAGTGCCAAAGGGCGCGTATATCTTCGCACCTTCCGGGCCTGAGCTTGGTTCCCGGGAAGCCAGGTTTTTCTCCGAGGCACAGCCATTCGGGTTCATCATGTTTCAGCGGAACTGCAAGTCGCCAGACCAGCTTCGCCGCCTGACGGCAGCGCTTCGCGAATCCGTCGGGCGAAATGCACCGATCTTGATCGATCAGGAGGGCGGTCGCGTCCAGCGGATGCGAGCACCCCATTGGCGCGAGTGGATGCCTCCTCTTGATCAAGTGGATGCGCTTGCCGGCAGTGTTGACGTGTCGCCCGAGGCCGAAAGGGCAATGTATCTGCGCGGATTCCTGATTGGCACCGAGCTTCTCGAGCACGGGATTGACGTGAACTGTGCCCCATGCGCGGATGTTGCCAGGTCCGAAACTCATCCCTTCCTCAGGAATCGTTGTCTCGGCTCCACGGCTTCCATGGTAACGGTCATGGCGCGTGCTCTAGCCACCGGCCTGACGGATGCGGGCTGCCTTCCTGTCCTTAAGCATGCGCCCGGCCACGGACGTGCGACACGCGACAGTCACGAGGCCCTGCCTCGCATCGACGCATCGCTTGCTGAACTTCTTGAGACGGACTTCTTGCCATTTCGCGAACTCGCGGACCTGCCAATGACGATGACGGCACACGTTGTCATTCCGGAAATCGATCCTGAATGGCCAATATCGCTTTCCGACGCCGGCGTGACGTATCTGCGCGAAGAGATTGGGCTTTCGGGCCTGCTGCTGACGGACGACATCTCGATGGGGGCATTGTCGGGGAGGGTCGAATCCCGCGCAGCTTCGGCTCATGAGGCCGGATGTGATCTGGTTCTCCATTGCAGCGGCGACTTCTCGGAGATGTCGGCGATTGCTGCAGCCGTGGGTGAAATGTCGTCATCGGCCCGAAGATTGGCAGATATTGCGTTTTCCGGGCGAAAGAACCCACTAGATGTTGACATTTGCGATTTTGAAGCCGAGTTTGCGGCACTGACACAGGAGGTGGAGAGGAATGCCGGACGGTGATGCCGATTTTGTCGAGGTCGAGGCTCGCGTCGATCCCGATGCGCTGTTCGTCGACGTGGATGGATTCGAGGGGCCGCTCGACCTGCTTCTCCAGCTTGCGCGGAACCAGAAAGTGGATCTTCGCAAGATCAGCGTGTTGGCGCTGGCAGAGCAGTACCTCCTGTTCATCCATCGCGCAAAATCCCTCAGAATCGAGCTTGCGGCCGACTATCTGGTCCTGGCGGCCTGGCTGACCTATCTGAAGTCGCGATTGCTCTTGCCGCGAGACCTGGATGACGAGGGACAATCCGGCGAGGAACTGGCAGCGCATCTTGCGTTCCAGCTCGAACGTCTGGCCGCAATGCGGGACTACGGGGCCAAGCTCATGGCACGGGATCAGAAGGGCAGGGATTTCTTTGTGCGTGGCATTCCGGAAGACGTGAATCGCGTGCGCCGCGTTCGCTACACCGCGTCTCTCCTTGATCTCATGCAGGGCTATGCCCGGGTTCGCACCCGAGACGAGTTTCGCCCGTTCACGTTCATTCGTGAACACGTGATGACGCTCGAGCACGCGCTTGAGCGAATGCGGGGCCTGATCGGGTATGCGGGCGAATGGACCGATCTCATGTCCTATTTGCCTCAAGGCTGGGAGATGGATCCAAAACGGCGTCGTTCGGCCACTGCATCGCATTTTGCCGCATCTCTGGAACTCGTGAAGGGCGGCGCAATTCGGATACGGCAAAGCGAGATATTTGCACCGATCCAGATCAAGGTGGTTCAGAGTGGTTGACACCGACGAGGACTTTGGGGCGCTTGACAGCCTGTTCGAAGCTCCCCCGCTGGATGAGCAGGAACGGATGGTCGAGGCCATTCTTTTCGCGTCAGCAGAGCCGATTTCCGTTGTCGACCTCAATGCCCGCATGCCCCATGGAAGCGATGCGGCCAAGGCACTTGAATTGCTGAAGGCACGTTACGACGGGCGAGGCGTGAACGTGCGAAAGACAGGTGATGGCTGGGCCATCCGGACGTCGCCTGATCTCGGATTCCTGATGACGAAGGAGACCGTCGAGACGCGCAGGCTGAGTCGCGCCGCGATCGAGACTTTGACCATCATTGCCTATCACCAGCCTGCGACACGGGCGGAGATCGAGGAAATTCGCGGCGTGAGCGTCAGCCGGGGAACGCTTGACCAGCTCTTCGAGCTCGAATGGATAAGGCTGGGGCGCCGGAGGATGACTCCCGGGCGACCGGTGACCTATGTGGTGACCCAGACCTTCCTGGACCATTTTGGGCTCGAAAGCACGAAGGACCTTCCCGGTCTGAAGGAGCTTCGGTCGGCGGGCCTTCTGGATAGCCGTCCTCCTCCCGGTACCGCGTCCGACGAGAGCGGTGAGGAGACTGACTACCAGGAAAAAATGTTCGCCGAGGACGAAGAGGTGGACGCGAGGGACGCGTGAGACAGATCATGCTCGCTTGCCGATGCCCCGGTGGGCAAGTCTGAACGATCTCGACAGTTGGTGCGCTCGGGCTTCCCACATGTTCGACTGTACGTTCAGGGTTGAAGGGAATCGCCCACTGCGCACCTTGGACGAGCGTAGCACACATGCTCCTGCTCATGAAATCCATTCTTGCGGGGTGCAACGATTGCGGACAATCCGTCAGGCTCAATCCAGAGACTCGGGGACGGATAGCGTCCAGCATCGGCATTGAAGATTGGCAGAGATTTCAGAACGGGTCGCAGTTGCTCGGCAATCGAAAGTGAGGCCTGCCATGAAGGGTCAGAAAGTCTGGCAGACCTCTTCCCTAAAGTCTGCCCTGCGTTGGAAGCGATGGAATGACGTCTCCATCGCAACTGTACGGGCGAACTGAAATCGGACATTCAGAATCATGATTTTCTTTGTCTGGATCCGGGTCGCTCCGCAATGCGGTGCAGTTCCGGAAATTCCGCTGCAACGCATCCTTGGGGCTGGATTGCCGCCGGTCGATCCTAGCAAACTCGCTTCACTTCAGCGTGGGTATCGGTCCAAATGGACTACAGGACGTTTGGCACCGTGCCGCGCCGAGATGCGCTGCCCGAACCTTTCCTTGGCGACGACTGGGCAGGGCATCGCGTTCGCGCTTACTGGCCGAACCGGTAGAATATCATCAGGCGCGCCATGCCGCCCCGGTTGTCGAGGGAATAGGTGCAGGGCCTGAACTCACCGCCCCGACCACAGCGATTGTTGCCGGACGTGTTCACCTGATAGTTCTCCTGCCCGAAGTCGAAGCGCGTACCGTCGAGCCGCACTGTCCACCCGGAGGAGAGCGGGATCTCCAGACCCGCCCCAAGCGCCCATCCGACCCGGGTTTTGTCACTTCGGAACGAGTCGTCGCCGTCAATGAGCAGGTTTCCCTCAAGGCAACCTGGCCCCGCATAATCTATGTCTGTAACGGAATTGACGATCCGTGCCAGCGCAGGTCCGCCGGCGAGAAACACCCGGGTGTCCCCGACATCCATGTCGAGGCCCATTCGCGCCGTGGCCATCCAACGAATGCGCGCCGATGCGGTTTCGTCGCCACATGTCGGATCCAGCTGGTCCGTATCCGCAGACATTCTGCCGGCCAAAGCGTCGATCTCGATCCGCAGCCCTGTGCGACCCATGTCGAAGCGGCGGCCTGCCAGCACACCGACAGCTGCGGCCGGACTGTTGAACTTGTTGGTTGATCCCGGATTGCCCCAATCGGCAAATCCATCGACATCAACGATCTTGTTTGCCACCTTTCCGGTGCCGACGAACAGTCCAGCGTAATTCCCGTTGTCACTACTGTCGGCAGCCCGTGCATCCGCCGCACTGAAAGCCAACATCATGAGGACGGCCACGGTGACGGCCTGCCGCCGCCAAGGAAAGTCCTGTCTCATGCGAATTCAGCCTCCATTATACATGTTGCGCGACGGCAGAGTGTGTGCGTCAACCAAGGCGCCAGTAGCAGCAAGATCGATTCCAGCACGAAACAGACGATCCTACGCGACATCGTCTAACATCGCAAACTTCCTCCGTCGAGCATCAGCCGCGAGTAATGCCGGTGCACAGGAGCACTTCACAAGCGGATAAAGCCACGTCAGCCGGACCGAAGGAGCAGGCCCGTGTCTGGTGGGGCTGTGGATTCCGGGCAGTGGATTCGTTCAGCACTCCAGGTGTGTGTTGGCGGCAACTGAAAATCCAAAATTTATGGCGATCCAAAATTCAACGGCTTCGGCCTGTTGTTTCCGGAGCACCCCGACCGCTGCGGTGACAAAGTCGGCATGGATGCGGCGCGGATGCACTGCTGGGAGACCAATGAGAGTCTACGCATATTCTGACGGGAATTCGGTCGATTCCGCTCGCACTGTCCGAGGGTCTGGGATCGGTGTCCCTCAACAGACTTGCAGGAAGCCGATCAAGGGACTTGTCTCGGTGACGGTGACTCAACTGAGACAGGACAATGTCTCAAGTTTCGTCCTGGGACCCATGGTTTCCTGCACCCGCACTTGGGCCTTTCTCAAGCACGTCGACGAGTGGAGGTCGAGCGGTGCAGCCCTGAAGGATGCTGGCATTGCGGGGGTCACCGTGCTGCTCGTCGACCGCGCCTGAGGAAGAGACCGGAGTGCGCGCCGCGGCGGCAAGTCGGCGGCAACGCCAAGAAGCGCCTTACCGAAGCCACCCGAAGTAGACGTAGGCCGCCGCGAGCACGACCGTCAAACCGATCCCAATGTTGCCATAGAGAGTATCCACCTGGAGCCCGAGGAACAGCGCGAACGAAAACACGAGCCAAAGTGCGACGATCGCTGCGACATGGGCGAGGATCCTGAGCATCCGGCCACACTAATACTTGCACCGTCCCGTGTCCACCTCGCGATGGCGGGTGGAGATCGGGGCCGTCTCCGTCGACCGCAGCGGTCCTTCCGGGCTCGGACGTCGCGCTGCGCCCGAGCCTCGAGATCGAGCTGCGCCATGACGAGGGCGACGCCGAGAACGGCCACGCGCTGGAGGTCGGCGGTGGGCTCGGCCTGTCCGATCCCGCGCGCGACCTCTCGATGTCCTTCGAGGGTTTGACGCTGGCGCTGCACGAGGATGGGGCGTCCGAAAGCTGGGGCGTGGGCCTGAGTGTCTCGTGGGTGTCCGGGGGCTGGAAACGCGGCGGAACTGGTCGGCGACGGTCGGCGGCTGCCTCGGCGGCGCGTTCTCCAGGAGCGTTTATGCCCAGGTCGGCCCGGAGGCCTTCCCCGGCCTTCCGGAGGCCGGCGAAGAGGGCGACTGGTCACTGGGGCTCGCACATGGCACGGGCCGCGGCCACGGAACAGTGGCCGAACCTCAGTGGCACTGGTTGAGGGATGCCGGAGGCGCGCCTCGCAGGCGCTAGGTGCGGCGGGATTCGCCATGCGCGGTGTAAGTTGGACAAGTCTTGCCAGATTGTCGGTCAATTGCGATCAGTTTCTTGGTCACATGCCTTCAGACTTTGAAATTCTGGCAGGTTCCGAGATTGGGCGGCTTGTTCATCCCATCCGGAACTGCTTCGAGAGCTTGAGCCCTTGACCTTGGTAGTTCGACGAAATCGCGCTTCCATACAGCGCTGCAGGCCGTTCCGACATCCTTTCGTACACAAGGCGCCCGACAATCTGGCCATGCTCAAGAACAAACGGTGCCTCGTGGCAGCGCACTTCCAATACCCCTCGGGAGCCTGCGCCGCCCGCCTCGGCCCAGCCGAATCCCGGGTCGAAGAAACCCGCATAGTGGACGCGAAACTCTCCGGCCATGGCTAAGTAAGGCGCCATTTCCGCAGCGTGAGTCGGTGGAATGGTCACCGCCTCGCGGCTCACCAGGATGTAGAATGCTCCGGGATCCAGGATGATCCTCCCTTCGCCGGTGTGGATTTCTTCCCAGAATTCGTCGGGCTCGTATCCAGCGACATTGTCGAGGTCGATCACCCCGCCATGCGGCTTTGCGCGGTAGCCAACGAGCGTTCCATCAGTTGGATGCAAGTCGACCGAGAATCCAAGACCTTCGGAGATCATTGCCTTGCCGGAGACCAGGCCGACTTCATCGTGGAGTGCGGCAAGGGCGACGTCATCTAGAGCGACGTGTCCTTCCCGGAACCGAATCTGGTTGAGCCGCATGCCTGGCCGGACCAAGACGGAGAATGACCGCGGGCAGATCTCAGCGTAGAGCGGTCCATGATAACCCGCCGGGATGCGGTCAAACTCGGTCGCGCCGTCCGTGATGGTCCGGGTCAGAAGGTCAAGCCTGCCAGTTGAGCTCTTCGCATTCGCGACCGCTGAAACGGTCTCGGGCAGGGCAAGTCGTTCCATCAACGGCACGACATAGACGCATCCCCTTTCGAGCACCGAGCCGCCGCTGAGATCGAATCGATGCATTTCGAACTTTTGCAGCCGATCCTCGACGCCGGCACCGCCGGTTGCGAGGAAGGATGCGCGGACACGATAGGCCACTTTCCCAAGTCGAAGGTCCAGTGACGCCGGCTGTACTTGTGCGTCCGCGAATTGCACGTCAGCGTCTATCGAACCGTTCCCGATCATGACCCGGATTTCGGTGTCAGGCAAAACGCCGGTCACGGACAGCACTCCGGCAGGGCCGGCGAATTCACGTGTGGGGCGTCACGATGGCGTCGGCAGGCGCGAAGAGCGGCCCGACGTCCCGCGTCACGGAGTGCACTGACCCTGCCGCCTTTGCAATTCTTCCGGTAAGATGGTCTCGTCATCGGCTGCCCGGGACTTTCAGGTGATGGTCGGGCTAGCAGGATTTGAACCTGCGACCTTCCGTCCCCCAGACGGACGCGCTAACCAAGCTGCGCCATAGCCCGACTTTCGGCCTTCTGTCGCAAAAGAGGACCCGTGGCAATAGTTGATCCGGCAGCATGTCACGTATTCCCGGACCTGCGCATTGACTGTGCCCTTAGTCGTTCAGAAACCTTCAACAGCTCGCCGCGATGCGCCTTCAACCTGGCCGGGTCGGCCAGAATCACGCGTGCAGCAATGCCTGGCCCCCGAGCAAATTCCTCCGCATCGTCCTCGGGATCGGATTCAGCGGCATCGGATGGATCGCTCTCGAGGTCGGCTTCATGTACGCGTTGCAACCCTGCATCTGCCTGTTCTGTGGCTTCCGATGCCGGCTCGTCGGAGTCTTCCCTGTCAGTTGCCGTTTCGGCATCCGCCGATCGGACTTCTGCCGAACCAGCATCCCCTTGGGGCAGGTTCCTTGTCATGTCGGCAACGGTCTCGGTGAGTCCGACGCCCTCTTCGGTCTTGTCGGGTGCGGAGGGGGAGGGAATCTGTCGCACGTCCTTTGCAACGGACTCGATTTGGTCCTGGGCTTCCCGTTCCGACGGTCCTGCATCTAGCGGAATCGAGAAGGAGGAGACGTGGTTCACTCCCTGTTCCCGGAGCAGCTTCTGCACCCCGCGAATCGTCATGCCCTTGTCACGCAAAAGCGTCTTTATCCCTCCAATGACCAGCATGTCGGCAGGACGATAGTAGCGGCGTCCACCGGCACGTTTTGTCGGCTTGATTTGCGCAAACCGTGTTTCCCAGAAGCGAAGGACGTGTGCGGGCACATCCAGCCAGTCAGCTACTTCAGAAATGGTTCGGAACGCCTCGCGGGACTTTTGCACCGTGGATCAAGCCTTGTTGCCGGCAGCTACTCGCTCTTTCATCAGATGAGAGGGACGAAATGTAAGAACTTTGCGTGGATGGATCGGCACCTCTTCGCCGGTCTTGGGATTGCGGCCAACACGTTGCCCCTTTTCCCGGATGGAGAATGTCCCGAAGGAAGAGACTTTCACCTGTTCACCTCTGGCGAGCGTGTCCGAAATGTGTTCAATGACGCTTTCAACCAACTGAGCAGATTCGTTGCGGCTGAGACCGACTTCGTGGTAGACGGCATCCCTGAGGTCCATCCGTGTCAATGTCTGTTCGCCCATAAATTCCCCCCTGTACGAATTTGTTTTGTGGCGGCAGAATGGGCGGGGAGAGTAGCCGAGTCAATAACGGGACGCCCCAAAAGCGGACTGGTCCAGACTACCAGCGCAGAATGACGGATCCCCAGGCCAAGCCGCCGCCGATCGCCTCGGTAAGAAGCAGGTCGCCGGGCTTGATCTGGCCGCGCTCGACCCCGACCGACAGCGCGAGGGGAATCGAGGCCGCCGAAGTGTTTCCGTGTTCCTGCACTGTAAGCACGACCCGCTCCAGCCCGAGACCGAGCTTCTGAGCGGTTGACTTGATGATTCTCAGGTTCGCCTGGTGCGGAACCAGCCAGTCCACGTCAGCACCCGTGAGCTTGAGACTGTCCAGCGAGGCTTGCGCCGTCCGTGCCAGCTTTTCCACAGCGTGCCGGAACACTTCCCGGCCTTGCATGCGCAGATGCCCGATCTCCTGCGTCGACACGCCGCCGTCAACATAAAGAATGTCGCGATAACGCCCGTCGGAATGAAGGTCCGTCGCAAGGATTCCGCGATCAGCGTTAGACCCCTCACACTCGGCGACCTCAAGCAGGACCGCCCCAGCACCGTCACCGAACAGCACGCAGGTCGTGCGGTCGCTCCAGTCAAGAATGCTGCTGAAGGTTTCTGCGCCGATCACGAGAATGCGACGAGCCTGGCCCGAGACGATCAACGCGTTGGCTTGGGACAGCCCGAAGACAAATCCCGCACAGACGGCCTGCACGTCGAAGGCGAATCCTCGAGTCATGCCGAGTTTTCCCTGCACTATCGTTGCCGCCGACGGAAACGTCAGGTCCGGTGTCGACGTCGCAACGATCACTGCGTCGATGTCGTCTGCTGCGCAGCCCGCCGAAGCTAGCGCCGATAACGCGGCCTTGGTTGCAAGCTCGGAGACAGCTTCGCCTTCGGCGGCAAAGTGGCGGGATTCGATTCCCGTTCGTGCCCTAATCCATTCATCCGACGTGTCGAGCTTGTTCTCGAACCAGGAATTCGGAATCACCCGTTCGGGCAGATAGTGCCCGACGCCTTGCACCACCGCGCGTGTCGTCATCGTTCCCGTTCTTTGCCAGCCGCTTCGGCGGTTCCCCCACATTCATCCTGCCCGCCGGGGTTGAAGGATGCAACCCGCGCCGCGAGGCGTTCGTTGAACCGGCTTTCCGCCAGACGACATGCAAGCCCAATGGCGGACGCAACGCCGACTGCGTCGGCTGACCCATGACTCTTGACAACGGTGCCGTTGAGGCCAAGGAACACGCCACCATTCACGCGCCTGGGATCAATTCGCTTTGAAAGGCGGCGAAGCGACGTCACCGCCAGCAGCGCTGCAATCCTTGAGAGCGGTGTGGCGCGAAAGGCTTCGCGCAGGAATTCGCGGATAAGCAATGCCGTGCCTTCCCCGGTTTTCAGCGCGATATTGCCGGTAAACCCGTCCGTCACAATCACGTCGACGCGGCCAGACGGAATGTCGCCGCCCTCGACAAAGCCGACAAATTCGAAATTTGCGTCGTCGGCAGCTGACGTGATCAGGTCGTGGGCCTCGCGAATCTCTGTGTGGCCCTTGTTCTCTTCCGTGCCGACGTTCATGAGGCCGATGCGTGGCCGCGACAGTTCCAGGCCGTTTCGCGCGTAGGATGCGCCCATGAGCGCGTATTGAAGAAGATTCCTGGCGTCAGCCCGTATGTCGGCGCCGACGTCAAGCAAGACGTTGAAACCGCCCGGACTCCTTGACGGCCAGAGGCAGGCGATTGCAGGTCGGTCAACGCCGGGAAGCTTCTTCAGCCTGATCATGGAGACCAACATCAACGCGCCAGTGTTTCCACAGGACACCACAGCATCGGCCTCGCCGCCCCTGACGGCCTCTACCGCCGCCCACATGGAAGTTCCCTTGCCATTGCGCAGCACTTGGCTCGGCTTGTCCTCCATGCTGACGACCTCTTCGACGTGACGAATTTTGCAGCAGTCCATCAACTTTCGTTTCTGGCCCAGCCTGCTTCGCCTGCGGACCAGTTTGCGCAGCTCTGGTTCGGGGCCAAAGAGCAGGAATTCGAAGTGGGGGTTCTTTTGTGCGGCCCTGGCGATGCCGGCAACGACGGCGGCCGGTCCCCGGTCGCCTCCCATGGCGTCAACGGAAATCGTTATGCGCTTGTTCGCGCCGCTGGATTGATCGGGGATATTCGTCATCCCAAGGGTATTGGAGGTCGGGTTCAGGCTGCGTCCTCATCCAAGTCGAATTCCTCGATCTGGGCAACAACTTCGCGACCGTCGTATTGGCCGCAGGCGGCGCAGACATGGTGCGGGCGTTTCAATTCGCCGCAGTTGGGACATTCGCCTGGATTCGAAGCGATCAGCGCGTCATGGGCGCGGCGCTTGTTGCGGCGAGACGGAGTAATCTTGTTCTGCGGGACGGCCATTTCCTAGATCCTCGGTTCAGTTTGGAAGTGCCTGACCCGTTCAGGGTCCAAGCGGTCTTACGCGCTGGCACGCTTATTGTCCAATCCATTGTCCTTCGTGCGGAGGCGGGAACATAGCGCGATTTCATCCAAGGGCAAGAACGAATTCACCGTCGGTTCTTGCTGGCGCCGGGCGCCTTTTCCTGCAGCGACTTCAGAACTGCGAACGGACGGGTCTCCTCATCTGTCATCGGGGATTTTCCGGGCTCGGAAACCGAGACGCTGACAGGATCGACCCCCTTGGCCCTCGGCCACGGTGGAAGGGCCAGCGCGAGGGCTTCGGCCAGGACTTCCTCGAGATCCAGGGTGGTCGGCAAGCGGTCGGCGTTTTCGTCAGCAGGCATCTCGACTTCGTCACCCTCTGGCACCGGCAGGTCATGCACGTAGAGACGGGTCACCTGCTCGTCGATGCGAGTGGTCACTGGGTTGCCCGTGGCAACGCAGTCCTGTTGGACCGTGGCGCCCAGCCTGGCGTCGAGCTTCAGGTCCTGGATTCCGTCAGGCGAGAGATGACCCTCGAGCTTCAGCTTTCGCAAGCCCTTGATGCCGAGCGTCTGCGCGAGTTCGGCCCGAGCGTCTGCATCCGGCTCAAGCGAGAACGAAATCCTCTCTCTGACAGACTGGCACTTGATGATATGACTGCCTGCACCGGTTGCCACGAGCAATTCCTTGAACCTGCGATCTTCTGTGGATATGCCGACTAGGCGGAGGTCGCGGATTTAGCAAGAGGTGGGCGCAATGAAGGATTCGCGTGGGACGTTCTTGGGGGCAGGAGCCCTGCTTCTCGCCATTTTGCTTGTGCCTGCCTGTTCAAGCCTGGAAGACAGTCATGGCTATGTTCCGGAGGCCGAACTCGTCGAGGAAGTCCAGGTCGGAATCGACACGAAGGTGACGGCCGCCCGCATCCTTGGTCGCCCTGGCGTGGAAGGGATTATCGACGACAGTGGCTGGTATTATGTCAGATCTGACTACGAACGCCGTCTCTGGTACGCACCTGTCGAGTCAAACCGCGAAGTTCTGGCGGTTTCGTTTGCCGACAACGGTGTTGTCGAGAATGTTGAACGCTTCGGGCTGAAGGATGGTCGTGTCGTTGCACTCGAGCGCCGGGTCACGGATTCGAACACGCAGGGAATCAGCTTCTTGCGTCAGCTCTTCTCGAACTTCGGCAATTTCGATGCGAGTGCGCTATTCGACGAGAACTAGGTCTTTCCGAAATGCCGGCCCCAGATTTCATCCAGTGCGGGCCCGAGGCGCTCGCCAAGAAATCCAGCAAGAGCCGATCGCTGCCAAGTTGTGCCATTGCCTTTCGTCAAGTGGATGTTGATTCAGACTCAGGCTTGCCTGCCGTTTCGGGTTGGAAGTTGAGCGCAACGCCATTGATGCAGTAACGAAGACCTGTCGGCTTCGGACCGTCGGGGAACACGTGTCCCAGATGCCCGTCGCAACGTGAGCAGTGCACCTCGGTCCTTCGCATGAAGAAACTGCGATCCTCGCTCTCGCCAATCATGTCGTCGTCAATCGGCTGGTAGAAGGACGGCCATCCAGTGCCGCTGTCAAACTTGTGGGCTTGGTCAAAAAGGCGTGATCCGCAACCTTTGCACGAGAAGACGCCCGGTTCCTTCGGGAAATTGTCATGCGTGAAGGCGCGTTCGGTTCGGTGTTTTCTGAGAACGTCGAAGGCCAGCCCGGCCAATTGGTTGCGCCACTCTTCATCTGTCTTGACGATCTTCTCCACTTGGATTCCCCTTTGTCGTGCTACTGTCACAGTTGCGGGGCACCATGGCCCATGCGAAACTTAAGTCGGCGGACCGGATTCACCAAGGGGACAATACGGTGCGCGCAACGTACAGGGCCCGATTCGCGGCTGCGCCCGAGGACATCGAGGCTGCACAGCGGCTTCGGTATTGGGCCTTCATTGCGTGCAGGGATGCCATGGACCGTCCTGACGGGCTTGACGCGGATTCGTTTGACGACATTTGCCAGCAGGTTCTTGTCGCGGAGGTTGGCAGCGACCGGGTCGTTGCCACGTTTCGGTTGCTGCGGCTCGGCTGCGGGGCCGAAATCGGCAAGAGCTATTCGGCTCAGCACTACGGGCTGAAGGGATTGTCGCGGTACCGGCGACCGATGGTCGAGATGGGCCGGTTCTGCGTCGCGCCGAACGAACGCGATCCCGGCATCCTGCGCGCGGCATGGAGCGCCCTGGCCGCGTTTGTTGACCGCGAAGGGATCAAGCTGCTCTTCGGCTGTTCGTCGTTTCACGGAACCGATGCGGGGATCTACAGCGATGCATTTGCCATGCTGAATGAAAGGCATCTTGCGCCGCAACGCTGGCTTCCCAGGATCAAGGCGCCGAACGTGTTCAGGTTCGCGCAGCGGCTTCGGCAAAAGCCGGACCGGCGCCGGGCGCTGCGCACGATGCCGCCCCTGCTCAGAAGCTACCTGTCCATGGGTGGTTGGGTCAGCGATCATGCGGTCATCGACCGGGACCTGAACACGCTTCACGTCTTCACCGGGCTGGAGGTGGACTCCATTCCACCGGGGCGAGCGCGTCTGCTGCGCGCGGCTGCGGCTTTGCCGGACCGTCACGCTTGACCTGTTTCGGAGTCCCGCATAGCCCGCCGCCATGGCACGTGCACCGCTTCTGCAACTGACCGGCATTGCGCTGACGTTTGGCGGCAACCCTCTCTTTGAAGACCTGTCGCTGATCATCCAGCCGGGAGACCGCCTGGCATTGGTCGGGCGGAACGGCTCCGGAAAGTCCACCTTGCTCAAGGTCATGGCCGGACTGGTCGATGTTGACGGCGGCGAACGGGCACTATCGTTCGGAGACAGCGTTGGCTACATGGAGCAGGAGCCCGACATGCGGGGGTGCGCGACGCTCGGCGACCTGGCGACCCGAGGGATCGAGGCCTCGGAACATTGGCGCGTCGATGCGGCAGCTGACGGGCTGAAGTTCGACGTCGATACGCCCGTCGAAGCCGCCTCCGGCGGCGCGCGGCGGAAAGCCGGGCTGGCAAGGCTCATCGCGCAGGCGCCTGAACTCCTGCTGCTCGACGAGCCAACGAACCACCTGGACATCGAATCGATTGCCTGGCTTGAGGCGCATCTGGCTGAAACCGGACGGGCCTTCGTCGTGATCAGCCACGACCGCGCCTTCCTTCGTGCGCTCACGCGCGCGACAATCTGGATCGACAGGGGCGTCGTGCGTCGGCGCGAAGGTGGCTTCGCGGGTTTCGAGGAATGGCGCGACAGGGTCTGGGCGGTGGAGGACGCGGCACGACACAAGCTCGACCGCAAGATCCTGAGCGAGAGCAAATGGGCGGTCGAGGGCATCAGTGCGCGTCGCCGGCGGGACTTGGGTCGCGTGCGGGCGCTGGAGGCGATGCGTGCCGAACGCGCGAACCAGGTTCTGCGCCAGGAAGCCGCGAAGATGGAGCTGATGTCCGGGCCGAGATCGGGCAAGCGCATCATCGAGGCACGGCAGATATCCAAGGAATTCGACGGCAAGGTGATTTGCCGGGACTTTTCGCTTCGGGTGATGCGTGGCGACCGGGTCGCACTGGTGGGTCCCAACGGCGTCGGCAAGACCGCAATGATCGAATTGCTGTCTGGCCGTGCCGTGCCGGATGAAGGCGGAATCAAGCTTGGCACGAATGTCGAGCTTGCGGTCTTCGATCAGCATCGCGCCGAGCTCGATCCCGATGCGACGCTTTGGGAATGCTTGACGGGCGACAAGGCGATGCGGCTTCCGGGGCGATCGGACCAGGTCATGGTGCGTGGCCGGCCCCGGCATGTCGTGACCTACCTGAAGGAATTCCTTTTCGACGAGACGCAGGCCCGGGCTCCGGTCCGGTCGCTGTCAGGCGGCGAAAAGGCGCGCCTTCTGCTTGCGCGCATAATGGCGAAGCCTGCAAACCTGCTGGTATTGGACGAGCCAACGAATGACCTGGACATGGAGACTCTTGATCTCTTGAGGAAGCTTCTCATCGGCGGCGATTCCACGGTCCTGCTGGTCAGTCATGACCGGGACTTCGTCGAAAGGGTGGCGAAAATAATGTAATTTCCCCTTGAGCGGACAGCGCCCGCCTGCCAGCGACATGAGAATGATAAAATATTGTTTATCAGCATGTTACCATCAAGTACGTCAAAATGCACCCCTTGCAACGCGGTCAGGGAATGCCATATGCTACATGCAGGATGAGGCCGTTCGGTACCTATCTGATGACGGGAACGGATGGCCTGCAAATGGTCGAACGAATTCGGGGAGCGAGGCCAATGGGGCGAGAGGACGGCATCCGGATCACCAAGCGGACGGTCGACGCGCTGTCCGTGGACAAGGGCGACGCCGTTTTCTGGGACCGGGATCTGCGCGGTTTCGGCGTCCGCGTCCACGCCAGCGGCCGCAAGGCCTACGTGGTTCAGACGCGCGGTCCCGGCGGGCGGCTGAAACGGGTCACGGTCGGGCGGCACGGGAAGATGACCGCCGAGGCGGCGCGGCGCGCGGCGGCGGAGGTCATCGACCGGGTCAGGCGCGGCGAGGAGCCGTTCCCGAAGCCGCCTGCGCCGGAGCCGACCATGGCCGAACTGGCGGAACGCTACATGGAGATGCACGTTGCGAAGAACTGCAAGCCGGGGACTTTCGAGACGTTCCGCCGGACGGTGGATCTCCACATCCTGCCCGCGCTGGGCGGGATGAAGGTCTCGGCGGTGGAGCGGTCGCATGTCGTGGACCTGCATCTCTCCCTGCGGGACAGGCCCAGCCAGGCCAACAGGACGGTCGACGTCCTTGCGAAGATGTTCCGCCTGGCCGAGGCTTGGGGCATGACGCCGCCCCGGCGGAACCCGTGCCGGTCGGTGCGCCGCTACCGCACGGAGGGGCGCGAGCGGTTCCTGTCGCCGGAGGAGTACCGTCGGCTGGGACGGGTTCTCGCCAAGGCGGAGGCGGACGGCAGGTGCCTGCCGTCGGGGATCGCGGCGATCCGTCTTCTCGCGCTGACGGGGTGCCGCAGGAACGAGATCGTCACGCTGCGGTGGGACGACATCGACCGCACGGCGGGCGAGATCCGGATCCGGGACGGCAAGACGGGACCAAGGCGGGTGCCGCTGACCCCGGCCGTTGAGCGGGTGCTGTCGGGCATCGAGCGTGCCGGCGGCTCCCCGTGGGTGATTGCCGGGCAGAAGTCGGGCGGGCATTTCAAGGGCGTCGACCATGTCTGGCTGAGGCTCAGGCCTCTCGCCGGACTGGATGACGTGCGCATTCACGATCTTCGGCATTCGTACGCCTCCCGGGCGCTGGCGGTGGGCGAGAGCCTGCCGATGATCGGCCATCTCCTCGGTCATGGCAAGGTGAAGACGACCGCAAGATACGCTCACCTCGAGCGCGACACAGAGCGGGCGTCCGCAGCGAGGGTTGGCGGCAGCATCGGCGCGGACATCCTGAACGGACGTGACGGGGAGGCGGCCTGACATGGCGCGATTGCGGGACAGGACGATATCGCGGAAGACGGTTGCGTCGCTGGAGACCGACCGGGACACGACATTCTGGGACCGGGACCTGCCCGGGTTCGGGGTTCGGGTGCATCCGTCGGGCCGGAAGGTCTACGTCGTCCAGAGCCGGGCGCGGGGCGAGGCGGCGACGCGGGTCACGCTTGGCGTTCACGGGGTTCTCGCGCCCGAGGAGGCGCGCCGCCGGGCGGCGCTGGTGATCGCGCGGATCAAGGCGGGCGAGGATCCGGTTCCCGAGCCGCCAGCGGTTCGGCTGGCGGGGGGACCCACGGTCGCCGATCTCGCCGAGCGCTACGTGGCGGAGCATGTCGAGGTGCGCTGCAAGCCGTCGACCATCGAGACCTTCAGGTCAGTCGTTCGCAAG
This sequence comes from Silicimonas sp., assembly GCA_022826205.1. Lineage (GTDB taxonomy): Bacteria > Pseudomonadota > Alphaproteobacteria > Rhodobacterales > Rhodobacteraceae > JAJEFO01. The sequence goes on along the minus strand of JAJDVJ010000190.1, from coordinate 4,090 downwards.
CACATCCTCCCGGCGCTCGGCGATCGCCCCGCTCTTGCGGTCTCGCTGCGGGAGGTGACGGATCTCCATCACCGGCTGAGCGATCGTCCGGCGGCGGCGAACAGGACGGTGGAATTCCTGTCGCGCATCTACGGCGCGGCGGAGGACCGCGGCCGGATTCCGGAGGGCAGCAATCCGTGCCGCCTGGTGGTCCGGCACCGTCAGCGCCGCCGGGAACGGTTCCTGACCGACGCGGAGTTTCGCCGCCTCGGGACGGTCCTGGACGAGGCGGAGGGCTGCGAGGGTGTCTCCGCGAACGCGGTGGCCGCGATGCGGCTTCTGCTTCTGACGGGCTGCCGCAAGGGGGAGATCCTGAACCTCCGCTGGGACGAGGTGGACATGGATGTCGGCGAGTTGCGCTTGAGCGACAGCAAGACCGGTCCCCGGACCATCGTCCTGTCGCGGGAGGCGGTTGCGGTGCTGTCGCGCATCCCGCGTGTCAAGGGCAACCCCCATGTCATTCCGGGGAGGGTCCCGGGCAGGCCGCTGCGCAACCTGAACGGCCCCTGGGCCATCGTGTGCGCCCGCGCGGGCCTTGAGGACATGCGCATTCACGACATGCGTCACTCGTACGCCTCCCGGGCGCTTGCGCTGGGGGAGAGCCTTCCGATGATCGGCCGCCTGCTTGGCCACTCGGAACTGGAAACGACCGCGAGATACGCCCACCTGGCGCAGGATTCTGTCCGGGACGCGGCGGTTCGCGTGTCGGACAGCATCGCCGCCGACTTCCTCGTCGACTGCGAGGCTGCCGAACCGGGCGCCTCGGACTGACCGGGCCTCGGCGGGCCTGACGGCCGTTCGGGCGGTTGCTTCCGCCCTCCGGCGGCATGTATCGTTCGGTCGAAAGGTGATCGGCACGCTGGACGAGGTCTTCCGGCCTGCAGGCGTCACTGTCAGGAGACGCTTGGGAGAGGGGTTCGGATGGCGTCACGACCAAGGCGTTCGATGCCGGCCGGCTCGTCAAGGAAGCTGCTGTCCAGCCGGTTCCGGTCTTCGGCCCCGATCCCGCAGGCGGCCCGGAAGCCCGAAGGCAAGGCTACGCTCAAGGATAATCCGAAACCGGGATGCCGGTCGCAGCTTCTCGCGAAGGACCGGAGATGCGATGCGAGGGCCGGCGCCTGGGCCATTTTCGCGGCGGCACGCTCCGGATCACGTGCGGCTGCGGCCATTCCGGCGACGTTCCGGTCCTTGCCCTCGTCTCCCGGCACGGGCAAGAGGCCCGGGTCGGCGACGCCGTCGCCACGATGAGATGCAGCGGATGCGGGGCACGGCGCGTCAAGGAAATCCGCTGGCTCTCCTGATCGTTGCCGCCGGTGCCGCGCGACATCTCGCCCGAATCCCGATGCGCGCGTCCGGCCGCCAGCCGGTTCGGGCGGAATCGACCGGGTCCCTGTCAGGAATCGCGAAGACTCTCAATTCCCTTGATCGGTGGCATCCCTGCTGTTCCGCAAACCGTGCCGTCCGGAACCGACCTAAGTGCGTCCTTCCGTCGTGCGCGACGAAGCTCAGGCAGGATGCTAAAGCGTGCTTCCGCGCTCCGGGACGCACCTCGCGTCTGGAGCCTGTTGGACATTCGGTTCGGCATTCTGACATGCTCCGCGCGAGACGAATCGGACCTGTGGTGTGCAATGAGCGAAGACAGTGATTTGAAGGCGAAGCTCGCCAAGCTGGAGGCGCTGTTCCGGAGAGCGGGCAGCCCCGGAGAAAAGTCGGCCGCCGGTGCCGCGATCGAGAGGCTGCAGGGGCGGCTGGCAGGTTCGGGCGAGAAACGGGAGCCGGAGGTCGAACTCCAGTATTCGCTCCCCGATGTCTGGTCCGCCGAACTGTTCCGCGCGGTCTGTCGCAAGCATGGGGTGCGACCGTACCGCTACAGGCGGCAGCGCCGGACGACCGTCATGGTGCGTGCTCGCGAACGCGAGTTCGACCGGAGGGCGTGGCCGGAATACTGCAGGCTTCATGACGAACTGGCCGACTACTTCAAAGACGTGACCGACCACCTGATCTCGCGCGTCATGGGATCGGGCGACAGCAGTAGCGATCCCCTTGAAATCGAAGGAGGGGCTGGACGATGACGGGCGACCTGAGGACTGACAGGATCGAAGAGGCCGTTCTGGCATTGCTGCATCTCAACATTTCCGAGCGTTCGCCCTTTGGCGGAGCGAGTGCGTGGAAGTCCTTGAACCGGGATGCGATGGACAGGCTTCACGAATGCGGTCTCATCTCCGATCCGGCGACAAGGGCGAAGTCCGTTGGCCTGAGCGACGAGGGCCTGGCACAGGCCGAAGCTGCCTGCAATCGGCTGTTCAGGGGCGGTGGCTGACCGGACGGGGGCGACGGTCCCGTTGCCGCTCACCCAGGATCAGGTCGTCGCGATTCAGCGTCACGAAATGCCGCGGCTGCGAAGGTTCGCGCGATTCAGGCCGACCGTTGCGGTGGATGTCCCTGTTTTCCGGTGTCGTCTCGGCGGGAAGCGACGCCAGGCGGCAGGAAGCGCATTCGCTCTCCAGCCAGCCGCAGGACATTGCCGCGCATCGCCGCCTCCGCGGCGCAATTGAAGAGACTTGCATACAGGCAAGATCCTCTGGCGTTGCGTCGCCACACATCTTGGGGTCTGTCATGGGGACACCGTGCCATGTCACTCCCCCAATCCACCGAACGCGCCGACGATCCCCAACTGCTCGAACACGCCGACTGTCTCCGCGTGTCCGGAACCGTAGAACCCGCCCTGAATGCGATTGCCTGCAACTCCGGCTTGAAACGTTCCGTCTGATCGCACTGGAACGTCGTCAAAACGGACCGCCGCAACAGTGTGAACCCGGTTCCTGTCAATGTTCTTGATGTTGGTGAAGTCTGCATCAATCGTGCCGGAGAAGCTGTAAATGAGCCTTGCATCACCCTGCAGGAAATCTCCGCGACCTGTTCCGGCAGCAGGCGTTCCAACCATGACGCCGCGCCATGTTGCGGATGAGCCGGGCCGGCTTCCCGTAAGGTCGCCGCCAACAAGACCGGATCTTACCCAGATGTCGATGCCGTCTTGGGTTACGTGTTCCTCACTGACCTGAAATGCACCATTCTGCATCCAGGCTCCCAAGGCCTTGAGACCACCATCCTTGGCTTCGCCACCCGACAGGGTGATTCCGTGCTTGCTGTGATTCACGCCAATTCTGGCATCGTGATTGTTGATTGCGAGGTCATCAATGGTCAGGGTGGATACCAACCCGCTCCGTGGTTCACGCAAGACGCATCTGGCCCCTGAACATGTTGACCGGATAATGAATGAAGGGAAGTCAGGATGTGAGGTATTGCCATAGCCCGATGACAGTATCAGCGAGTCGATGCGCGAGATTATCCCCGCTGCCCTGGCAGACTGGTTGGCAGCCGTCTCGATTGGCGGTTCGGAATCCGTGAGGGTTCGCGCGTCTTCTACGGAGGAGCTTCCCCCTCCGCCACCGCACGCGGCGAGCATGAGCGTGAGAACGGCGATGGTGGACAATGGCAAGCGCACGAGAGTGGTCTCCCTGTTTGATGTGAATGGCAGATCAAAATGATACATGTTGCCTCGCGTCAAGGCTTGCTGCGACATCCGGCATCCTGTCGTGTCGTTCCGAACGGAGGGATGAGCCCATGACGAGGAAATCGACACGCCGATGAAGTGACATCGCGAGATTCGCGGCTATCCTGGAACGGGTGCTCGCGGCCGCGGGAGCACCTGATCGACGCATCTCCACCGCCGAGATGGCAAGGCTCGCCGACGCACGCAGCCCGAAGGGCGTCGGATCAAGGCTCAGGTGACTGCTTGATGCTAGTCTCGTCGAGAAACGGATCCGCCTGCCGAAGCCGAAGGTCGGGAAGGCGCTGTGGGTCGGCCACGACGGAGCCGCTGCAGGCGACCGCCATGACCCGTGCCTACGGAACCGGCTGGCCGGCAAGCGCCGCGACGAAGGAGGGTCCGAACGTGTTCCAGAACATGACGAGCGCGACGAAAAGGCCGCCGGAGAGCGCAAGCTCTGCAAGAAGCCGCATCGGAATGCGCGCGGACAGGGACTCCTGC
>JAJDVJ010000109.1 GCA_022826205.1 Silicimonas sp. | reverse complement strand
GTCGATCTGCTCGTACGCCTTGAACTCCCCGAACTGCTTCGTGATCGCCGCCGTCAGCGTCGTCTTCCCGTGGTCCACGTGCCCGATCGTGCCAACGTTCACGTGCGGCTTCGTGCGGTCAAACTTTTCCTTCGCCATAGTCCTGTTGTCCCTAGCTGGGTTCAATTTCCGGAGCGCACCTATGGCATCGACCAGAGAAGATCAAGCACCTGTTGCAGGCGACCGGGTGGCTCGGAACAGTTGTTGGGAGCAATTCCGGCGAGGCATTGGAAACGGCGTTGCGCCAAGCCGGGCGAGAAGCTTGAATCTCTCTGGATCCGACGGGGCGAACCACGGCCGGGACCTGCGCAGGAAGGATTCAAGCCGGAGGAGTTCAGGCGTCATGCCTCACCAGGTCCAGCGAGGGTACGCGGAACCGGCATTGAAGAAGTTGCGAAGGCGCATGCATCGTTTCGATCGTCGAATTCAACGTCGAAATCACGGCCTTCATCGATGCGCAGAAGGAGAAGCCGCAGTCCGGAAAGTGGGCCGGCCCCGCCGACAAGGACCCTGCGTCCATCAAGAGATTCCGCCTCATGACGAACGAACTCGACGTCAGCGAACAAGCCTGACGCGAACCCAAGACTTGAGACACCGGGCCGCGCAATCGCGGTGCATGGCCGCCGCGAACGCCCACAGGAGCCAGAACTTCGTCAGAACCTGGCGCCGAACAGGGCGCGCCCGTGGCGACCAACGCCACGGGGCGCGAGCCTGCCTGATCGGGACGCTTGCCACCTGCGGAGACGAATGCGCGCAGCGTGAAATGGAAGCCTGCCGAAGGCGCCGCTTCAATCGGACGTTCTCGAAACTCTGCCCGCACGCCAAACAGTCTGGCTGTCAACTGGCGGATGCGAAGAACGGGGCGGCATCTATGGGGGCAGGGTCTGTTTCCCAAGAGAGTGCGTGATGCAAGGAGTCGGCCCTAATCCGCGTTCCCGGCAGGATCTGCCGAACCCGCCAACCCGCCAAGTTTCCGCATCCGGCAATGGCAGGACGATTCGATCCGTGTGTCGCTCCGAGCGAGGGCGGCAGTCAGCAGCGGGGCAATCGCCGCCGCCTCCCGGTGTCGGCCAAGGCGCTGCAAGCATTCATGGTAGCCGTGCAGGGCCCACACGTTATCGCGATTCTGCAAGCAGCGCCGGCCTTCGCCGTCGAGGCCAAGGTCCTTGCGGTAGATCGTCTCGGCCTCTTCCAGTTGTCCGTCTTCCAGAAGGAGAGCGCCAAGGGCGTGGCGTGGCGGATGCATCCACGGCCACGGCTCGCTGTAGGCCAGCTGGTCGCTGCGCTGCACCGCTTCCCGGAGGTGGGCAAAGCCGGATTCGCGCGCTCCCCGATGATAGGCCATTTCCCCGCAGAGCATCGCCCGGGCAATCGCCATGATGTCCCCTGCCGCATTGTTGAAGTAGAGGCGGGTTTCCGGAAGTTCGCCCGCGCCCGCTTCGAGGCAAGCGAGTTCTCGTTCCGCGGCCTCGAATTCGCCGAGCGCTGCATGGGCGACGCCCCTGGCGTAGTGATGCATGAGGGTCGTCACGACGTAGAGCTCGGGATGCGCCGGCATGGGAGCGTCCACGATTTCGCGCCACTGCCCGAAACGGACCGGCACGTGGACGGTCGAGGAACAGTAGGCGTCGAGTGTCGCAACCAGGTGCGGGCGGTCTTGGCGAAGCAGGTCCGGAGTCACCGTTTCGGCAATTCCCCGTGCCGCCTCCTGGGCGCCCCGAAGGTCCCCCAGCATCATCGCCGCGTCCATCATGGCGTGGAAATCGTGACAGCGCGCCGTGGTGTAGAAGTTGAAGGGCCCGACGCGGCGCGCGTACTTGGCGTCCGCGCGCACAGCCTTTCGGCTCACCGCAAGCGCATCCGCGTAGCGTCCGCACTGGAGATAGATGTGGCAAGGCATGTGGTTGAGATGGCCATTGTCGGGCGACAGCCGGTGCAGCTCGTCGGCCGCGGCCTGCGCGCACTCGGGAATCCGCGACATCTCCATCACGTGAATGTACATGTGGAGCATGCCGGGGTGCGGCGCCTGGCCCGCTTCGCCGCGTTCCCGCATGCCCGTTTCCAGCACGTCTCGCGCCTCCGCCGTGTCGGCACCATTGGCAGGTTCTCCGGTCTCCGGATCCCAAAGGCGCCACGGCGTGCGTGTGATCAGGGCCTCCGCAAAAAGGCTGGTTACGTCGGCGTCGTCCGGAAAACGGCGATGCACTTCCCGCATGCGAGCGGCGAAGTCGTCGTCCCAGCGGGAGAACTCGCCCGTCGAAACCACGGCGTTGCGCTGATAGCGGGCCGGAAGGGCCTCGATGAGCGCGCGTTCGACCGGAGAGACACCGTCGCGTCGCTCCATCGCCGCCTGGGTGGCGGCGAAGCACGTGGTGATTGCATTCCGGGCCTCCGCCTCGCTCATCCAGCACCAGGGTAGGTTGATGAAAGGTCCGGCGGCGTAGGCTTCCCCCCAGAATGCAAGAGCGCAATTCGGGTCGGCCCGCTGCGCCTCGCGAAAGCAGAAGACCGCCTCCTCGTGGTTGAAGCCATAGAGCCACAACAAGCCACGGTCGAACCAGAGCCTTGCCTCCCGACTCCTCGTTGTAAGCGGCCGGGTGTACCCGCCGAGATCGAATTCGTATTCCATCGCATCTGTTCCCGTGCCGCCGCCCGAAGGGAGCCCGATACCGGCGCGGCGCAAAATTTCACGTAACCATGCGCCGATGCCATGGCGAGAACCTGGCCGTTGAACGCGTTGTCCACCCGGAAAGTCGCTGCCGCTGCGGCGTCGAGCAACATGCTATCAAGAGAAATTGCGTGTCTCAGGCTTCATTGCGGCATTTTGGGGTTCAAAGGCGTACTGCAGGTTCAGGAACTCCGACGTCTGGGCACTGTCGGGCAGTCCTCGCACCCTGTCGATCTTCCCCTGTCTCCCGAATCTTGCGTTCACGTCAGATGACTCCGCCTACGCCGTATTCGCTGAACTTGGAGAGAAGCGTGCGCATTGAACCACGGACGCCGTGCCACGCGAATTGTCGATCAAGGAAACGGACGAGGGCTATTGCAGCCAATCCGGTCGCTCGCTTGCGGCAACTCCGGTCCTGGCGGCGGCTGCACAATCCGACAGGCTGCCGAAACGCACGCTCCGGCCGCTGAGGCCGGGCGCGTAATGCGCATACTTGCCGGAATTGGTCATCAAGGTCCTCGCGCCTCTTGGAAAGACAGGCTCGATGATTGAACACCAGCACAGGTCCGGAATTAGGCGCACCCCGGACGCGTGCAGACGGGCGACCAATCCCTCGGACTGCGCCCGCGAGAGGATGTCGCGGCCCAGGGTCACGATGACCGACGTGTCGGGATGCCCTTCCTGGCCTGACATCAAGGCAGCGAACCGCCTTGTTTCCTCAAGCGAGAGATGCGGGCTTCCAAGAGCCACGAGATCAACGTTCGCCGGACCGGCGTTGAACCGATCCCAGGCTGCAGCCAGGTCGGCCACCGTCATGCGAGCCTGCGCTGCATCGGGGGCGGGAGCCAGGTCGCCTTCCGGCGTCACCCCGGCGACATGCAGCAATGGCGCCGCCGAGGTCGTTCCGAAGGCGGCACACATGGCGCGAAGGTCGTCACGGCTTGGCGCTGCAGGCTCCAAACCGGTCAGGAGCGGAACGCGATCGGGGGCCAAACGCCCGGCCACCCACCCGACAAGCGGCCAGAGCGCATCGTCGTGACCCCTTGGCAGCTCGACCTCGATCACCATGCGTGGTCGCCGGTTCCCTGGCAGATAGACCCCGGTTTCCGGTGCCCGCCCGGTCAGGGCGATGAAGAGATCGAGATAGTCGGGGTGCTTGGCCGTCCGCGCGCCTAGGACGCTGTTGGCGAAAATGACGGCGTTCGATTCCGACCAGCCGATGTTCTCGCCCAATCGGGGCACGTCGTCGGCCAGATAGGGCGCGCATGTGAAGGTCGGGCGCGCACCCATCCTGACATAGGCGTCCGCGAGCCGGCTGGCCGCCTGCGCGAAATCGGGCGGAAGGTCGTGTTCGGTCCAGTTATCCAGATCGATGGAAATCGCGTTCATCGTGGTCGGAATGGCGACCTTGGCCTCCATCCCGGCCATCGTTTCGGCGAAGACGAGATTGGCGGAGTGAGAATGAATGCAGCCGTCAATGTGGCCCCTCGACACGTCGATCAACCGCTTCGCGCCCTGCGACGCAGCCATGGCGCAGATGACTTCCATGGCAAGCGCAGTGGCCCTTCCATGATCGCCGTTCAGCTTGGATCTGTCGGATGGCGTCAGTTCCAGATCACTGCCAGACGTCCTGTGCAGGTCAATGGAGACGCCGTCCGCCGTCAGGCGGCTGCCGCGCATCCTTGCAGCCTTCACGGAGCTAAGGGCGACGTAGTCCGACGCCGAAAGTCGTGCCACGCCGACCGATCTGTCGAACATGCGGGTCGCGATCACTGCACCAAGGGTCAGGATCTCCTCATCTTCCCGAAAGATCAGCGCTGCCGGAGCATGTCCGTTCAGGGCGAGTTCCAGCAGGACGCCGCTGCCGGCACAGGATCCGCGGCTCGTCGGCATGAGGACAATCTTGCCCGCGACGGACTGGCCATGAAGATCGTGGTGCGCGTCGATCACCACGCCGGAGTGCGGGTCAACGCCGCCCCAGAAGCTCAGTCCCTCGGAGCAAACGACAATCTCGCCTTCCGCATCTGCCGGAACGACAACGAACGCCTTGTCAGCCGTCATCCGACAATGCCTCCGGACGCGGCGGTGGAGCGAAACTGCCGCGTTTGGCGCAGGCAGGGACACGGTACCCGCCCAGCGGAATGCGCGTCACGCCGGTTCCCAGGCTGGACAGGCCCATCGGGCGAAGAGAATTCGACACCATCGTGAAAATCTCGGATCTCCTTCTGGAAAAAAAGCTGGGCTCTTGCGGACGGGTGCAGGGAGGACTGACGACCGCCGTCCGACCGCGCGATGCCGCAACGCCACCGCATTGCGCTGAACGCCACCAGATCGTCAAGGTCGATCTGCACAGAGCGTTCGCAAGCTCCGACCGTCGCAGCCAAGTGCGGATCCGGTGCCGCCTCGGTCTGCATGCACGGGTGAATCGGCACGTCCTCACCGTTCTGCGGGTTTCAACCGGTTGAAGCAGGCCCTTCCAAGCACGCTGGCTGTCACCGATCCGGCGCGCGTTGTTGGCTTGCCGCCCGGACAGGTCTCCGACCTGTCGCGGCCATGGGGTATTCACATCCTGTCCAGCGTTGCAGGCTGAACGTGTGAATTGTGCACCATGCGAAATCCCGAACACCTCGCTTCCAGGTTCCGCAATCGATCCGCCCTGCTTCAAGTGAACCTGTTGTCTTGGGGGAAGCCGCGAGGCGCCATTCGCCCGGCTGTCGCACGGGACCCGTGCCAATTGTCCAGTTCCTTGACGGTCCGGGTGCGGCCCGCAGGGTCAAGCCATGCAAGACCCTTGGAGAGTTCAAAGGTTCTGGCGTCAGAAAGTCCGCCGTCCCTGTACTTCTGAAGACGCACGCCCTTGCCGCGCGACATTTCCGGAAGATCCGCAAGCGGGAACAGGAGCATCTTTCGATTCTGTCCCACGGCAGCGACATGATCGCCGTCAACAGGACGGCAGACAACGGCAGCCGCATCGCCTTTGACGTTGAGAACCTGCTTTCCGGCACGGGTCTGTGCCACAACCTCGTCTTCGGGAACCACGAAGCCGTAGCCGGCGGATGACGCGACCAGGAGCCGTTCTCCGGGCCGATGGACGAGAAGGGCAACGATCTCGCATTCGTTCGGCAAGTCAACCATCAGGCGGACAGGTTCTCCCATGCCGCGGCCGCCCGGCAGGTTCGCGACGGACAGCGTGTAGAAGCGACCGTTCGTGCCCAGAAGGAGCAGCCGGTCGGTCGTTTCGGCATGGAAGACGTGAAGGGGGCCGTCGCCGTCCTTGAACTTGAACTCGCGGGAAAGATCGATATGGCTGCTCATTGCCCGGATCCAGCCCATCCTCGAACATACGACGGTGACCGGTTCACGGTCGATCATCGCCTCCAGCGGCACATCCTCGATCTCGATTGCCTCGCCAAACTGGGTTCGGCGCTCGTCGCCGAACTTCTTCCTTGCGTAACGCAGCTGGTCGGCGATGACTTTCCATTGCCGGCCTTCGCTCTCCAGAAGGTCCTCGAGGTCGGCCCGCTCCTTGGTCAGTTCGTCAAACTCCTTCCGAAGCTCAAGTTCCTCAAGGCGGCGCAGCGAGCGCAGGCGCATGTTGAGAATCGCGTCAACCTGGGTCTCCGACAGCTCGCCGTCGCCCGGAAGCGGCGATTCGTAGTCCCTCTCGGATGTCGCGCGCACATGTTCCCTCGACCAGTCCTCGCGCATCAGGGCAGGCTTCGGGTCGTCGTCGTAGCGAATGATGTCGATGACGCGATCGAGATTCAGGAACGCTGTCACAAAGCCTTCGAGCACTTCGAGGCGGTGGTCGATCTTGTCGAGCCGGAACTTCGAGCGTCGCTGCAGCACTTCGCGACGATGATTCAGGAACGCGCGAAGCACGTCCTTGAGCGAAGCGACCTTCGGCGTCACGCCGTCAATCAGCACGTTCATGTTCATGCTGAATCGGACTTCCAGATCCGTTGTCCGGAAGGCCATGCTCATCAGGACCTCGGGCTCCACGTTGCGTGATCGCGGCTCAAGAACGATCCGAATGTCGTCCGCGCTTTCGTCTCGGACATCCGCAAGAACCGGAATCTTCCTCGTCTGGATCGCCTCCGCAAGCCTTTCGATCAGGCGGCCCTTCTGGACCTGATAGGGAACTTCCGTGACCACGATCTGCCACTGCCCTCTGCCCAGATCCTCCACATGCCATGTTGCGCGCGTGCGGAAGCCGCCGCGCCCCGTCCTGTAGGCTTCGGCAATCGCCTCGCGCGGTTCGACTATGACGCCGCCAGTCGGGAAGTCCGGACCCTCAACGCACTCGATCAGGGTGTCGTCCCGAACGCGTTCCGAATTCCTCGCCTTCGCAAGGTGAATGCAGGCATCGCAGAGCTGTCCGATGTTGTGCGGCGGGATGTTGGTCGCCATCCCCACTGCAATCCCGCTGGATCCGTTTGCCAGGAGATTGGGAAAGGCCGCCGGAAGCACCACCGGCTCCGACAGCGTTCCGTCGTAATTTGGACGAAAATCGACCGCGTTCTCGTCGAGCCCCTCGAGCAGCGCCTCGGCGAAGGCGGTCATTCGTGCCTCGGTGTAGCGTGACGCGGCCGGATTGTCGCCGTCGACATTGCCGAAGTTCCCCTGCCCGTCGACCAACGGATAACGAACGTTGAATTCCTGTGCGAGCCGGGCCATCGCGTCGTAGATCGCTCCGTCGCCATGGGGGTGATAGTTGCCCATTACGTCGCCGGAGATCTTGGCCGACTTGCGATATCCGCCGGACGAGTTCAGCCGCAGTTCACGCATCGCGTAGAGAATGCGTCGATGCACCGGCTTCAGGCCGTCCCGAACATCGGGCAGGGCCCGATGCATGATGGTCGAGAGCGCGTAGGTCAGGTATCGCTCGCCGATGGCGCGGCGGAGCGGCTCTGCAAGATTCCGGAACTCTATATTGGGGTCGTCCGTGACGCTGCTCATGGATATAGCATTATCTCCCGAATCCCGCCAGGTAAAGCGATCAGGGAACATTGAGCGCCCGCAGGCTCAGTCGGCATGTGCGATCACGCGCCGCGTCCGCAATCGCGCGGTATTGACAAGCGGCGGTACCGACTGCCATGGGAACCTTCGATTTACCCGGGAAATCTCTCCAAGTGACCGACGGTCGAAAATCCCTGCTGATTACCGGTTGCTCTTCCGGCATTGGCTACGATGTGGCGCACGGCATGGCGGCGCGCGGCTGGCGGGTCCTTGCCGCGTGCCGCAAGGAGTCCGACTGCGAGCGACTCGAAAGCGAGGGGCTCGAAAGCCTCGTGCTGGACTACGAGGACCAGACGGGAATCCAGGAAGCGGCCCGCGAGGTGCTTGTTCGAACGGATGGCGGGCTCGACGCCGTGTTCAACAACGGTGCCTATGCAATCCCAGGCCTGCTCGAGGATATTCCAACCGATGCGCTGCGCGCCATTTTCGAGGCGAATTTCTTCGGGCACCATGAGTTGACGAGGTGCCTCCTGCCCGCCTTCAGGCGACAGGGTCAAGGGAGAATCCTCATGAACTCGTCCGTGCTCGGCTTCTTTGCGCTTCCTTGGCGCGGCTCCTACAATTCGACCAAGTTCGCGGTCGAGGGCTGGGCCGATACACTGCGCCGGGAATTGCGAAACACCGGCATCCACGTGATCCTGATCGAGCCCGGGCCGATAACAAGCAACATCCGCCGGAACTCGATCCCACATTACGAGCGGTGGATAGACGCGCCGTCCTCCGCCAGGGCGGAAGAATACCGGAAGAGGCTCGAACCGCGGCTCTACAGCGATTCAACGAAACCCGACCCGTTCGAACTGCCCGCCAGCGCCGTCACACGTTGCGTCGTGCACGCCTTGACGCATCCAAACCCTCGCCCAAGATACCGCGTAACCGTTCCGACGAAGTTCATTTACCTGGCCAAACGGTTTATGACGACACGCATGGCGGACCGGTTCATGTCGCGTGGTTGAACGAGCGCCTCCGCCGCTCACGTTCCGTTCACCGACGCCTGGGAGAGATCATGCCGCTAGACAACCCGCTCTTCATTCCGGTGGTGATCGCCGTGATCATCGTCCTGCTCGTTCTCATGACCGGCATCGGCGGGTTTGCCCGCGGAGGCGATTTCAACCGCAAGCACGCTAACAGGATCATGCGGTACCGGATCTATGCCCAGGCCGTTGCCGTCATGCTGATCCTGGCATTTGTCCTCATCGGCTGTGGAGGCTGACATGGTCGTCCTGAACAAGATCTACACCAAGACCGGAGACGGCGGCGACACCGCGCTTGGCAACAATGACCGCGTGCCCAAGCATTCGGCACGGGTCTCGGCCTACGGAACCGTGGACGAGCTGAACGCGGCGCTGGGTGTTGCAAGATTGCATGCCAAGGGAGAGGACATTGACGACGCCCTGTCTCGCATCCAGAACGACCTGTTTGACCTGGGAGCGGACCTTTGCCGCCCGGACATGGAGAAGGATGGCGAGGCGGGATATCCGGTGCTCAGAATGTCGGACGGCCAGACGAAACGGCTTGAGGCCGAAATCGACGCGATGATCAAGCAGCTCAAGCCGTTGAAGTCGTTCATCCTTCCGGCAGGGTCCGAGCTTGCCGCGCACCTGCATCTTGCACGAACGGTTGCTCGGCGTGCGGAACGGCGGGCGGTCGAGCTCGCAAGCTCTGAAGAGGTGAACGAGGCGGCGCTGACCTATCTCAACCGCCTGTCAGACTGGCTGTTCTGCGCGGCCCGCATCGGGAATGACGAGGGCCGGGCCGATGTGCTCTGGATCCCGGGCGCAAACCGCTAGGCGCCGCACGGCATCACGGTCCGGCAAGCAAGCGGGCCGAGAGGCCAGCAGTGGGATCAGTTCATTGCCTTAACTCGCGAGGCAAGGCGCGACATTTTCCGAGCGGCCGTATTCTTGTGGTAGAGGCCTTTCGTGACGCCGCGCATGAGTTCGGGTTGTGCTTGTCGAAGCTCATCCTGCGCCACTTTCTTGTCGCCCGACGTGATCGCGTCCTCGACCTTCCTGAGATGCGTGCGAATGCGTGAGCGACGCGCCTTGTTGACGGCTTGGCGACGAACGCTCTGCCGAGCGCGTTTCTTGGATTGTGGCGTGTATGCCATGTTCGTGGTCCCTGTTCCAGGTCTACATCAGATTGCGATGAAGCCCGGACCGGTCACCAGACCGGCAGACACATAGCCTAAGCGGGCTCCACGCGCATGCAGGCCGGGCCAATAGCGAAATCCCGTGACTTTGAAAAGAGCTTATTTGTCTCGAAAGCGAGGTTCGCGCTTCTCCAGGAAGGCGGCCATGCCTTCCGCCTGGTCGCGAGACGCGAAAAGGGCATGGAACATCCGACGTTCGAACAGGATGCCCTCGCGGAGAGTCGTTTCGTAGCTGCGATCCACCGCCTCCTTCACGACCATGCTCGTTAACATCGACTTCTCGGAAATGCGCCGCGCCGCGGATGTTGCCTCTTCCATCAGCTTCTTTGCCGGCACGACGCGACTCACCAGGCCCGCGCGTTCCGCTTCCTCGGCATCCATGAAGCGCCCGGTGAGATGCATGTCCATGGACTTGGACTTCCCCACGAAACGCGTCAGGCGCTGCGTGCCGCCGATGCCCGCGACGATTCCGAGATTGATCTCTGGCTGACCGAACTTGGCCGTGTCCGCTGCGATGATGAAGTCGCATGTCATGGCCAGTTCACATCCGCCGCCCAAGGCGTAGCCGGCGACGGCTGCAATGATCGGCTTGCGGCACCTCAGGATCGCCTCTGTCTCTGCCGTGTACAGATCCTCCGTAAAGGCTTGCACGAAAGTCTTGTTCGACATTTCCTTTATGTCGGCGCCGGCAGCAAACGCCTTTTCCGTGCCGGTCAGGATGATGCAGCGCACCTTGTCGTCTGCCGAGGCTTCGTCGAGCGCTCGCGAAAGCTCTCCAAGCAACTCGATGCTCAGCGCGTTCATCACGTCCGGGCGGTTCATGCGAATGGTTGTGACGTGGTCTTCCGTCTCTACGATGATCGTCTCAAAGGCCATGTGATCGGTCCCGGCAGTTTCGGTCTCGGGAAGCCTTAACAATCAAGGGAGGCAGATCAAGCAATCTATCGCGTGCGCAACACCGGGCTTTACGATTCATTCGCCTTGACGTGCACGTTGCGCGTGCAACTGCAGGTCTTGCGAGGAAGGCAGATCGTCCGGCCGGCCTCCGCAAGCGGCTTCGCGGGTTTCGGCCATGCCGCGAAGCCTGTGCACACGGGGCGAAGCATTACGGGGCAGGGCGAATTTCTTTGTGCGTGACGGGCCTTTCCTGCATGGCACTTCCTGAACCGGCTGGACGTTCCCCTTCCAGCCCCGGCAATCAGCCCCACGGATCAGGACGAATGCGCCTGCCCGGCCAGGCCGGACGGGCCGTCAGGCGTGCCCGCAGTCACGCGAACAGATGGGAAAGCCGGGTTCGGGACAAGGAATCACCGCCACGGCCGTCGAACCGGATGCCAGATCCCCAGCCGACTCGCCCAGAGACCATGTCAACGCCAGAGAACAATGTTGAACGCAACATTCAATTCCGGCAGTGACACAGCTGTCATTCCAAACCTCTGCCACCGTCAAATCCGAAGTTCAACTGCCCAACACTTTGCGGTGCTCTCCAGGCAGATCAACAGCTTACAAGGTGATCAGAAGCGCCACGCAGAAACCCGTGTTCAAGCGCCGTTCTCC
The DNA here is from genome assembly GCA_022826205.1 of Silicimonas sp. Lineage (GTDB taxonomy): Bacteria > Pseudomonadota > Alphaproteobacteria > Rhodobacterales > Rhodobacteraceae > JAJEFO01. The sequence goes on along the minus strand of JAJDVJ010000109.1, from coordinate 15,493 downwards.
CTTGGCGTGGTCTTACGAAGAATCCTTCCGATGGGGCGTGGCCGCGAGGTCGAGCGGACGCGGGAGGCACCGCTGATGCTGATGCTTCCGGCGCCCATGATCGCGCGAAAGATGTCCAGTTGGCGGAAGGGTATATCTGAAGGTGGCATGACGGGAGATCTTTGGTTGGCCTGATCGCCCATCATGCCTCAGAGGCATCAGCTCGGCAACTCGTGAGGGGCCTCGCCATAGATCATGCGGAACCGGTCGATGTCGGCGCAGGCAACTCCCGGCATGGCGTCCAGCGCGGCCCGCACGGCCTCTTCGGCCTTAGCTGCTCCCTCGTCGGAAAGCGCCTCCAAGCACAGGAGATGATCGAACTGCCCTTCGGGAGCCCCACGCATTGTCTTTTCTTCACTGTGCCGATCGGTCACTTCGGAATCGAGCTGCCCAAGTCGGAGCGCCACCACACCGGACAGATTTGCAAGCCGTCCTATGCCTTCGTGCAACCCCCGCTGATCGGCCGCCGGGGTTTGCAGTTTCAGGACCACCACATGCGTACCGACGCCGTTTCCGAGCTTTATGACCTGCTTTCCGAGTGCCCGGTCGAAAGGGCCGAAGCGCGGCATGATCCGGCGGGTCCACTCGGATGGCGTGTCGAGGACGCGCGAGTAATCGGCGCCATGGAGAACCTCCGGCGTCTGCGTCGCGTAGAGGATGAAATGTGCGCAAGGATTGTCCGGCGCCTCAAACAGTCGTACCCCCAGAAACCCCGGCAGCTCGGTCCGGTCTGCGATATGCTCCTGCGTCAGCCAATTGCGATAGTCGCCTAGGTCGTAGGCGCCGATTTCGCACCAGATTGCGAGAAAACCATAAGCGGACATGTCAATTGTCTCCGTTTAGGGCGGCGGCGCGAATACCGTCAACCCTTCGATGCGGTTCCCCTATCTTTGGCACTTCGGGCAGTGGAAGCTGGACCTGCCGGACTGCACGGTGCGCACGACCCTTCCGCCGCAGTCAGGCTTCACGCAGGGATCGCCGTCGCGGCCATAGACGCGGAAGGTGTGCTGAAAGTAACCCAGCTCCCCATCCGCCTGCCGATAGTCCCTGAGGCTGGAGCCGCCGGCGGCTATTGCTTCGGACAGGACGTCCCGGACAATCGGTACAAGGCTCGCTATCCTTCTGGCGGCAAGTCGCGACACGCGCCTGGTCGGCGAAACCCCCGCCCGATGCAAGACTTCGCAGACATAGATGTTGCCCAGGCCCGCCACCACACGCTGGTCAAGGAGCGCGGCCTTTATGGTCGTGCGGCGACCCTTCAGGGTGCTGGTCAGGTAGACTTCGTTGAACGCGTTCCCGAGCGGCTCCGGCCCGATCGTGGCCAGCAGTTGATGTCGCTCCGCGGATTCCGTCGCCACCAGGTCCATGGCGCCAAAGCGGCGCGGGTCGTTGAACGTCACGCGGGCGCCGCCATCCATGTGAAACACGACGTGATCGTGCCTGTCGTGCATAGCATGGTGGTGTCGGAAAGCGCCTGGCGCATCACCTGAAATCAGGATGCGGCCGGACATGCCGAGATGCACAAGCAGCGTTTCCCCGCTCGACAGATCCGCAAGCAGGTATTTCGAGCGACGGCGCAACGACATGACCCGCGTCCCCGAAACCCGCTCTGCCATGCGCTTCGGCAACGGCCAGCGAAGGTCCGGACGATTGACGTCGGCCCGCAGGATCCGTGTGCCTTCCATCACCGGCAGCAGGCCTCGGCGGACGGTCTCGACCTCCGGAAGCTCAGGCATGACCGTCCTCGGGACCGGTTGCCGACACGCTTGAACTCCCGTCGGATTCAACTGCGGCCATGGCACCGGGCTCCTTCTTCATTCACCGCTTCCGGGGCGCGACCCGCCCCGCTGGCCGCTGGCCCGCGTTCTTCGGGACGGCGGCGTTCCTGCAGGATATCCGAAACGAGCATCGCGTTCCAAAGAGAAGTTGTCCGCATTGTCCACAGGCCAGATTCAGTTGTGGACAAGGTTGATTCCCTTGGTTTTCTGAACATACAAGGACGGGGTTTGGCGGCTCGTCGCGAAAGGCCACGATGACTGATGAAAACGAAAGCACGACGCATTTCGGTGCCCGCGAGGTGCGCGAGGACGACAAGGCCGGCCTTGTCCAGGATGTCTTTTCCAGCGTCGCGTCGCGATACGACTTGATGAACGACCTCATGTCAGGCGGCATTCATCGACTCTGGAAGGACGCAATGATGGACTGGCTGGCGCCGCGAGGCCATCAGCGCCTTCTGGACGTGGCCGGCGGAACAGGAGACGTTGCGCTCCGGTTCCTGAAGCGCGCGCCCGAAGCGTCCGCAGTCGTTCTGGACATGACGGAACCGATGCTGGACGAGGGACGCAAGCGGGCCGCAGGGACCCGCCTGTCGGACCATGTCGAATGGGTGGCAGGCGACGCGATGGCCCTTCCCTTTCCCGACGCAGGTTTTGACGTGTGCACGATCTCCTTCGGCATTCGAAACGTCACGAGGACGGCGGATGCGCTGGCTGAGGCCTTCCGCGTGCTCAGGCCGGGCGGGCGGTTGATGGTGCTGGAGTTCTCCCGCGTGACAGTCCCGATCCTGCAGGGATTCTACGATATCTACTCCTATAACGTGATCCCCCGCATGGGTCAGGCGGTCACGGGGGACAGGGACAGCTATCAATACCTTGTCGAATCGATCCGTCGCTTTCCTGATCAGGAAACGTTTGCCGAGATGATCCGCGATGCCGGGTTTGAACAGGTCAGGTATCGCAACCTGTCCATGGGCATCGCGGCACTGCACTCGGGATGGAAGATCTAGATGCGCGGTCCGCACAACATCTTTCGACTCGTTCGCACTGGGGCGACCTTTGAACGCACCGGGGCGATGCGAGCGGTGCTGGAGGCCATGGACGCGCCGCCGTCGGTGCGCATTGCCGCGCGCGTGCTCGGCTGGCCGTTCAAGTGGCTTGGCCACAAGGGCGACCCGAATCTGCCGACAGTGACCCGGGCGCTCATGGCAATGGGGCCGGCCTTCATCAAGCTCGGACAGACCCTTTCGACGAGGCCGGATGTTGTCGGTCACGACCTGGCGGAGCAATTGCTCGTCCTTCAGGACAAGCTGCCGCCCTTCCCGACCGCCGCGGCAAAGAAGACGATCGAGGCCGAGCTGGGCGCTCCCGTCGAGGAGCTTTTCTCGGACTTCTCCGACTCGGTGGCGGCGGCCTCCATTGCACAGGTTCACAAGGCCCGGCTTGCCGGTTCGGGCGAAGCGGTTGCCGTCAAGGTCCTTCGTCCGAAAATCGTGCGGAACATGCGACGAGACATTGACGCGTTCTACTTCGCTGCCCGAGTGATCGAGGCGCTGGCACCGGCGTCAAGACGACTGAGACCTCTTGACGTCGTTGCGCATTTCGAAGGCGTGGTCATGGCCGAACTGGATCTCCGGCTCGAGTCGGCGAACGCGTCCGAATTTGCCGCGAACGCGGCCAAGGACGAGGACATTCGCGTTCCCAGGACGAGATGGGACCTGTCGTCGCGACGCGTGCTGACGCTTGACTGGCTGGACGGCATTCCGCTCAGCGACCTGGACGCTCTTGACCGGGCGGGGCACGACCGGGTCCGGCTTGCCCAGAAGTTGATGTCGACATTCTTGAGCCATGCCCTGCGCGACGGGTACTTTCACGGCGACATGCATCAGGGGAACATCCTGGTTGCCAGAAACGGCGACCTCGTGGCCCTCGACTTCGGAATCATGGGACGGATCGACGCCTACACCCGCCGCGTCTATGCCGAGATCCTCATCGGGTTCATTCGCAGGGACTACCAACGCGTCGCCGAAGTTCATTTCGAGGCCGGGTATGTCCCCAAGGACCGCGATGTCAACGAGTTCGCGCAAGCGCTTCGTGCCGTCGGAGAGCCGATATTCGGCATCGAGGCCAGCCGGATCTCCATGGCAAGACTTCTAAGCCATCTCTTCGAAGTCACGGAACGCTTCGGAATGGAGACGCGGACCGAGTTGCTGCTGCTGCAAAGGACCATGGTCGTGGTCGAAGGCGTCGCGCGGTCCCTTGATCCGCACATGAACATCTGGAATGTCGCCCGGCCTACCGTCGAGCGCTACATCAGCGAAAACATCGGACCGAAGGCCATCCTTCGCGAGGCGGTCCAGACACTGCGGGTGCTGAGCCGGTTCGGGCCGAAGCTGCCCGAGATTGCCGAGGAAATCTTGGCCCGGCAAACACAGAGCCCCGTCGCACCGGAACGGCGGCCGTGGGTTGGCCGAGCGCTTCTTCTGATCGCCGTTGCCGTCATCGGATTTAGCATTGGATTCATGGTCTAGGGCGTTCGCAGTCGGCTTCAACTCGCGAAGTGCCCTGACAGACGCAGAGCATGATTGACACGCGTGTTCATTTAGTCCGAACCGCCTTGGCTCTAAGTCCTTAGGACATAGAGCCAAGGCGGTTGATTGTAAAGCCTGTCGGAAACAATTGATGTTTTCGAGGCTTGACAATCTTAAACACCATCTGTATATGTCCTAAGGACATATACAGATGGTGTTTTAATGAATTTCGTCGATGGAATCGAGCAAGCGCTCCTGAAGCGCGATCTTCCGATCATCACATTCTATGATTTCTTTGTTCTGGGCCATAGGTTGTTCAAGAAAAAAAGGTGGGACGAAGAACCCCTCAAACGCATGCCAACTGGGTGGGATCGTACACGTGCGAGCAACGCCATCAAGCGCATGGAAAAACGCCGAGCCCTTGTCTCGGATTCTGACTTTCGCTCCGGCGTCTGGCGCGTCACACAGGCCACTCGCGCTGGATCGGCCGAGGAGGCGGCATGCATCGCAGACCCATTTGCATACGTTTCGCACCTATCGGCTATGCAGAAATACAGCCTCACTGATCGAAGTCCAAAGGCTCTGCGTCTGACGACACCGCGCCGCGACCTTTGGAACGCTCTTTGGAATGATCGCGCGCGAGGTGACCTCCCAGACATCGAAGTCATTGAATTCCCTTCCCTGTATCGCCCCGGATTCCGGGACATCATTCGGCGGCGTCCCGTCATTGTCCAAACTTCAAGCCATCCATGGACACCTGTATCAGTCCGTGGGGAGGAGACCAGGATCACCTCTGTTGGTCAGACTTTTGCGGATATGATCAATGAGCCGGGGTTGTGCGGCGGAATGCGCCATGTCCTCGACGTTTGGGAGCGAGAAGCCGATCAATGGGTGCTTGAGATCGTGGAAGCCGTAAATCAACAGGCCAGCAAGATTGCGAAGGTTCGAGCCGGATACATCCTCTCCGATGTGCTTGGCATCGATCATCCCGCGATTTCACGTTGGGAAGAGTTCGCTCAAAGGGGCGGCTCGCGAAAGCTGGATCCCGAAAGGGAATATCTCCCGGAGTTTTCTGAAAGATGGATGATTTCACTGAATGTCTGATACGCAAAACACGTCCGATGAGGCCGAATTCGACATTGTTGATGTGGATGTGCGCTCTTGGGTAGAAGCCGCGCGATCGAACCCTGCACAGTATCGCGACAGGCAGGTCACGGAAATCGTCTTGGCCGCCATCGGACTAACCCCCAATCTGAATACCAATCTGGTCCTCAAGGGTGGGGCGGTAATGGCCCTTGCCTTCAAGAGCAACCGTGTCACAGCGGATGTGGACTTCACTTCAATGGCGGCACCAGCCGCGTTTGCAGATCAGATCGCTGATGATCTAAATGCAATGTTGCCTAGAACTGCGATCCGCCTCGGGTACCTGAATCTTCTCTGCCGCGTGCAGACCGTCAAGAAAATGCCCAAGCCGCTGAACTTCGACGAGTTTGACTTTCCCGCCTTGCGCATTCGAATCGCTTCGGCGGAACCTGGGACTGGCGAGGAAAAACGCCTCGAAACCGGAAAGGCGACACGAGTGCTGGATATCGAAATCAGCTTCAAGGACCAAGTTTATGCCTTCCAGATGCTAAACCTGGCCGGGGCTGGGGCGGCAATCCGGGCCTTCACCCTTCACGAGATCATCGCTGAAAAGCTGCGGGCACTGTTGCAGCAACCCATCCGTAACCGAAACCGCCGTCAAGATGTCTATGACATCGCCTTTCTGATCGAAACGAACAAACTGACGGCTAAAGATCGGCGCATCATTCTCGAGACACTGATCGAAAAGTGCCAGACGCGCGGGATCGTAGCTGCACCAAATTCCATTGATGATCCTGAGGTTCGGCGGCGAGCGGAAGTTGATTGGAACACGCTCGCAGTGGAGTTGGATGACCTGCCCCCGTTCGAAGAGCGCTTCGCCATGATGCGCGATCTGTATGTGTCACTGCCTTGGCAGAGATCATAGACGTAGCGATAGAGCCACAGCCATCGGGAATCTCCTGCATCTTGCACGGACATTGTAAACATAACGCAATCTTGGGCACGTAGATCATCAAAAGCGCAACCCTGAAGCAGCGGAGCAGCCATTTCTAAATCGGTTAAAGTGTTTGAACTATATCTTATTAATTTTATTATATTATTTGTTCTTGCGGCGCTATCTCTCGTTACGTCGGTCCCATCAAGAACCGATAGTTGCGCTTTCCGCAACACGGCCAATTTGACTCGATCGGCTGACTTTGGACTCCGACGCTCCCAATGTGACCGAGGCCTTTCGGGTGTCCGTCACCAGCGGCGCCGTCGTCAGGTTCTCTGCATTTGTGGCCGCTGGAATCTTCTTTCTGATTGTCTCCGATGATTGCGCCGTCACTGAAACAAGCCCCTCCATCAACTTTCTGCAAGTTGGTTCGGGGGTGCCGCCTTAGACCATCAGTCGATTCGAGCGGAATCGACCGGATTTTCGTCAGAGATTTCGAAAGCTCTCCACGGGCAACGTCGAGAGTCCGCCCAACATCGATCCTGTTCGAAGGACGGTACACGGTGCCTTGGAAATGTGCCGGATTCACAAGGGTTTCCGGGAACAGGAACTTGTGGACGAGGCGTTGGGCGCAGTGAAAGGAAGCGCAAGCCGAAACTGCGGGGGGGCCAGGCAATGTCAGAAACCGGAAAATGTTGGAGGCGAGATGCAGACGTCCGAACTGAATGCACGGTCCCCAACCGATCAGCGATCACTCGCACAGTACTTGAGCGCCGGAGCCGTCAGCACCGCAAGCGCTTGCCACCGGTCGCGGTCCCGAGCGACGTAGCGGGCGGGCCGGAGCGCGCGGAGATGGTGATGCGTCCGCTTCAACTCACGGAATTGCCCCGGTTCGCCTGCACGGCAATGCCGACGGATATCTCTGAAGGATCCACGCCCATGCCTCCGAAACCGATTCGCCGGAACCATGAAATGGGACGCAGAGATTTTTTGGATTCAATGTTAACTATGTGTCACGCTCAAAATGAATCGTGAACTACGCAACCCTGCCGTCCGCACTGGGGCTCGAATTGCTGCGAGACCGTTTTGGCGAGCTTCGCGTCTGGCATGCCGCGTACGCGCATTTCGCTAGAAAACCCCCATCCGTTCGACTACCCCGAAGAAAATAGGGGGAATGTCCGAGGTGCCCAAACCCATGCTTCGAAGCCGGAAATGGTTCAGCAATCCAGACAATCACGAGATGACTGCGCTCTATCTCGAACGATATTTCAATTACGGGCTGACCCCTGAAGAGCTGCAGTCAGGCAAACCCATCATAGGAATCGCCCAGACCGGCAGCGACCTCTCGCCCTGCAACCGCCATCATCTCGAACTTGCCAAGCGTGTGCGCGACGGAGTGAACGCCGGCGGCGGGACGGCTATGGAATTCCCGGTGCATCCGATCCAGGAAACCGGCAAGCGCCCGACGGCATCGCTTGACCGCAACCTTGCCTACCTGTCGCTGACCGAGTCGCTCTACGGGTATCCCATTGATGCCGTCGTCCTGCTGATCGGCTGCGACAAGACGACTCCGGCACTTCTCATGGCTGCCTCCACTGTGAACGTCCCCGCGATCGCCCTGTCGGTCGGGCCAATGCTGAACGGCTGGTTTCGCGGTCAGCGGACCGGTTCTGGAACGATCGTCTGGAAGGCACGCGAACTCCATGCGGCCGGCGAAATCGACGATGCCGGGTTCATGGAACTGGTGGCCTCGTCCGCGCCATCCACCGGGTATTGCAATACAATGGGAACCGCCACGACCATGAACAGCCTCGCAGAAGCGCTGGGAATGCAGATGCCGGGCTCGGCGGCGATTCCGGCGCCCTATCGGGAACGCGGGCAGATGGCCTACGAGACCGGCCGCCAGATCGTCGAGATGGTGCATTCCGACCGAAGACCGTCCGACATCATGACACGCAAGGCCTTCGAGAACGCCATCGTCGTCAACTCGGCCATCGGCGGCTCAACAAACGCACCCATCCATCTGGCGGCCATCGCCCGACATCTCGGAGTCCCGCTCTGCAATGACGACTGGCAGGACCTCGGACACAGGATACCTCTTATCGTGAACCTCCAGCCCGCGGGTGAATACCTCGGCGAAGACTATCACCGCGCCGGCGGGGTTCCGGCGGTCGTTGGCGAATTGATGGAGGCGGGCCTGTTGCCGCATCCGGACGCGCTGACCGCAAATGGCAAGACCATCGGCAAAAACTGTGAAGAGCGAAGAAGCAAGAACCCGGACGTCATCAAGACCGTTGCGGCGCCGATGATGCAGGATGCCGGCTTCATCAACCTCAAGGGCAACCTTTTCGAAAGCGCTATCATGAAGACAAGCGTGGTCTCCAAAGAATTCCGGGACCGCTATCTTTCGAACCCGGACGATCCCGACGCCTTCGAATGCCGCGCGATCGTGTTCGATTCGATCGAGGACTATCACGAACGCATTGATGACCCTGCCCTGGAGATCGACGAAGACTGCATTCTCATCATGCGAGGCGCGGGGCCAATCGGCTATCCCGGAGGAGCCGAGGTCGTGAACATGCGCCCGCCCGCCTACCTGCTCAAGAGAGGCGTGCATTCCCTGCCTTGCCTGGGCGACGGAAGGCAGTCCGGAACGTCGGGCTCGCCGTCGATCCTCAATGCTGCTCCGGAAGCGGCCGCGGGCGGAGGGCTGGCCATTGTCCAGACCGGGGACCGGATCCGCATCGATCTCAAGACGTGCAGCGCCAACGTGCTCGTCGACGAGTCCGAGCTTGAGAGGCGTCGCGCGTCCCTGCCCGAAAGGCCGTTCGCCCCGGAAAGCCAGTCACCTTGGCAAGAGATCTTCCGCGAAAGGACCGCGCAATTCTCGGAAGGCATGGTCCTGCAGGGTGCGCCGGACTACCAGGACATCGCGCGTTCCAAGGGCGTGCCTCGAGACAACCACTAGGAGCCGCACCCGACATTGGCCAAGGGGCCGGATTTTCTGGACCGGGCCCATAATGAACGACATCCGCTTTCAGGCGTTCCAGCGCACCTCGCCCAGCCCGGAGACGTCGTAGCCGCCGAGTGCCTCCGCCCGCTCGGCAAGCACTGGGCTGCGGCAAAAGGCCAGGAGCGCCTGGAATGGTTCCTCGAAGTAGGCGCCGCGATCCACGAGAATGTCGAACCGCTCCGGCACAATGGGCGCAAAGGCAAGGCCGAACGGCTTCGCCACGGACTCCAGCCCGAACGTCACTTCGGCCAGCCCTTCGGCAACTGCAAGCACGGCATCCTGCTCGCTGCGAACAGGATCAGTGAATTGAACGTCGTCCGTCGAGATGCCTTCTCCTGCCAGCAGATGCCTGAGCAGGATATCCGTACCGGACTCGCTTTGCCGCGAGGCGACCGTCCTGCCCGCCAGGTCGCTCACGACTTTGTAGCGGCCCGCATCCTCAGGCCGCGTCACAAGGCCACGGCGACGCGTGGCCCAGGACAGGAGAACGGCGTCCTGCCCGGAACATTCCCTTTCGACAAATGCCTCGTTCCACGTGTTCGTGCCTGCATCGTGAACATGCAGGCCAGCGGCAAGGCCTTCTCCGGCAATGAACCGGGATGCGCCGTCCCGGCTGCCGTCGAGCAGCATGGCGAGGCCGCAGCGCGACTGCCGCACTGCCCATTCCAGCAACGGGTCGTGGCTGCCAAGGACAACATTCGGCCGATCCGTCCTGTCCACAGGTCCGGTTCGCTGGTTCGTCATCCATGCCCGGATCTCGGCCTCCGGAAACAGGAGCTTGCCCGTTGCCCGTGAGCACGGCACCTTGCCCGAAGCGGCCAGGTCATACACCTTGCGTTCCTTGACACGCAGCAGGTCGGCCAGTTCATGAACTGTCAGGTATTCGTGAGCCTGTCCGGTCACTTTTTTGCCGCCCGTGCATTTGGAAAGAACAGCTGCTGGCCGCCTTTCCTGTGCGCCGCGATCGCGTCCTGGCCCTCTTCAGAAATCAGCCAGTCTACGAGGGCCTGGCCTTCCTCTGCCCGCACGTTCTGGCATTTCTCCGGGTTTATGAGCATTACTCCGTATTGATTGAAGAGCAGAGGATCACCTTCGACATGGATCCTGTAATCCTGCGTGTTTCCAAAGGTGATCCAGGTGGCCCGGTCGGTCATGACATAGCCACCCATGCCAATTCCCGCGTTCAGCGTGGCACCCATGCCCGACCCGGTCTCGCGATACCAGAGGCCCGATGCCAGAACCGGATCTATCCCGGTCATTTCCCAAAGCATGCGCTCCTTGCGGTGGGTTCCGGAATCGTCGCCTCTTGACGCGAAGATGGCTTCGGCTTCCGCGATCCGCTTCAGCGCCGCCCCGACATCGTCAAGTCCCGCAATTCCCGCAGGATCGGCCTGCGGGCCAACGATGACGAAGTCGTTGTACATGACGTCAAACCGTTCGACACCTCCGCCATCGGCGACGAATTTCTCTTCGGCCGGCCTTGCGTGCACGAGCAGCACGTCACCGTCACAATTGACCGCGTTGCGGATTGCCTGGCCCGTTCCTACGGCGACGACGCTGACCTTGATGCCTGACGTTTCCTCGAACTTGGGCAGCAGATGGTCGTAGAGATCGGAATTCGCGGTCGAGGTGGTGGATTGCAGGATGATGTTCGCTGCATCGGCCATCCCTCCAAGAGTCGCCAGAAAGAGAATCGTCAGAAATCGCATTTCATGTCTCCACAAGCCCGTCCAGATGGCCGGACAGATAGGCTCGCGCCACTTCGGTTTCCGGGCCGTTGAAAAAGGCGTCAGCCGACGCTTCTTCGGCAACGCGACCGTTGCTCAGGAACACGACGTCTTCCGCCAGGCGACGGGCTTGCTGGACGTCGTGGGTCACGAAGATGATGCGGACGCCATCCCGAGCCGCCGCTGCCACGATGCCCTCGATCGCCTGGACGGATTCCGGATCAAGGCTGGCGGTCGGTTCATCGAGAAACAACGTGTCCGGGTCGGTCGCGAGAGCCCGCGCGATCGCCAGTCGCTGCTGCTCTCCGCCGGACAGGCGGCGAGCCGGACGGTCGGCCAGGGAACCAAGGTCCACGCGGTCCAGCAAGTCGCGGCAACGGCTTCGATCCTTGCCACGTGCCTTGAGGACGAAGTCGATGTTCGCCGCCACCGAGCGCCGAAGAAGCACGGGCTTCTGAAATACCAGCGCCTGCGCTTTGCACTGTTCTGGCGAGAGCGGCTTTCCTTCGATCAGGATCTCTCCGGCAGAGGGAGGGATCAGCCCATGCATCAAGCGCAGAAGGAGGCTCTTGCCAGCGCCGTTCGGACCCATCACGACCGTCGTGCCGGTCGGCCTGAGCGTGAGCGCGGGCACGTCGATCAGCCTGGTCCCTGCCACATCGTATGTCAGCGCCCTTAGTTCAATTCGGCACGCTCGCGTTCCGGTCGAGTCATATTTTGCCATGCACTCATGCATCGGCATGTCCGGCGGTGCCTGCACGGAGCCCGTGCACCGCCGCCGTCACGGCCATGGCTAGAGCAAGCAGCACTATGCCAAGGGCAAGCGCGAGCGGCAGGTTGCCTCTGGAAGTCTCAAGCGTAATCGCGGTCGTCATGACCCTGGTCAGATGATCTATGTTGCCGCCCACGATCATGACGGCGCCAACCTCGGCGACGGCACGTCCGAAACCGGCGAGGGCAACGGTAAATAGCGCAAAGCGGCCATCCCATAGCAGTGCCTGGATGATCTGACGTGCCGAAAGGGCAAGGGAACGAAATTGCTCCGCGTATTCGAGATGCAGGTCTTCGAGGACCTGGCGCGACAAGGCTACCACGATGGGAGCGATGAGGATCGTCTGCGCAATGATCATCGCGGTCGGCGTGTAAAGCAGCCCAAGGAAGCCCAGCGGCCCCGAGCGCGAAAGATGGAGATAGACGATCAGGCCGACCACGACAGGCGGCAACCCCATCAGCGCATTGATCAGCACAAGGACGGGGCCGCGGCCCGGAAACCGGGTCACCGCAAGGATCGCGCCAAGGGGCAGGCCTATAACGCAGGCAATCGACGTTGCGGAAAGGCTTACATACAGCGAAAGCGTCACGATCTCGAGGAGATCCGCGTCCGCCGCGAGAAGCAGCCCGATGGCCAGTCCGATAGCTTCGCCGATTTGCTGCAAATTTTTCCTCTTTCTGCAAAATTTACGGAATACTAAGGGCATTCGGACGATTGGCAAGGGCTTTTGAACCGGCGCGTCGAAGACGCGTCCGCAGTCCGGTCCGCATGCATTCCGCCACGTGAGGCGACACCGCCACGGGACGGGACGACGATGCAATCCAGGCGGCGCACAGGGTGATGGGCATGGGCCTCGCGGCGGCGCCAATGATCGGGGCCGCCCAAAAAGTGACTCACTGCGCGAACCAGCGGCACTGGATGCCATCTTTGCGAAGCCGGGCTTCGTGCATGTGGTCGCTCGCCCGAATTGCTTCGATCTGAGGGGAATTTCACGTCAGTCGGGGCACCCGAACCGACAAGTGGCAAGCCCGCGTCATGCCAGTGGACCGACCTCCCCCTTTTGCAACGAGCCTTGGAAATCCATTGGCACTTCGTGCGTGACATCAGGGCTGCCGTGGCGCCTTGGCATGACCGTCATCCTGATGGACATGTCACAGACAATGAAGGTATGAGGACCTTATGCTCAATCCGTTCCCGGAGGGTTGGTATTTCGTCGCGCGGCGCAAGGCGATCGAAAGGTCTGGCCTCCTGCAAAGGACTTGGCTCGGCAATCAGGTTGTGGCCTGGTGCAACGAAACAGGCGACGTCTGCGTGGCCGAGGCAGTCTGCCCGCATCTAGGTGCAGACTTGAGCCCCGACGCCGGGGGCCGGGTGCGCAATGGTTGCCTGGTCTGTCCGTTTCACGGGTTCGTGTACGATGCCACAGGCCAATGTGTCGCGACGCCATATGCGCCCACGCCGAAATCCGCCAGATTGCGGGTGTTCGAGACGTGCGATATCGCAGGTATGATCTTTGCCTGGCATGGCATCGGTGATCGACCGCCCCAATGGCAAATTCCGGCACCGCCTCCGTCCGGGCACGATTGGAGTGAACTTGAAATCCGCAGCGTCCGGTTTGCAGGACATCCGCAGGAAACAACCGAAAACTCCGTAGACCTTGGCCACTTGCGATACGTGCACGGCTACGACAGCGTCGGCAGGGTGGGCCCGCTTGTGTTCGAAGGCGCCTGCCTAAAGGGCAGTTTCGATTTCAAGCGAACCCGGGCAATCGCGGGCCTTGAGATCTTCAGGTATGATGTATCTGCCGTCACAAGCATACATGGGCTTGGGTATTCTATCGTCGAGATTCGTGAGCATTCGATCGGAATCGATTCTCGGCTTTGGGTGCTCGCGACACCGGTCGACGGTACGGACATTGAAATGACGCTGGTCAGCCAAGTGCGGCTGCTTCGGAGCCCAAAGCGACCGATCGCCGGAATGCGCTTCCTTCCCGTGAAGCTGCGCACACGGATCCTGAACAAGATCCTGGTTTCGGCTCAACGACAGGACGTCATGCAGGATGTCGTCATTTGGCGCCGAAAGACGTTCCGCCCGCGCCCGCTTCTCTGCCGTTCGGACGGCGAAATCATGAAGTTCCGACGCTATTGCGAGCAGTTCTATCCGGGCGGACAGCCCCTCTTGGCAGACGAGCGCATTGAATTCAGGAAATCCGTCGACACAAAGGATCCTGAGCAGGCTGACCAGGTTCGAACCCGAGCCGGGTAGGGATCATTCCCGCCAGACCAATCAGACCTCGGCTTCAGCCCCAGGCAAGCACGCCCGCCTCCGTCCTCGGCCGCGTGAGCGGGATTGCGCAATGAACTCGGCCCATGGTGGCCGGGCCTGAGGCTGTCAAAGCGTAGAAAGTCGCGGTCTGCACCGGGTCGAGCTTCATGCCACTAACGCATCGCGCCGCACGGAAAAGGTCGCCCGACCGGCCTTTCACGCAACGCATCCCCGCTGCGAGCGAAAATGCCGGCGCGGTCAGACATCCATGCAAGAACTTGCGCTTTTTCTGCCTGCTGTCTCGTGGCCCGGTCGGCTGCTACAGGGAATCCGCGGCAACTGCCGCCGGGGCCTCTTTCGCGCCTTTCCGAGTGAAGGCGATCGGAAACCAGTCCTCTCGCAGCCTCTCTCCGGGGACCATTCCGTGACCGGGGAACGGAGGTGAGGTTCGGCCCGGTCGTTCGACGTAGCGTGCATCGTCGCCAACAAAACGGAGTGAGAATGCGCGTCGACGACCAGTCGAGACGTTGCCGCGGGCTCCGTGCAGTATGTCAAAGCTGAACGCAACTGCGTCGCCCGGCTGCATCGGCCATTCTCGTATCTCCATGCCTTCTGCGTCAGGATCGGGCACAGGCATGTAGGCATCTTCGTCAGGGTAGAAATTGTCCTCGTTCAACCAACGTGTCGGCAGCACCGGTTTTGACCAGAGATGTGAGCCCGCCACGCAACGGAGCGTGGCATCGGTGACCGGGTCGACCGGTGACCAGAAGCTTACGGTCTGTCGGCCTGCGACAAAGTAGTATGGCCCGTCCTGGTGCCATGGCGTGGGCTTCGAAGTGCCGGGCTCCTTGACCAGAACGTGCTCATGAAAGAACTGCGCCGTGTCCGACTGCATGAGGTCAGCTGCAACCTCGGCAGCAGGAGAATGGCACAGCACCTCCTCGAACTCCAGTATGCGTGTCCAGTTGCAGTAGTCGTCGAAGAACCGCCCGCTATCGCCTGACTTGAGATTTTCGGCCGCATAGGGACCGGGCTCCGCCATGTTCCGCTCAATACCCGCACGGATGGTATCAACATGTTCAGCGAAAAGGCCCTTGATCAGCACAACTCCGTCACGCTGAAAGGAGTCGATGTCTGATTGCGCGAGGCATGGATTGGACATGCTCAATGCTTGGTCGACCCACCCCGCTTTGCAAGGGGAATTTGCAGGAAAGCTCTTGAGTAAAACTTCCCTACGCCATTGATTCCGCGTCAATTGTCCCCTCCGTGTCTTCGGGCATCCTGACTAGTTGGTAGCCGAGCTGCTTCGCGCGCCTCCCGAGGTTCGAGACGGTGCGGTCCACGCGGCGCTGCT
>JAJDVJ010000079.1 GCA_022826205.1 Silicimonas sp. | reverse complement strand
CGTCGTCGATGTTCAGCGTGCATGCTTCCTCGCAGGGCGCCGGGCAAATTCGGCCAGTGAATTCGGGAAAGTTGTTGGTCGAATGCAGCACCTCTATCGCTTCCCGCCACTGGTCGCGGTACACGAGGTCGTTCCAGTCGGGAATGATGTTGTTGACCGGGCAGCCCGTGTGGCAGAACGGGATGCCGCAATCCATGCAGCGCGCGCCTTGCTGCCGCAGCGTGTTCTCGTCCAGTGGTATCAGGAACTCGTTGAAGTGGCGGACGCGGTCGGCCACCGGCGCGTAACGCTGCTCGTGCCTGTCGAATTCGAGAAAGCCCGTTACCTTGCCCATGGTTCAGCCGCTTTCTGCCATAAGCGCTGCGGGCTCGGCCGGCTGAGCGAGCTCCATCTCCCGCAACGCGCGGTAATAGTCGACGGGCATCACCTTGACGAAACGCGGCAAGCAGGAGTCCCAGTCCTTCAGAATCCGCCGGCCGCGTGCCGAGTCGGTGTAGTGGACGTGCTTTTCGATTAGGCTCTTCAAGCGTTCGCCGTCGAAGCGGGTCATGTCGCGCATCACGTCGACCAGTCCATGGGCTTCGAGATCCCCGCCCTGATGCGCGAGGCGCTCAAGCGACTCGTCCTCGGCCTTGACGGGTGCAAGCTCGACCATGGCAAGGTTGCAGCGGCGCTCGAAATCGCCCTCCTCGTCGAGGACATAGGCAATACCGCCGCTCATGCCGGCGGCGAAGTTGCGTCCCGTGTGGCCGAGACACACCACGATGCCTCCCGTCATGTATTCGCAGCCATGGTCGCCGACGCCTTCCACCACTGCGATGGCGCCGGAATTGCGCACCGCGAAGCGTTCGCCCGCGACCCCGCGGAAATAGCATTCCCCGGAGATCGCGCCGTAGAGGACGGTGTTCCCGATGATGATGCTGTCCTCAGGGACGAGCGCGCCCTCGGACGGCGGGTATACGACCAAACGGCCTCCCGACAAGCCCTTGCCGGTATAGTCGTTGGCTTCCCCGATCAGCTCGAAGGAGACGCCCTTGGCGAGGAACGCGCCGAAACTCTGGCCGGCCGTGCCTCGAAACGTCACGCAGATCGTATCCTGGGGCAAGCCGGCATGGCCGTGTTGCTTCGCGACTTCGCCCGACAGCATCGCGCCGGTCGTGCGGTTGATGTTGCGGATCGCCATCTCTGCGCGGATCGGCTGGCGCTTGGTCAATGCGGGCTGCGCCAATTCGATCAACCGGCGGTCGAGGACTTCTTCAAGATGATGGTTCTGACGCTCGCTGTTATGGGTGGCCACGCCCGGCGGGGCGTCGGGCTTGGCAAGAATCCGCGACAGGTCGATGCCCTTCGCCTTGTAATGCTCGATCGCGCGGCGCTGGTTGAGAAGCTGGGACTCGCCGACCATGTCTGAGAAGCGGAGGATCCCGAGCTGCGCCATCAACTCGCGCACCTCCTCCGCAACGAAGAAGAAATAGTTGATCACGTGCTCCGGCGTGCCGGTGAACTTCTTGCGCAGTTCCGGATCCTGGGTCGCGACGCCGACCGGACATGTATTGAGGTGACATTTGCGCATCATGATGCAGCCTGCGGCGATCAGCGGCGCGGTCGAGAAGCCGAACTCGTCCGCACCGAGCAGCGCGCCCACGACCACGTCGCGCCCGGTCCGGAGACCGCCGTCGACCTGGACGGCGATGCGGCCGCGAAGCCGGTTGAGCACCAGCGTCTGGTGGGTCTCGGCAAGCCCGATCTCCCATGGCGAGCCGGCGTGCGTGATCGACGTCAGCGGACTGGCTCCGGTGCCGCCTTCGAACCCCGAAATGGTCACGTGATCGGCACGTGCCTTCGAGACCCCTGCTGCTACCGTTCCCACCCCGACCTCTGACACCAGTTTCACCGAGACGTCGGCGTCCGGATTGGTGTTCTTCAGGTCGTAAATTAGCTGGGCGAGATCCTCGATCGAGTAGATGTCGTGATGCGGCGGCGGCGAGATCAGGCCGACACCGGGAGTTGAGTGGCGCACCTTGGCGATGACCGCGTCCACCTTGTGCCCCGGTAGCTGGCCGCCCTCTCCGGGCTTGGCACCTTGGGCCATCTTGATCTGCATCATGTCGGAATTGACGAGATACTCGGTGGTCACGCCGAATCGGCCCGAGGCCACCTGCTTGATGGACGAGCGCATGGAATCGCCATTGGGCATGGGCAGGAAGCGGTCCGGCTCCTCGCCGCCTTCGCCGGTGTTCGACTTGCCGCCGATCCTGTTCATGGCGACCGCCAATGTTGCATGCGCCTCGCGCGAGATCGAACCGAAGGACATCGCCCCGGTCGAGAACCGCTTGACGATTTCAGACGCTGGCTCGACCTCGTCGAGGGGTGCCGGCGTCTCTGCCGGGATCAACTCGAACAGGCCCCGGACGGTCATCATCCGGTGGTCCTGGTCGTTCACCTGTTTGGCGAAGTCGCGATACTTGTCCGGCAGTTCGCCGCGTACGGCGTGTTGCAGGTCTGTGACCGTGTCGGGCGTCCAGCTATGCTCCTCGCCACGCAGGCGGTAGGCGTATTCGCCGCCCGGATCGAGGGCGTTGCGATAGACTGGCGCATCGCCGTAGGCGAGCTGGTGGCGTTCAACGGTCTCCCGCGCGACCTCCGGCAGCCCGACCCCGCCGATGTTGCTTGCCGTGCCAGTGAAATACTGCTCGACAAAGGCCTCGTCGAGGCCAACGGCGTCGAAGATCTGCGCGCCGCAATAGGACTGGTAGGTCGAAATGCCCATCTTGGACATCACTTTCAGGATGCCCTTGTCGATCGCCTTGATGTAGCGCCTGAAGAGTTGGCGGTCGCTCAACTCCTCCGGCAGCTCGTCCCGCAGCGCCGCCAAGGTCTCGAATGCCAGATAGGGATTGATTGCCTCGGCGCCGTAGCCGGCCAGGGCGCAAAAGTGATGGACCTCGCGAGCCTCTCCGGTCTCGACGACCAGGCCCAGGAAGTTCCGAAGGCCCGTCCTCACCAGGTGGTGATGGACCGCCGAGGTGCCCAGCAGCGCCGGGATGGCGATGCGATCGCGGTCGATCGCCCGATCGCTGAGCACCAGTATGTTGTAGCCTTCCTGACACGCCGCCTCCGCCTGGCCGCAAACCGCATCGAGCGCGGCACGCATGCCCTCGGCACCGTCAGCCGCAGGATAGGTCAGATCAAGGGTAATGGTCCTGAATGCGTTGTCCGCGATCTCGCCGATCGAACGGACCTTTTCAAGGTCCTGGTTCGTCAGCACTGGTTGGCGCACCTCGAGACGCCTTTGCGGCGTCGTGTCTTCGATGCCAAGCAGGTTGGGCCGTGGGCCGATGAAGGACAGGAGCGACATCACCAGTTCTTCGCGGATCGGGTCGATCGGCGGGTTGGTGACCTGGGCGAAGATCTGCTTGAAATAGGAATAGAGCAGCTTGGGTCGCGACGACAGCGCCGATATCGGAGTATCGGTGCCCATCGAGCCGACGGCTTCCTGTCCGGTGAGGGCCATCGGGGACATCAGGAACTTGAGGTCTTCCTGGGTGTAGCCAAAGGCCTGCTGGCGATCAAGGAGCGTCAGCCGGTCGGGCTGTGCGACCGGGACGTTGGTCGCCGGCAGGTCCTCCAGCACGATCTGGGTGCGGTCGAGCCATTCCTGATAGGGCTGGGCGGCGGACAGTTGTGCCTTGATGTCGTCATCGTCGACGATGCAGCCCTGTTCCAGGTCGATCAGCAACATCTTGCCCGGTTGCAGGCGCCACTTCTTGACAATGTGGCTTTCGTCGATCGGAAGGACGCCAACTTCTGAGCTCATCACCACCAGGTCGTCGTCCGTGATGACGTAGCGCGCGGGCCGAAGCCCGTTGCGGTCCAGGGTCGCGCCGATCTGGCGGCCGTCGGTAAAAGCAACGGCGGCCGGACCGTCCCACGGCTCCATCAGCGCTGCATGATATTCGTAAAATGCACGGCGGCGTTCGTCCATCAACGGATTGCCGGTCCACGCCTCAGGGATCAGCATCATCATCGCGTGGGCCAGCGAATAACCCGACCGTACCAGCAGCTCCAGAGCGTTATCGAAGCTCGCCGAGTCGGACTGGCCCTCGGTGATCAGCGGCCACAGCTTGTCGAGATCGTCGCCCAGGAGCTCAGACTTCATGAGATGCCGTCGTGCCGCCATCCAGTTGATGTTTCCGCGCAATGTGTTGATCTCGCCGTTGTGGCAGATCATCCGGTAGGGATGGGCCAGCCGCCACGACGGAAACGTGTTGGTGGAAAAGCGCTGGTGAACCAGGGCGAGCGCTGAGACCATTCTCTTGTCATGAAGGTCCAGATAGTACTCGCCTACCTGGTGCGCCAGCAGCATCCCCTTGTAGATGAGTGTGCGCGACGAGAGTGACGCGATGTAGAAGTCGTCGCAAGCCTCGCCCAACGCGTCGACGCGGTGTTCCGCCTGCTTGCGAATGACGAACAGCTTGCGCTCGAACGCATCCTGGTCGGCGCAGTTGTCGCCGCGGGCAATGATGACCTGGCCAACAAAGGGTTCGGTCGGAACGACGCTTTCGCCCAGCCCCGAATTGTCGACCGGCACGTCGCGCCAGCCTATGACGTGCTGTCCTTCCGACTTGATCAGTTGCTCGACGACGCGAATGCAGTCCGCCCGCGGTTCCTCGGCCCGCGGCAGGAACAGCATTCCGACGGCGTAGTCGCCGGGCGAAGGAATGTTGAGTCCGATGTTGCCGCAGACGGCGCGTAGATGGGCATCCGGCGTCTGAATGAGGATGCCCGCCCCGTCACCGGCCAGCGGGTCGGCGCCCACCGCGCCGCGATGGGTAAGATTCTTGAGAATCTGCAAGCCCTGATCGATGATCCCGTGGCTCTTGCGGTTCCCAATGTTCGCCACGAAACCGATCCCGCACGCGTCGTGCTCGTTGCGCGGATCGTAGAGCCCCTGCTGCCGGGGCAATCCCTTATGCCTGTGCCGAGCAAATTCGGTCATGTGTGCCCACATTCTCCCTAATTCTAGGCGGGACCGGAATTGCCTGGTCCGAGCGTCGTGAAGGCGTGCGGCACTAGACAGTTCACATGGTACCAACACCGGCCAACTCCCGATGTTATTTGCACCGTTCAGGGAAAGTCAATCTGATACACCGTCGGCTGCCGGTCTGATGGGTACAGGGATCAGTACAATCAAGTCTGCTGCAGGGGATCCTGAGAGCGTCGGCGCCTGCGGCGACCAGTCGGAGCGTCGGCGCCTCTGCCTCCGCCCGTATTGAAGCTGGCATCCGGAAGATCCGGCAGGTGCGGGAAAAGGTCCGAGGCATGCGGTATGGCGTTTGCCGCCACGAAATGCTCCTGGAATCTCGGCTCGATCGCCGTTTCAACCTTTTGGACGCGAAGCACCTCAGCTTCGATCTTGGCACGGGCCGAAATGTCACAGAGGGCGATCCGTGCGCCCGTTCCTGCGGCATTCCCGACCGACCTCACCTTGGCGGGATCGCAATCGGGAATCATGCCGAGGACCATGGCGTGCCTCGGCGAGATATGTGACCCGAACGCGCCCGCGAGCGCGATGCGGTCCACGCGCTCGACCTCGAGTTCGTCCATCAGCAGGCGCGCGCCGGCATAAAGTGCGGACTTTGCCAACTGGATGGCGCGAATGTCTCCCTGCGTGACCGCAATGAGGGAACCGCCATCGTCACGCGCATCCCAGATGACGTATGCGTGCGTGCGACCGTCCGGGATGCAGAGATCCGATCCCGTCTGTTCCGCCGAGCCGATCAGCCCCGAGGCGTCGAGCAATCCCGCGATGCGCATTTCTGCGACGGCCTCAATGATCCCTGACCCGCAGATGCCGGTGACGCCGGTCACGGCAGTGGCCTCGGCAAAGCCGGCCTCGTCCGACCAGAGATCCGAGCCGATCACCTGGAACCGAGGCTTCTTCGTCTTCGGGTCGATCTCGACGCGCTCGATGGCGCCGGGAGCGGCGCGCTGCCCGGAGGAAATCTGCGCGCCCTCGAATGCCGGTCCGGTCGGCGATGAGCATGCAAGGACCCGATCCTTGCTGCCCAGGAGTATCTCGGCATTCGTGCCGACGTCGCAAATGAGGACCAGGTCTTCCGACTTGTAGGGCTCCTCCGAAAGGGCAACGGCCGCGCAGTCCGCGCCGACATGTCCTGCAATGCATGGCAGCACGTAGGCATTGGCGGAGGGATTAATGGAATTTAGACCGAGATCGGCGGCATGGGTGTTCACGGCGTTTGACGTGGCCAACGCAAATGGTGCCTGGCCGAGCTCCACCGGATCGATGCCCAGGAGAAGATGGTGCATCACGGGATTGCAGACCACCACGGCCTCCACGATCTGGCGCAGCGGAATGTCCGTTTCACTGGACAGTTCGATGGCGAGCTGGCCGATGGCCTCGCGCACCGCCCGGGTCATTTCGACGTCGCCGCCCGGATTCATCATCGCGTATGAGACCCGGCTCATCAGGTCCTCGCCGAAGCGGATCTGGGGGTTCATCACGCCGGACGATGCAAGGACTAGGCCATCGCGAAGGTCACAGAGATGTGCGGAGATCGTCGTGGAACCGAGGTCGATCGCAAGCCCGTAGAGTCGTCCCTCGAAGAACCCTGGCCATATGTCGAGCAGCACCGGGGCACCGCCGCGATGATCGCGCCAGACTGCGACGGTGACCTTCCAGCCGCCTTCGCGAAGGGCAGGCTGCAGCGACGCCAGGAATGCCGGACTCGCCTCGGCATCCGAGATATCCCAGTCGCGTTTGAGCGCTACGCAGAGCCGTTGCAGGTCACCCGTGGGTTCGTGCATGTCGGGCTCGCGCACTTCGATGTAACGTAGCTGCGTTGCCGGATCCATCGTGATCTGGCGTCGGGTTGCGGCCTTGCGGACGACCTGCCTGTGGACCTGGCTTCCTGGAGGCACGTCGATGACCACGTCGCCTTGAATGCACGCCTGGCAGCCGAGGCGACGGCCTTCCTGCAGCCCTCGTTTCTCGTCGTACCTTGCCTCGACCGCGTTCCATTCGGACAGCGCGCTTTCGGCGACCGTGACACCGTGCTTGGGGAACTTCCCGAAGCCCGGCGTGACCTGGCACTTGGAACAGATCCCGCGTCCGCCACAGACGGAGTCGAGGTCGACTCCGAGTTGCCGCGCCGCTGCCAGAACAGGAGTTCCGACCGGAACGTTCCCGCGCTTGCCCGATGGCGTGAAAATCACGAGTGCGGTCTTGTCGCCCATTGAGGTTCCTGTCCTGCCTCAGGCAGCATAGCGATATGAATTGCGAGAGAAAGCCAAGCCGTCACACAAGCGATTGGCAGCATTCGCCTACCCTCGGCCGTCCTGATCGTGCTGTCGAGTCCGGGAAACGAAGCCTTCGACAACAGTCTGCATTCCGGTCCGCGAATGGCGACATCAGGCTCTCCGGCGGCGGCGGCCTTCGCGCCGGCCACGGCCGTTCTCCCCGCTTCCAGCAGGCTTGTTCATCCTGATCCAGTTGCTGCCCGAAGGATCGTTGTTGTTCAGGAAGTCGGCCGCCCGGATGGACAGGATTTCCTCCGAGGCGACTCCAGTTTTCGGGGAAAGTCCGAGAAGCGGAGCCAAAAGGGCGGCGCTGGCTCCCTCCGGAATGACGATTCCCAAATCTGCGAGCCTTGCGACTCGCTCTTGAACCAGGTCCTCCGAAGGCTCCATCCCCAGAAGAGGGCGCAAGGTGCGCAAGTCGACCTCCGCAGGCGCCGTGACACCCAAAGTCTTCAAGGCATCAAGGCGCTCGCTGACAGCCTTGAGCGTGCGCGGCATTGCCACCGGGTTCATGATCGCGCTGGTCATGCCGTACGAGGCAGCCATCGCCAGGAATGCATTGTTGATTCCGTGCCGATTCGGCAATCCGAACGAGATGTTCGACGCGCCGCAGGTGGTGTTTACGCCCAATTCCAGACGCAGACGTCGCACGAGCGCAAAGACCTGCTTGCCTGCGGTCCCCATTGCGCCGATCGGCATCACGAGCGGGTCGACCACGATGTCCTCCGCCGGGATGCCGAAATCGGCCGCTCGCTCGACAATCTTCCTTGCAACCTCGAATCGCACGTCCGGATCCTCGGAAATCCCCGTGTCGTCATTCGAGATTGCGACGACCGGAACATTGTACTTCTTGACGAGCGGCAGGACCAGTTCCAGGCGTTCCTCCTCGCCGGTCACGGAGTTCAGCAAGGGACGCCCCTCGGCTGTTTCGAGGCCCGCCTCCAGCGCGCCGGGCACGGAACTGTCAATGCACAGAGGCACATCGACAAGGTCCTGCACCAGCCGGACCATCTTGTTCATCAGCGGCGGTTCGGTCTCGTTCGGATTGGGATTCGAGTTGTAGACGACACCAGCATTCACATCGAGTACCTGCGCACCGCAGGCGACCTGTTCGACCGCATCCTTCTCGACCGTCGAGAAGTCGCCTGCTTCCAGCTGGGCGGCGAGAATCTTGCGCCCGGTCGGGTTGATGCGTTCGCCAATCACGCAGAAGGGTTCATCAAACCCAATTACAACGGTCTTGGACTTCGATTCGAGGACGGTACGTGCCATGGATCTGACTTTCCGGAACTGTAGATGCGTCAGGCGGTCAGGACCGCCGCTTCAGTCGTGCTGCGCGTCCGCGCCCACGTGGCGGCGGTCGTGATGCCGCCCAGCGGAAAGAGGTGCAAGCAGGTAATCGCGGAATCCGGTGCGTCCGCCTTGTGCCGGGCAAGTGCCTTTACCACGTCATCCGGCTCGAAGGGAAGGAGCAGCTTGCCGACGTCAATCGCTCGCCTCTGGAGCACCTTGAGTGACGGTCCGACCCCGCAGGCGATCGCAAACTTGATAAGCGTCTGCAGTTTGGCAGGTCCGGCAACGCCAACATGGACCGGCAGGCCGATGCCTGCGTCCCGAAGGCCGTGCGCCCATTCGATGATCGGCCCGGCCTCAAAGGCGAACTGAGTGACCAGGGCCATTTCCGCGTCGGTGCGCTCTTTGAATGCGGACTTCCAGCGCATGGCGGCGTCGATATTTTCGGTGCCGCCATCGGGATCGATGTCCCGATTGCCTTCAGGGTGGCCCGCGACGTGCAGATGCTTGAAGCCGGCCCGGTCGAAGACCCCGGACTCCAGGAGCTGCATCGAGCTGTCGAATTTTCCGACTGGAGACGCGACGCCTCCGGCAAGGACCAGGGCATCCTCTATTCCGGCCTCGCTCTGGTACCGCGCGACCCAGTCCTCGAGCATCGCCTCGTCCTTGATGATCCGCGCCGGAAAATGCGGCATGACGCGGAAGCCGTCGGACGAAAGGCGTCTTGCGGTCGCCACCATTTCCTCAATGGCGGTGCCCTCGATATGCGCAATGTAGACGCGGGTTCCGACCGGCAGGATCGCCCGGAAATCTTCGACCTTCGTCGCCGTGCGGGGCATGACCTCGATCGAGAATCCGTTCAGGAATTCCGAGACCAGGGGGTCGACTGGCACGGCACGTTCGGAACTGGAGCGAAACCTCATCAATGCCATCATGAGCCCTCCGGGCTCGAAGGTGCTCGAGCCCACCCGTCATTGTCTATCAGGTCCGCCAGTCGTTCGCGATCATACTCGCGTTCGATGCGCGCCGCCTCGGCCTTCGCGATCTCGTCGGGCACGCCATCGCGGTCGCCCTCGACGGCCTTTCGCCACTCGGACAGGTAGGCGTCGCTGTCCCGTGCCCCGACTTTCATGGCGGCGCGGTCGATCGCCTGCTCGAAGCGCTCGGGCAGGGCTGCCTTGGCCCCGCGTCGGCCTTTTCCGACGATGACCTGTGCGGGCATGTCCCGCCAGTAGACGATGGTGACTTCGGCCATTCGGCAATCCTCGTTCCGCGCGTCTCTTACCGCCGCTTCGTTCCGCCCAAAGGGCGAATATCGACTTCTTTCGAAGGCTTCGCGACCTCACTCATGGCGCGCAGCCAAAGGGCCGGCGGTCATCCATGGACCCAGGGGCCAATGCTTGCCAAGCCCGGAGCGCAGCTATAGGGTGCGCGAATTCGGGCGGGGCGCACATTGCGCCTCGAATCAATGACAAGGACACATCCAATGATCGTCACGCCAGCCTTTGCCCAGGCCGCCGGTGGAGGCGGAAACGCGCTCCTGATGCAGTTGCCCTTTTTCATTCTCATCTTCGCAATCTTTTACCTGCTGCTGATCCGCCCGCAAAGAAAGAAGATGAAGGAACATCAGGCCATGGTCGAGGCGCTGCGTCGCGGCGACCAGGTAATCACCCAGGGCGGTGTCGTCGGCAAGGTGACCAAGGTCCGCGAGGACGGAGAAGTCGAGATCGAAATTGCCGAAGGCGTGAACGTTCGCGTGATCAGGAACACGATCCAGACCGTTTTGTCAAAGACGGAACCGGCGAACTAGAGGCACAGATGCTGCAAATCGCGCTCTGGAAGCGGGTCCTGATTCTTGCAGTTTGCGCGTCGGGCCTGCTGTTTTCCTTCCCGAACGGGTTCTACTCCCGCGTCGAGACCCATAACGATGCCGTTGCCGCCATCGAGACCTTCGGTTCGACCTCGGAGCGCGAGGCGGAAGCTGCCATCTGGCCCTCGTTCCTGCCTTCGTCGCTGATCAACCTTGGCCTTGACCTGAGAGGCGGGGCGCACCTGCTGGCCGAAGTCCATGTCGAGGACGTTTACGCCGATCGCATGGACATCTACTGGCCGGAGGTCCGCCAGGCCCTGGTTGCACTGCGCGATCAGGTCGGATTCGTGGAGCGCGTGGACACGGCGCCACGCGGCACTTTGCAGGTTCGCATCCAGCGTGCCGAGGCGATTGAGGCGGCTCTTCAGGCGGTGCGTGTTCTGGCGAGGCCCGTCGTGAGCCTGACCGCCGGGATCGGCGCGACCGACATTGTCGCGTCGGGGCAGGGTGACGTCGTTACCGTCGAGCTTTCGCCCGAGGAAAAGGCCGCCACCGACAACAGGACCGTGCAGCAGGCGCTTGAGATCATTCGTCGGCGGATCGACGAAGTTGGCACACGGGAGCCGTCAATCCAAAGGCAGGGCGAGAATCGGATCCTGATCCAGGTGCCGGGCGTAGGGTCGGCCGCCGAGCTGAAGGCCCTCATCGGCACGACGGCGCGCCTGACATTCCATCCAGTGGTCAGTTCCACAACGGATCCGGACGCAAGTGCGGGGCCTGGGAACATCTTGGTGCCGCATCTGGACCGCGAGGAGGAGTTCTACATAGTTGAGCGCGCAGCCGTTCTGTCAGGCGAGGATCTCGTGGACGCGCAGCCCGCATTCGACCAGAACGGGCTGCCGTCGGTCACCTTCCGGTTCAATCCTGCGGGCGCACGGATATTCGGCCAGTACACGAGCGAAAACGTTGGCGCGCTGTTCGCCACGGTCCTCGACGGGAAAGTCATCACGGCACCGCAGATCCGCGAACCGATAACTGGCGGTTCGGGCCAGATCACGGGCAACTTCACGGTCGAGAGCTCGACAGAACTTGCCATACTCCTGCGGGCAGGTGCACTTCCCGCTGAACTGACCTTCCTCGAAGAGCGGACGGTCAGTCCCGGATTGGGTCAGGACAGCATTGATGCCGGCCGCATCGCCTGCATCGTGGCATTTGCAGCCGTGATCGTCTTCATGGCCCTGTCCTACGGCCTGTTCGGCGTCTTTGCCGACGTGGCGCTCATCCTGAATGTCGCGCTGCTCCTGGGAATCCTTTCGGTGTTCGGGGCGACGCTCACGCTTCCGGGCATTGCGGGGATCGTGCTCACGATCGGCATGGCGGTTGACGCAAACGTGCTGGTCTTCGAGCGCATCCGGGAGGAACTCAAGACCGCAAAGGGGCCAAGCCGTGCCATCGAACTTGGCTACCAGCGGGCGCTGTCCGCCATCATTGACGCCAACGTCACGACCGGCATGACGGCGGTGATCCTTTTTGCGCTCGGTTCGGGACCGGTCAAGGGCTTTGCCGTCACCCTGATGTGCGGCATAGTCACGTCCGTCTTCACGGCGATCTTCGTAACGCGTCTCCTGATCGTGATGTGGTTCGAGCGGCGGCGTCCGCGGACCATCGAGGTATGATGCCATGCGCCTGAAACTTGTCCCCAAAGAGACCAACTTTGACTTCTTCCGCTATAGAACCATCACGATGGGTGCCTCGATCGCGGCGGTCGTTGCATCGCTCATTCTGTGGCTCGTGGTGGGCCTCAACTTCGGCATTGATTTCCGGGGCGGCACGACCATCAGGACCGAGGCGGTTAAGGAGGTCGACGTCGGCGCCTACCGGCAGGCGGTTTCGGCACTGGATCTAGGCGAGGTTTCCGTCATCGAGGTCTTCGATCCGAATTTCCGCGAGGACCAGAACGTCACCCTGATCCGCATCCAGGCGCAGGAGGGGCAGGAAAGCGTGACAGGAGCCATCATCACGGACGTCGAGGCTGCACTGAAAGAAGTTGACCCTTCCATCGAATTCACGTCCGTCGATTCCGTGGGACCCAAGGTTTCGGGCGAGCTCGTCCAAACGGCAATTCTGGCTGTCACCGCCGCGCTGGCCGCAATTCTGATCTACATTTGGCTTCGGTTCGAGTGGCAATTCTCGGTCGGTGCCGTCGCGGCGCTGTTCCACGACGTGATTCTGACCATAGGCATTTTCAGCCTTCTGCAGATCCGCTTTGACCTGTCGACCATCGCGGCGATTCTGACCATCGTGGGATACTCCATCAACGACACGGTGGTGATTTTCGACCGGCTGCGCGAGAACCTGCGGAAGTACAAGACGACACCACTGAAGGACGTAATGAACACGTCGGTCAACGAGACGTTGAGCCGTACCTTGATGACCAGCGGAACGACGTTGCTTGCATTGATTGCGTTGCTCGCCTTCGGCGGCGACGTCATCAGGGGCTTCGTGTTCGCAATCACTTGGGGCGTGATCGTGGGCACGTATTCCTCGGTCTACGTGGCCAAGAACGTTGTCCTGATGCTGGGCGTGAAGCGCGACTGGTCAAAGCCGTCCGATGGCAGCGGCGCAGGCACCCAGTTCGCAAACGTGGATGCTTGAGCCTTTCGCGATTGCGGCCCAGTCGGACGGGTTGTGGCTTCTTGCCCTGGGCGCGATCCTGGCAGGCATCGTTAGGGGCTTCACGGGCTTTGGCACCGCGATGGTCTACCTGCCGGTCGCGGCGCAGGTGCTTGACCCGTTCGAGGCGCTCACCTCAATGATCGTGATGGACCTCGTGGCACCGCTCATACATGTGCCGCGCGCCCTGAGGGACGGGCATCCGCCGGATGTTCTGCGCTTGGCATGCGGGGCGTTGATCGCCTTGCCCCTTGGCGTGCTAGTCCTCGCCATGGTCGAGCCTGAAGTGTTTCGCTGGGGCGTTTCGGTCGTGGCCCTGGGACTTCTTGTCCTCCTTGTTGCCGGCGTTCGGTACAGGGGGAAGCCGACGTCGGCCATGATCTACGGCACCGGCCTGATTGGCGGTTTCACCGGCGGTTCCGTCGGGCTGCCGGGGCCACCGGTGATTATCCTTTACATGGCGTCCACGCTGCCGGCGGCTGCGGTGCGCGCAAACAGCACGCTGTACCTGATTCTGGCCGAACTGGCCTTGCTGGCCGTATTCCATTGGAACGGATATCTTTCGGTTCCGGCACTTGCGCTCGGAGGGATCCTGATCTTGCCCTATGTTCTCGGCAACTGGAGCGGGGCGATGCTGTTTCAGCCCGACGCCGAGCGCGTCTATCGAAACATCGCCTACCTCGTCATTGCAGGATCGGCGATTTTGGGCCTGCCGGCATGGGACTGAGGAGAGACCGTTGCGCATCACCGAAATCGCCTACACGGAAGCCCTGCCGGTCGATGGGTACGGACCGGGGTTCTTTCGCGTCGGCGGTGAGGCCCACAACGCGCCGTTGGCGATTCTGCCGTCAGGCATAACGGCATGGGGCGGCCTGGACGATTGCGAATCTCTCCTTGGCGCGGCCGGCCAGATCGATGTCCTCCTGGTCGGGACAGGGCCTGAACTGGTCAGGCTTCCGGAAGAGTTCGGCGACAGGCTGGCGGCGGCGGGCATTGGCGCGGAAGCGATGGCATCGCCACAGGCGTGCCGTACATACAACATCCTCCTGGGCGAGGGTCGTCGTGTCGGCCTGGCGCTTCTTCCGGTCTGAGTGTCAGCATGGCACCGCCGGATACGCATCAACTGCAGGCTCATCGGCCCGCCGACGTTCACGTGTGGCGGATTTCGCAAGGAACCGGCCATCGTTCAGGATCGGGCGCTGATCGGTCGCAAGTCACATGACCGCCCCGTTACTGACTCTGACCGGTCTTCATTGCAGCCGGGGAGGCGTTCCCGTCTTGGAAGACGTCTCGCTCAAGTTGCATCCGGGCGAGGCGGTCGTGGTCAGTGGGCCAAACGGGTCGGGCAAGACGACACTTCTCAGGACCATTGCCGGATTGCAGCCGACGACCAGAGGGGGGATGGTTCGTGACGGCGATGCGATTGCCTATGTGCCACATGCAAACGGCGTGAAGGACACGCTGAGCGTAGCCGAGAACCTCGCTTTCTGGGCCGGGCTTCATGGCGTTGACGGAGTGGACTCTGCGCTCGATGCGCTTGCTTTGGGCGCGTTGCGAAACCGGCGCGCTCAGACATTGTCTGCCGGGCAGAAGCGTCGGCTTGCATTGGCAC
Source organism: Silicimonas sp. (assembly GCA_022826205.1). Taxonomy (GTDB): domain Bacteria; phylum Pseudomonadota; class Alphaproteobacteria; order Rhodobacterales; family Rhodobacteraceae; genus JAJEFO01. The sequence continues at coordinate 10,214 of JAJDVJ010000079.1, read as the reverse complement.
GGCTCCTTGTGACCGGTCGGCCGCTCTGGCTGCTGGACGAGCCCACGGACTCGCTGGACGAGGCGTCCGTGAGGCTTTTCGTGGATTTGGCGCGGACGCATCTCGCATCCGGAGGCGCCGCTCTCATCGCGAGCCATGTTGATCCTGGCCTGGGCGCGCGCGTGCTTGACGTCGCCACTCTCCGGCCCACGAGCTCTGATGCTCGTTTCACCGACGAGGCGTTCCTGTGATCCGCCTTGTGCTGAGGGACTTAAGGCTTGCCGTTCGCGCGGGCGGTGGCTTTGGGCTGGCGCTCGCTTTCTTCCTGATCGCTTGCGTGTTGGTGCCCTTCGGCGTCGGGCCTGATTCCGGACGTCTCGCTTCCATAGCCCCCGGCATGCTTTGGGTTGGCGCGCTGCTTGCCTGCCTACTTTCGCTTGACCGAATCTTCGCGACGGACTTCGAGGACGGCTCGCTCGAGCTTCTTGCAACCGCGCCGCTTCCGCTTGAGGCGCTGGCACTGTCCAAGTCTGCAGCGCACTGGCTGACGACCGGGTTGCCGCTGTCCCTCGTAGCCCCGGTCCTGGCTCTGCTGCTCAACCTGCCGTCCGCCGCGTATGGCTCATTGGTCCTGAGCCTGCTGATCGGCACGCCGGCGCTTTCGATAATCGGCACCTTCGGCGCGTCCTTGACCGTCGGACTGAAGCGCGGCGGGCTTCTTTTGTCCCTGCTTGTTCTGCCGCTTTACGTGCCGACGCTGATCTTCGGATCCGAGGCTGTCAACCGGGCCGCTGCCGGGCAGGGCCATGCCACGCCGCTGCTCCTGCTGGCGCTGATAACGCTTGGCAGCCTTGCAGTCCTGCCCTTTGCCTGTGCCATGACCCTTCGCGGCAACCTGCGTTGATTGGGACGAGGCGACGCGCGGATGACGGCGCACGCGTTGAAGTCCGCGACGGGCATCCCGACGGCAGGATCACACGGCCGCGCCGTGTCATGTCATGGTCAGTTGCGGCTCTCTCAGGCTCGGGCGTCACCCACCAGTTTCCAGAGGCCCGGAATGACGAGTGCGGCAAGCACGAGCTTCAACCCGTCACCGATCAGGAACGGCCAGAGGCCCCATGCCAGGATCGGCTTGTCCCAACCCAGGACTTGGCCGAGCCAAAGCAGGCCCGGGACGTAGATTATCGCGTTGCCGATCAACAGCGCGACGGCCATCCACTTGATGTCCCTGTCCCAGCCCTTGCGGGCAAACCAGCCCAGCGTCGTTGCGGCAAGGACGTATCCGACAAGGTAGCCGCCTGTGGTGCCCATCATGTAGGTCAAGCCGTTTGATTCGGCCGAACTGTTGGCGAAGACGTCAAATCCGAAGGCTCCCACGGCCAGGTAGGCCAGGATGGTGGACAGGCCGAGAGCAGGGCCGTAGGCGGTACCGATTGCCAGGACTGCAAAGGTGCCCATGGTGATCGGGACCGGCCACATGGGAACCCTGAGCTTTGCTGCAATTGTCAGGGCAAGAACGCCTGCGATAACAAGAGCGAGACGCTTGATCCAGATTCCGGTTTCGGTTGTTTCCCAGAATGTGTCAGCGAGAACCGGACGGTAGGCGAGCATAGTCATGGGCCTGTTCCTTTCTTCAGGATTCCGTTGGCGGGCGCATATCATGTGACGTCTTGATCGCGCAAGGCGGCGCAGCGCGAACAGGCGGCACGACGGCGCGCAGGTGGACGAAATCCCGACCTGCGGCGAAGTGGGCACGCCCACATGCCGCCAGTGCCACGGCAGTTCTCAATTGTGCCTGACGGAATGCTTCGAGTGCAGCCGCGAATCGGCGCGTTCGTTGCGGAATTGCAGTGCATACATCAATCTGGCCGCCGTCATGGTCGAGCGCCGCAAAATCAGGGAATTGTCCCGCATTTCCGGACTCGTTCTTTGTCGACGGCCTCAAACGGGCGTGTAGGTGGAGCGCATGATGTAGTCCTTGTGTGGTCCGGTCACGGTCCAGACGCTCCTCCAGATCGGCCAATGGGCAAAGTCGTAGGCGACATGGTATCGGTCCGGCGGGCAATCGTGGACCGCCTCGGGGTCGGCGACTCCCATCGGGATTTCGTGAAACGGTCGCATGTCGGCGAATTGAACCCTCAGCGAAGACCCCTCCTGCTTCCAGACGAGGCGCTGGCGGGCCTCCAGGGCTTTGTCGTCGAGTCGGAGCAGGCCGGACTCTTCCTGGATCAGCCGGGAGCCCGAACGTGTGAAGACGGCCTTGCCAATGAACGAGTTTTCGCGACCGTCGGCATGTCGGATTTGGCGGTCCAGCGACCATTGGCCGGCAAGTGACCAAAGCGACGCGAATTCGCCCGACCTTGTGTCAGCAAGCAATGCCATCGGTCCTCTTTGTTCCTTGCGACGTGTCAGATTGGAACGCCGACTGAAAAAACCATACAACAGTCCCACATCCCGACGTGACTCGAAATTACGGACATGATGCTGCACTACGGCTCAGCAAACCGGGATGGGCATTTGCAGCTACCGTGACGGAAGCTGCAGGAGCTTTCCTTGCCGTGGCGCCTGCATTCAAGAGACCAAGTGGCGGGTGAACGCAAGACGTCAAGGCACGGCTTGACCAGGGCAGGGGCGTCGCGCAAGTACGGCGCCCCTGCCTGGGACAGGTCAGTGCTGACACGACGATCAATCTCGCGTGATTGGGGCTGTCATGTCTCGGGAGCGGATGCCAGTTTCAGCTAGAAATCGGAATGCATGCCGGGAATGGGGAGAGAGTCCATGCAAATGATCCGCTTGTTCTGCGTCTTGGCACTGGTTTTGGGGCTGGGCGCGGTCGGTTCCGGCCCGTTTGGCGAAGGCTCAGCGAGGGCAGATCCCGCGTTCTGGAAGCACGAGTGGCCGAATACGGATTTTGATGTCACAAGCATCGAGAACTGGCGTGAGATCATGTCGGGTGGGCCGCCAAGGGACGGAATCCCGGCACTCAGCGCACCCGAGTTCATTGCTGTTGCCGAAGAGGACAGGATCGGAGCGAGGGAACCGGTGATCACCGTGGAGATCGAAGGCACCGTGCCCCGGGCCTATCCGGTGCGCTACCTGACTTGGCATGAGATCGTGAACGACACGGTCGGAGAGGTGCCTGTGGCGGTGACGTTCTGTCCGCTTTGCAATTCGGGGTTGACCTTTGACAGACGTGTAGACGGGCGGGTCCTGACCTTTGGGGTTTCCGGCAAGCTCAGGAATTCCGACATGGTGATGTTCGACCGCGAGACGGAAAGCTGGTGGCAGCAGGCCATCGGCACGGGCATCGTGGGCGAATTGACCGGCGCCGAACTTGTGCCGCTGCCGTCATGGATGGAAAGCTGGGCGGAATTCAGTGTCAGGAACCCGGACGGCTTGGTCATGGACCAGCCCAAGTGGCCTCGAATGTACGGACGAAATCCGTACGTGTCCTACGATTCTTCGCCGCGCCCGTTTCTCTACGGCGGCGAACTCCCGCCCCACGGCATTCCGGCATTGGCGCGTGTGGTCCGTGTAGGCGATCAGGCCTGGCCGGTGAGCCGACTGCGTGAGGAAGGGCAGGTGACCGAAGCAGGCGTGACGATTTCGTGGACGAGCGGACAGGCCTCGGCGCTGGACTCGAGCGATATCGGGGCGGGGAAGGACGTCGGCACGATCCGGGTGCGTGATGCGCAATCTCGCGACGTGCCTCATGACGTGATGTTCGCGTTCGCATTTCACGCGTTCTGGCCGGACGGGCAATGGATGCTTGGCGGCTGAACCAGGGTGACGCGTGCCTTCGCGTGATTGCGTCTAGCCGTACGAGTGACGTTACGCCATCACCAAGGCCAGCTGCGAACGACCTGCACGGCAGGATCCGGATATCAGGTCGGACGTTCCGGCACAGTGCGGAAGTGTTGTGAGCTCGCTCGCTGCGCTGGGTGAGTGATTGCTGGATGCAGGCGCATGGGCCGGAAGGCTCAATGGGACCGACTCCCCGAAAGCGAAAATTGCCGACCTCTTGGGTCGAGTCCGTGTCATTCCGGCGGCTATGGGCGGGGCACAGAGTCCTGAAATCCTGGCCCTCCCATTCGCTGCGCTATCACGCGCCAAATGCGACAAACTGCCCGTCCGCAGCTTTTTCCCTCGCAATTTTGCACCTGATGGCGTATGGTCAGGAGGTTATGAGTTTGACTGAAACGATTTCATCAGCCAACGATTGCCCAGGCCGGAAGCGCTTATCCAAGCCGGAAGGGCGGGTCTCCCGCCGAACATTGAAACGGCATTGCGCGGCCCATGCCGTGCCGGAACCGCACGCAATGCGGGATACAATACGAAGCGTCCGGGTACGTCGCATATGCACTGCGTGGGGCGTTGGCCACCCCGACGAGCCGTGAATTCAGTCGTCAGGGCTGGAACGCATTGCGCTTCAGTCGACGGCATGAATCCCCATGGTCTGGAACATCCTGCCGGGATTCGGCTCGCCGACGCATGCATGCGCCTTGCATGACCAGATGAGCGTTGCCGCCGACATGTCTGTTGGCCGTGCCCGTTCCGATGAAGTCAAGAAGCAGCCACCGGATTGCCGTTGGGAGCCCAGAAACGGGGGAACTGGAAGTATGAGTAAACAAACTGGAAAGGTACAGCCGCACGGTCGGTATCGTGCACTAACCGCAAGGCACCTCGACAGGATTGCCGAATATGGCAATGTGAGAGGTGAAGACCTGTTTGCGATGCGTGTCGTCAGCAAGGTGCTGCCGTTCCGCACCAACCGATATGTTCTCGAAGAGCTGATCGACTGGGACAGGATCCCTGACGATCCTGTCTACCAGCTGGTTTTCCCGCAGAAAGGCATGCTTGCCGACGAGGATTTCCATCGTATTGCGGGCCTGATGGCCCGCGAAGCGCCAGCGCAGGAAATCGACGGCGCGGTTGCCAAAATCCGTGCCCGCCTCAATCCCCATCCTGCCGCGCAGCGTGAACTGAACATACCCGGCGGGGCAGACGGAGCCTTGGAGGGGATCCAGCACAAGTACCGCGAGACCGTCCTGTTCTTCCCGAGCAAGGGCCAGACCTGCCATGCCTACTGCACTTTCTGTTTTCGCTGGGCTCAGTTCGTCGGCGACAAGGAGATGAAAATCGCGTCAAATGATGCTCTGAGCCTTCACCAGTATCTTGCCTCTCACAGGCATGTTTCCGACCTGCTGGTCACTGGCGGCGATCCGATGGTCATGAAAACCCGGGTGCTGGCACGCTACTTGAGGCCCCTCGTCGACAATCCGAAGCTTGATCATGTCCGCAACATCCGGATCGGCACCAAGGCGCTTACCTTCTGGCCGCACCGTTTCGTTCATGACAAGGATGCCGACGACCTTTTGCGCCTGTTGGAGGACATTGTGCGCTCAGGGCGTCATGTCGCCATCATGGCGCACTTCAATCACTGGCAGGAAATGCGGACCGACGTCGTTCGCGAAGCGATCCGCCGCATTCGCGACACTGGTGCGATCATCCGCAGCCAGGCGCCGCTTCTCAACCATGTCAACAACGATCCGAATGTCTGGGCGCGCATGTGGAGTACACAGGTCGGCCTGGGCATTGTTCCCTACTACATGTTCGTAGAGCGGGACACGGGGGCAAAGTGCTATTTTGAGGTGCCGCTGGTGCGCTGCCACGACGTGTTCAGGCAAGCAGTGCAACAGGTCTCCGGTCTCGGCCGTACGGTTCGTGGCCCAAGCATGAGTGCGACACCCGGAAAGGTCGAGGTGCTCGGTGTTCAGCGACTCGCAGGCGAGAAGGTCTTTATGTTGCGTTTCCTGCAGGGGCGCGATCCTGACTGGGTCGGTCGGCCATTCTTTGCCAAATTCGACGCGCAAGCGACCTGGCTGGATGAACTCGAACCGGCCTTCGGAGAAAACGCCTTCTTTTTTGAGGACCGGCCTGCTCCAGTCTTGCAGGCAGTGTGAGGGACCCAAGGATAGGAGAAATACGGTTTCCCGTGCAGGCATCAGAAATTGGCGACGAAATTCCTTGACCGAATACCCCGTGCCATTTGAGATTTCTGTTGCTTTCATGCACCAGAAAATGGCCTTGCGCTATTTGGTGCATCGACCGTGCCTGTGATTTGAGGCGAAGGGGGTTCCCTTTGGATGCATATGCCTAGGCATGCAGCCACTCTTGATCTTAAAAAATATTTCAAATTCAGTATATTAGAGATTCAAGTGGCGGAGAGACAGGGATTCGAACCCTGGGTGGGCTTGCACCCACAACGGTTTTCGAGACCGCCCCGTTCGACCGCTCCGGCACCTCTCCGCAGGGCTGGAAGAGCCGGATACTTGATAAGGCAATTCGGCGCAAGGCACTTTGACGCGGCCTTAAGCGGTCCTTTGTCCCGTTTCATCGTGCAGAGCTTCTTCATCCGCAATTTGCCTGATGAGCGCGTGAACGTGCATCTTTTGGGATTGGCGCCAACCGGCCACGTGGTGGCAAAGGGATGGAGATTGCCTCAGGCGTGGTCTGGACGGGGTCGTCATCGAGAGTGCCTGCGGGGCACTGCTGTGGGTTGGCCAGTTGATCGGAACGCCGTCCACGCTTGAGAAAATCTGGCACGAACGAGATTTCCTGCGGACCGAACACCATGATGCCAGTCCGCATCGGGCAGAATTCAGCATCGCAGTGTTCCGAAAGTCCGCCCGGATGTGTACAGGTGGTGGACAGGGGATGTCTGCCTCAGCCGACTTCCATGTGTGGGGTTCTGAATGTTGCCGCACAAGCGAGAGAAACGTCATTTGAAACGATGTCCGCTACTTCGCCGCATCCGCCGTGCGGGTGATGATCCTGGTACGGTTGGTACCGCTGGCCGTGAGCGACGCATTCGAAGTGAATGTCGCACTCGCAGCCAGCACTCTCGTCGATCCCCGGCGGTGCACCAGACGGAACGCTGCATTGACCGATGCGTGGTGAGGTGTTCTGGAGTTTGGTGGAATTCAACCTGTCGCTCGTGGTGCTCGCAAGGTAGCTTGCGAGATTGCGCACGCGGAACCGCCCCATCACCTGGATTCTCTCCTGCGCGCTGGTGCGGTAAGGGATGCACGGCGTCGTGTGGCACCCCGACATTACGTGGATCATCGACTTGCGTTGCGCATTGGCCAGGGCGCGTTCAGCTTGAAGGGAGAACACAATGGATGGAGCGACCGCATACGGCCTCGCCGGCGCTGGAGGATGCATCGTCGGCGCGACCGTCACGATCCTCGCCCTTGATGATGGCCGGCGAGAAGGGATCTCCAAGGCGTGCGGGACATTGCAACAGTCGAATTGAACGGCAGGACGGCGCTACGGCCCGTTCCCGAATTGAATGCCGCGTGTCGACCGAGACCGCCAGGTCGGGGTCAGGGAGCCGGATGTGAGTCGCTCGACCGGAATGCTGATCGCGCAAGCAGTGCGGAGACTGGAGTCGCGGCTCGGCGGCTGGGTTATCGAGCGGCGGTGGGCGATCATCGCTGCCGCCTTCCTGCTGTCCGCAGTCGCGGCGAGCGGCACGGCGTTCCTCGAATTCTCTGCCGACGATCGGATCTACTTTTCCGAGGACAATCCCCAGCTTGTCGCGGCGGAAGCGATTGAAAACACGTACGGCGAGACCAGCAACGTCTTTTTTGCCGTCGCGCCCGAGGACCGCAACGCCACCTCCGCCCTCGCGCTGGAGGCCTCCCTCTGGCTCACTGAACGAGGCTGGCAAGTTCCGTTTGCAACCCGCGTCGACTCGCTGACAAACTTCCAGCACAGCACCGCCGAAGACGACGACATCGTGGTTCGCGATCTCGTGGATGGCAGCGCCTTTGGCGATGCCGGGGAGCGGGCTCGGGTTCGTGCGATCGCGCTGGCGGAACCGCTCCTCGCGGGGCGCCTGATCGCGCGCGACGGTGGGGTCAGCGGCGTCAACGTGACCGTGGCGCTGCCAGGCGAGGACCAGGTACGCGAAGGTGCCCGGGTGGCCGAGGTCTCCCACGGGCTCGCCGACCAGGTTCGCGCACGGTTTCCAGGCATAGACGTGCGCGTGACCGGCCTTGTGATTTTCAACCAGGCGTTCATGCAGGTCTCTCTAGGCGATCTCAAGACGCTGGTCCCCGCGAGCTTCGCGGCAATGACGCTGACGCTGCTGTTCTTGACCGGGGGGGTCGGCAGCACGTTCGCGATCATGCTCGTGGTCGCGCTCTCGGTGCTGGTCTCCGTGGGACTCGGCGGTTGGGTGGGGCTGCCTATGACGGCGCCGTCTGCCGTTGCGCCGGTCGTCGTGCTCACGGTCGCAATCGCAAGCTGCGTCCATATATTCTCGAGCCTCGTCCACACCATGCAAAGAGTTGCCTCGCAAACGCTGGCAGACCAAGGTGCCGACAGGCCGCTTTCGCAGCCAGGAGATGACACGCTCAAGCGGAACGCCATCGTCGAGGCGATGCGAGTCAATCTTCAACCGGTCTTCCTCGCCTGCTTGACCACCACGCTTGGCTTCTTGAGCATGAACGCCTCCGAGGTGCCACCAATCCGCCACATGGGCACTTTTGTCGCGTTCGGTGTCGGCGCGGCGTTTTTTCTGTCGGTGACCCTGCTGCCTGCGCTGCTTTCGCTGCTGCCGATCCGGGTGAGCGCAACCGTGGATCGTCGCGATGCCGCGATGGCCGCTCTCGGCGAGTTTGTGGTCCGCCGACGCCGTGTTCTGGGATGGGGGTTCGGAGCGGTCACGGTCGCGCTCGTAGCCTCGATTCCCCGCAACGAGCTGAATGACGTCTTCCTCCACTATTTCGACGAGACCGTCGAGTTTCGCCGCGACGCGGACTTTACCGTCCAGAATCTCACCGGCCTTTACGCCATTGAGTACTCGCTCCCTTCTGGTGAGCCGGGAGGCATCAGCGACCCTTCCTACTTGTCAGATGTCGCGGCATTCGCGGAGTGGTACCGGGAACAGCCCGAGACTGTCCACGTCAACGTCATCACCGACACCTTCCGTCGGCTCAACAGGAGCATGCACGGTGACGACCCGGCCGAGTACCGGCTGCCCGCGAACCGGGAGTTGGCCGCGCAATACTTGCTGCTCTACGAGTTGTCGCTTCCTTTCGGCCTTGATCTCGACAACCAGATCGCCGTGGACAGGTCGGCCACCCGGATGACGGTCGCGATGCAGACGCTGTCGTCGAACGAAGTGATCGCACTTGATCGGCGCGCCCTGCGATGGCTGGCCGACCATGCGCCGTACATCGCCCATCCCGAGAGTGCGGGCAGCGCCCTGATGTTCGCCCATCTTGGCCGACGCAACATCGTAGCGATGCTGACGGGGACCACGCTCGCGCTCGTTGGAATTTCCCTCGTCCTCGTGCTCGCCCTTAGATCGTTGCGACTCGGGCTTGCCAGCCTCGTTCCGAACCTGGTTCCAGGCGCGCTGGGCTTTGGCATTTGGGGATTGGCAGTCGGGGAAGTGGGACTTTCGCTTTCGACGGTGTGAAACCGAAGAACCCAGATCGACGGGCAGCGTCACCGTTGCATAGAGTCACTTCTTCCTCTCGATAAGGCATACATTACAGCAGGTTGCGGTCATACACAAGAGCGATATCATGCGCATTGCACATGGACAGGATGCGGCACAGGAAGGCATGAGAGTTGCATTTTCGGGAACAACACGGCAGCGCCGAAGATCGGAAGCATGCATGTAAGGTTGACATTGCTGACGTGAGCAAGGTTCTATGGAATATACGAAGAATGCCTGTTTCCATGCGGGAAACAGTTTTGGGCCACGTGCCTGCACATGAAAGGAGCCGAGCATGCAAGGCGATTCCGCAAGGCCCGAGGGCGTGAGGAAGCAGAGGGCCGTGAAGGCGACCGACAGCGAATGGGACGTCGTCCGTGCGCGGGCGAAGGCTGCTGGAATGTCCGCGAGCGGCTACGTGGTCCGGCGCGCCACGGCGCCCGAAAGGGCGCTGGGACCGTCGCTCGACACGATCGCGGCGAGGCTTGACCGCATCGAGACTGTCAAGTCCAGTTCAATTCTGACCCATGAGTCGCGTCCAATTTTGACCCACCTTCCGGCTTTTCCCTTTCCCAGTAGCATCTTCTCATCCGGGCATTTTGCTCCGGTGTTCAGGTTCCGCTGCAGGAGAAGAGGAAGATGGGAACGCTTGGTCGAACCGACTGGCAGGGACTGGTGGCGACGGCGCGCTCGCTGCCGCTCGACAGGGTTGCGACGGCGCTTG
>JAJDVJ010000123.1 GCA_022826205.1 Silicimonas sp. | reverse complement strand
AGGGCGGAAACCACCCAGTCCGTGTCGGCCCCGTCGCGCCAAGCCCGCGTCGCGGATTGAAGCGAATGGCCGAGCCGCGTGATCTGGTAGCCGGACAGGCTCTCGTCCAACTGCACAAGGGCCTTCAGAAGCCGGTCGGCCGTACCCTTGGCGTATTCGACCTCGTGCACGGACAGGAAGTCGTAGTCTTCCTTGTCCCCGTCTTTCATGGCCGTGAACTTGACTTGCTCCATCAGGAATAGATCTCCGTCGACTTCTTGGCGTCTTTCATCATGATTTTGGCCTGCTCGGTCCGCATATTGTCATAGAGTTCTAGGGACTCGGGCGCAAAGAACGAGTTCGGCGTGGGCGTGTGGATGAAGTTCCCGTGCCTGTCCTCTCCACGGGCAGTCATCGCATAGTCACGGGACCCGACAATCTGCTCCATGTCGGGGCGCACGTAGCGGATCACGCAACCGATGCGCCTGTCGTCTGAGCCGTTCGGCCCTGAGCCGTGTATGGTCAGTCCGTGATGGAGGCTCATTTCGCCAAGTTCCAGCATGATCGGTGTCTTGTCCACGTCGGCAATGTCGACCTTGACCTCCTGTCCCCTGCTCAACAGGTTGTTCGTGTCGAACGTGTCCTCGTGGGGCAGGATCGGCTGCTTGTGGCTGCCGCGCACGAAGTCCATGCAGCCGGACTCGACGGTTGCCGGGGAAAGCGCCATCCATGCCGTCACAAGACCGTCAATCGCTCCCAGCCCCCAGTAGGTAAGATCCTGGTGCATGCTGACGATCGACGCCGTCCTGGGCTCCTTGATGAAGAACTCCGCCGCATAGACCAGGATGTCCGGACCCAGGATTCCTTCGACCACGTCCAAAACCGCAGGGTGACGGGCGATGTCCGCCACGAACGGCATGACCACCTGCGCATTCACGCGCTTGTACGTGTTGAGGGGCAAGGGGAGGCCCGCATCCAGCCAGTCTCGTTCCATGTCTTCCAGAGAAGTTCGTGCGGCGGCCACCTCGTCGGCACTGAAGACGGGGATCGGAAAGAGAAACCCGTCTCGCCAGTACTGCGCGACGTCTTCCTCTGACAGGCGACCGTTCTCTAGCTTGATGGTCATGGCGATTCTCCTTGGGGCCAAACTTGCCGGGACTCTCCCGCCCTGCTGAACAAAATGCGACATGGCATGTCGATATTCAGTCTCCCGCGCGCCATTCGTCCGGCCCAACGAAGAACCTGCGCGTGCCGCAGGTGCGACAACTGAGACAATTTTTCTCTCAGCTTGACGCCCTTCCGCCATTGCTCAAACCGGATCATGGCCGTAAAAGGCATCAAGGACGCGGCGGCTCGCCGCGGGTTTGCGCAAAAGCGACTCCAGGAGGCATGGATGGCCGACGCCGCCGTACACGAGCACGATCACAAACCCGGATTCTTCGAACGCTGGTTCATGTCGACGAACCACAAGGACATCGGGATCCTCTACCTGTTCACTTCAGCCATCGTAGGCTTCGTCGCGGTCGCCTTCACGGTCTACATGCGGATGGAACTGAAGGATCCGGGCGTGCAGTTCATGTGCGCCGAAGGAGCAAGGCTGATCGCGGACGGCACCTGTGCGCCAAACGGTCACCTCTGGAACGTCCTCGTAACCGCGCATGGCATCTTGATGATGTTCTTCGTCGTCATCCCGGCCATGTTTGGCGGCTTCGGCAACTTCTTCATGCCTTTGCATATCGGTGCGCCGGACATGGCTTTCCCGCGCATGAACAACCTCAGCTACTGGCTATATGTCGCCGGCTCTTCTCTCGCGATTGCCAGCGTGCTCTCGCCCGGCGGCAACGGCCAGATGGGATCCGGCGTCGGGTGGGTTCTCTATCCGCCCCTCTCGACATCCGAACAGGGATTCTCGATGGATCTTGCGATCTTTGCAGTGCACCTATCCGGTGCGTCATCGGTCCTCGGTTCAATCAACATGATCACGACGTTCCTGAACATGCGGGCTCCCGGAATGACGCTCTTCAAGGTGCCGCTCTTTGCATGGTCGATATTCGTGACGGCTTGGCTGATCCTGCTGTCGCTGCCCGTGCTGGCCGGCGCCATCACGATGCTGTTGACCGACAGGAACTTCGGAACGACCTTCTTCCAGGCCGAAGGCGGGGGCGACCCCATTCTCTACCAGCACATTCTCTGGTTCTTCGGGCACCCTGAGGTCTACATCATCATTCTTCCCGGCTTTGGCATAATCAGCCACGTCATCTCCACCTTCAGCCGCAAGCCCGTCTTCGGCTACTTGCCGATGGTATGGGCGCTGATCGCGATCGGCGCGCTCGGCTTCGTCGTATGGGCGCATCACATGTATACCGTTGGCATGAGCCTGACCCAGCAGACGTATTTCATGCTGGCGACGATGGTGATCGCGGTGCCCACAGGCGTGAAGATCTTCTCGTGGATTGCCACGATGTGGGGCGGCTCGATCGAGTTCAAGACACCGATGCTCTATGCCTTCGGCTTCCTGTTCCTCTTCACTGTCGGGGGGGTAACCGGCATCGTGCTTGCACAGGCTGGCATCGACCGGGCCTACCATGACACCTACTACGTTGTCGCGCATTTCCACTACGTGATGTCGCTCGGCGCCGTCTTCGCGATCTTCGCGGGCATGTACTACTGGATCGGCAAGATGTGTGGTCGCCAGTATCCCGAATGGCTCGGCCAGATCCAGTTCTGGACAATGTTCATCGGCGCAAACGTCACCTTCTTCCCGCAGCACTTCCTTGGCCGCCAGGGCATGCCGCGCCGATATATCGACTATCCCGAAGCGTTCGCCTATTGGAACGAGATCTCCAGCTTGGGCGCCTTCCTCGCGTTCGCCTCATTCCTGATGTTTATCGGAATCATCGTCTACACGATCCTCGCCGGGCGGCCCATTTCGGAGAAGAGCTATTGGAACGAGCACGCGGACACTCTCGAGTGGACGCTCCCGACCCCACCGCCTGCACACACTTTCGAGACGTTGCCACGGCGCGAGGACTGGGACCGAGGCCACTCCCACTAGTGCGCGACCGTTGCCTTAGGTGACCGGCGGTCCGACTGCACCCTCGCTGTCGGTGCGGTGCCGCTGTCACGCCAAACCCGGCAGACCCGCCCCAACCGTCCGGGCGGGCTGGAGGGACGAACCCTGTTGCGGAAATGCCCTACCGTTGGACCAAAACCACACATGGAAGGAAGCTTGATCTCTGGCCACAGCAGTCGATGACGGCCCAAGGCTTCGCATGGTTCATCGGCACAACGGCGGCGCTTCTTTCCCTGCCGCTTCTCGCAGTACTGGGATCACCAATGGTCTGGATCCTGCTGGCGTTCATGCTTGCCGCCGTCGGCGGAGTCTGGCGGGCGCTGATGGCCAACCGCGCCGACCGGCAGATTCACGAAGAACTGACACTCTCACCCGATCGGGTCCGCCTCGAACATAGAGCGCCGAAGCGCCCTGCAAGAACATGGGACGCCATCCCCAACTGGGTCACGGTGCACCTGTCACGCGAAGGGCCCGTCGAGGACTACCTGACGCTTCGCGGTGGCGGGCGAGAAGTCGAGCTAGGCGCATTTCTGACCCCTGCCGAGCGCAAGGAGCTCTATGCCGAGCTTCAGAAGCTCATCCGAACCTGAACCAGAGCGTTCCGCAACCGTTGGCATCCATTGCGCAGCTGCGAGACCCGCTGCGACCAGCCGATAGTCTTGTGAGTCCAGCTACCCGAGGCGTTCCCGCACCTTTGGTCCAACGGCGCCAAAATCCATCCGGCCAGCGTACCTGGCCTTCAAGGATCCCATAACCTTGCCCATGTCCCGGATCGAACTTGCGCCTGTCTCGGCAATTGCCGCCTCCACTGCAGCCTCCGTCTCGGCCACATCCAGCTGCTTTGGCAAGAATTCCTCGATGACCGAGATTTCCGCGCGCTCCCTCTCGGCCAGTTCGACACGCCCGCCTTCCTCGTAGGCACGCGCGGATTCCTGGCGCTGCTTCACCATCTTGCCGAGTATCTCGAGGATGCCCTCGGAATCGACACCGGAATCCGCGGCATCTCCGCCCTTGGCTCGCCAAGCGATGTCGCGATCCTTGATGGCGGCAGTGATCAGCCTTAGGGTCGAGAGCCGCACCGCTTCCCGATCACGCATGGCTTGCTTCAATGCGGCATCGATCCGCTGCCTGAGTTCCATCTAGAGCCCCACGTTCGGTGGCAAGTCACAAGACTACTCCACCCATGCGCTCACTGCAACAAGCGTCAAGACACGCAACCTATTGTTTTCAAATAAAATGTCAATTTTCTCTACCCCTTGACCCTTCTCAGGCAACCACGTAAACCCACGACCGTTTATCGTCACTTCACCTCCACGGGCCCCAATGCCGGAAGCCGCCAAGACCCCAACCGCCTGCCTTGCCCTGGCCGACGGACCGGTCTTTTGGGGCCAGGGATTCGGTGCCGTCGGGACGACTGTGGCAGAGCTGTGCTTCAACACGGCAATGACGGGCTACCAGGAAATCATGACCGATCCGTCCTATGCCGCGCAAATCGTGGTCTTCACCTTTCCGCATATCGGCAACGTCGGCGTCAACGCCCAGGATGAAGAAGCCGCAGACCCGGTGGCCGAAGGTCTTGTCGTCAAGTGGGATCCGACAGCGCCGTCCAACTGGCGGTCCACCAGTCCGCTTTCCAACTGGCTGGAGCGCAGGGGCCGCATCGGCATAGGCGGAATCGACACCAGGCGCCTCACCCGCGCAATTCGGCAACTGGGCGCGCCGCATGTCGCCCTGGCACATGACCCATCCGGCGAATTCGATGTCGAAGCACTCGTCGCATCAGCCCGCAAGTTCCCCGGACTCGAAGGTCTCGACCTCGCCAAGAAAGTGACTTGTGCGCAAAGCTATCGCTGGTCGGAGACGCGGTGGGCCTGGCCGGATGGTTTCGGCAAGCAGGAAGCCCCGAAGCACAAGGTCGTCGCCATCGACTACGGAGCCAAGCGCAACATCCTCCGCTGCCTTGCCTCGGTCGGATGTGACGTCACGGTCCTGCCGGCAACCGCCACTGCAGATGACGTATTGGCACTTGATCCCGAGGGGCTGTTTCTCTCGAACGGTCCTGGCGACCCGGCGGCAACCGGCTCCTATGCCGTGCCCATGATCCAGAACGTGCTTGCACGCTCGAACATTCCCGTCTTCGGCATATGTCTTGGGCACCAGATGCTAGCCCTCGCCCTCGGCGCACGGACGGTCAAAATGAATCACGGGCATCACGGTGCGAACCATCCAGTGAAGGATCTCGAGACGGGCAAGGTCGAAATAACGTCCATGAACCACGGGTTCACGGTAGACAGCCAGACACTGCCAGCCGGCGTAAAGGAAACTCACGTCTCGCTGTTTGACGGATCGAACTGTGGCATTCGGATGACGGACCGTGCGGTGTTTTCGGTCCAGTACCACCCCGAGGCAAGCCCTGGACCGGTTGACAGCATGTACCTGTTCGAACGATTCACTGCCGCGATCGAGGCCGAACAACAGCCCTGAGCCAAAAGGAACGTCGCAACCGTGTGCGTCGCGGAGCGACAGCCAGGATCAAGTTGGCGCGCCATGAGCCGGTTTCGTGAGGCCAGTTGTCCGGCTGGTGCAGTCGCAGGCTGGCTACCGTATCTGCCACAGGA
This sequence comes from Silicimonas sp., assembly GCA_022826205.1. Lineage (GTDB taxonomy): Bacteria > Pseudomonadota > Alphaproteobacteria > Rhodobacterales > Rhodobacteraceae > JAJEFO01. The sequence goes on along the minus strand of JAJDVJ010000123.1, from coordinate 19,329 downwards.
CCTTCAGTCTGGTTCCGGTCCTCGTCGGTCGTTCACAACGCTGCAAGTCTTTCCGTATACGTCTCACGCTCGGAATGAACCCAATGGAAATCCGCTTTCACGCCTGGATTCAGGGATCCGAGATCATCGTCCCTGCGTCACGCAAGGAGCATGACTCGGCTCTCAGCAGTCGCAATGCTCCGCGAAAGAAGGGGTGCGAGGCGCTTGGCCGAGTTTGTCATCCGCCGTGCCCGTGCTTGCAGCGTCAAGGTGCACGCTCGAGCGTCTTGTAGAAGTCCTCAAAAATGGCGTCCCGGTTAACGTCGAATGCCTCCAGGATAGGGTGCCTGCCATTCGGATGCTGCCAATAGAGATCGTCATCAAGTTGCGGAGAAGTAGTCAGATACGTAGAAACGTATCCAGCATCCAACAGCCAGGCGACATCGATGATGTCCCATATCACCCAGGTCTTTGTCTCGGTTCCGGTGATCGCGAACATCCTGTGCAAGGGGTTGTTTGCGTAGAGGTAATGCAGATAGTCCCCAATTTTGCCTTTGCCCCTGACAAAACGCTCCATCTCGGGAAGCGAGATCTTTAGCTGTGCGCCGACGTGGTACCCGGGCAGATAGACAAGCGGAACGCCGCTGTCGAACAAGAGCCGGGACGCTGGCGGGTCCTGCACCAAGTTGAGCGACGGCCGGTTGCAGAATGGCGAATAGGACGGAAAGGCCGAAGTCCAGACCACAACGATCTTCTCGATGATCCTTGGCTCCATCAACAATGCCGAAGCGATGTTGGTCACCGCGCCCATGGCCAAGACATACAGTGGCCGGTCATCTGCCAAAGCTCGCTCTACGATGAACCGTGCGCCCGAACTGTCGATCGGATCATCGGCCGAGTCGAGGTAGCGTGGTGAACCGTGGAACACCCTGCCAGCCGGTTCGATCCCGCAGTGTTCAAAAACTCTCAGGATTTCCTCGTAGGAAAGCTGCTCTCCTTCCTCCGTGCCGACGAAAGCTATGTCCTTGGCGGAGATGCCCTGCTCTACCAGCCTCGCGGCCCAACCGCCGAGACCACCCATGAAACGCTCCTCTTCCGCATTTGCCGGGCCGCCGCGCTCAAGTATCTCCGTTGATCTGATCAACCCTTCCCGGTGGTGAGCAAAGGAAAACGGCTCTGCGGTCACGCCTTCAAGAGTCATGCGCTCTTCCGACAGCAGCGACCAGGCAACGGCGAACTGATCATCGATTTCGTTGGCCGTATCGGTATCAATGATAACCCGTGGCTTCGGCTCCGGGCGGCCCAGGCGGGCACGAACAAAGTCGGGATCAAGTTTGGGAAACCGGTCCATGACGGATGCAGGTGTTGGCATTTTCTCTCCTCAGCTCCCGAAGCCCTTTCCGAACGCCTCCTCCTTGATGAATCGCTCGGAGATGATCAGCAATATGATTCCAGGCAGGGTGACAATCAGTGTGATCCCGGCTGCCGTTGTATCAAGGTTGCCGCCGGAAATCTTGGAAAACAGAAGTGTCGGCAAGGTGATGACCTGGCCCTGACCCAGAAAGAAGGTCAGCAGAAAGATGTTGGTCGAGACCAGAAAGGTGAACAGCGCACCCGCAACGACGCCGGGCAGAAGCATCGGCAGGGTCACCCGCCAGAGAATCTGCAATGGCCTGGCTCCGAGGATCATGGCCTGCTCCTCGAAGTCGCGCCCAAGACCTTGATAGACCGCCGTCAGCATCCGGACCATGTAGGGGATTGTCGGAATCAGGTGGGCAATGATGATTCCGGCATAACTGCCCGCGAGGCCCAACCGAATGAAGATCATCAGAAGCGCAATGCCGATAGCCGCTTCCGGAACGATCAGGGGCAGCGACAAGAAAAATTCGAAGGCGCTCTTCCCGGCGAAGCTCTCGCGCGCAAGCAGGCGCGCCACCGGAAGGCAGATGGCAAGGCAGATTGCGGTGACGACCAAACCGATGAAAACGGTGTTCACGGTTGCCTCCCAGACTCGGCTGTATGGCGACAGCACGTAATCCCAGGCCAACGGGAGCATCGACTTTTCGCGCTGCTCAAGCCACCAGGTTCCGGGCAACAGCTCGGGCCAGGCCCACCTGAAGGCAAGGCTCTGGATGATCACTGGAAGGAAAGGGCCGACTATGAAGCCGGCAACAAGCAAGAGATAGATCTTCTGGAACGGCGACAGGCGCGTACTCAGGGTGTCATTCCCGCCCGCCATGTCAGTGCCGCCCCATGCGCCGTTCGTAACGTCGGTACACCCATAGGTAGGCAAAGAGAATCACCCCAGCAACGATGCCTATTGACACGACGGTCGCCATGCCCTGGAGCTGCAATGTGTAGTCGGCGTCGTTGAAATAGCGCCAAGCAACGACCGGAAGCGTATCCGGGAAGCCGCCGCCCAGAATGAACGGCGCTTCGAACGCGCCGACATTGAAGGCAAAGCAGATCAGCGTCGATGACACGATTCCTGGCAGTATCTGCGGGAGCGTTACCCGGAAGAAGATCGCGCCGCGCCGAGCACCGAGTATGGCGGCCGCCTCTTCGGTCTCCCGCCCGATGCCTAGCAAAACGGCATAGACGGCGAGCGTGATGAACGGCGTCTGTTTCCAGACATACACCGCGATGATTCCCCAGCCGTAATGGGTCTTCAGGATTTGCGGAAATTGCCCTGGGTCATCGATCAGCCCGGCGAACGCGACAATCCGCGAAAGCACTCCGCCGCTGCTGAGCATGATGACCGCCAGAGCGATGCCGACCGTATAGGGGATCATCAGCGGCAGCTTGTAGAGGTACTTGTAGAGCCACTTGCCCGGGAAGGCCTTGATCAGCGCGAGCGCCAGCATCGTGCCGAACACCAACGCCAAAAGGGTCGAGACAGTTGCGTAATACAGCGTCAGCCAAAGGGACACCCAGAAGGTCTGCGATCCCCAAAGCGACCCGAAATACGAGAAGTCCGGAAAGGTGTTGATCCCGAACCAGGGCGCGAATCCGAGCGACTGCAACAGCGCCATCACAAGTGCGCCTCCGAACAGAATCACCAGCACCGACAGAATCGGTATCAGCTGGAGCATCTGCAGGATTCGGGTGCGGCGCTCGCGCGCCGTCATGCCAACTGGCTCGGATTCTGCAGGCACGTTTCGACTTGTCATTGGTGGAATCGGGGCCGACCGCTGACATGGCGGCCGGCCCGGAACAGGGGACTATTTCCCGAGATTCGCGTAGGCCGTGGCCACGACCTCTTCGATCGATGCCGTAGAGTCGCGCTCGATCACCTCAAGCCATGTTGCCTCGATCACGTCGACCAGCGTGGCGTTGGTGTCCGGTGCGGCATTGGCGTCCAGCTCAGCCTGCGTAACGCCGATCAGGCCCGGAGAGGCGTTGACGATACGTTCCGCATCTTCGGCACTGAGTTTCCACCCATCGATGCCTGATGGCATTCCGACGCTTTCGAGCTTGGAGACCTGGCTATCGACTGAAGCCATCCAGTTCGCGAGCACAAGCGCGGCCGCACTGTTTGGCGCGTTGCCCGGAATGACCAGGTAGTTCTTGTTCTTGATCATCGTGTTTTCTGGAAACACGAATTGCTTCGCGGCTTCTGGATAGGTGCCGATTTCCAGACCCTTGGCAACGGCATACAGGCCGAACTTGCAACTGAAGTCGATCTCGCCGTTCAGGAACAGCCCATCAAGTGCCTTGTTGTCCTCCGGATACCGCGGCGACCCACCGGCGGCATCAAGAAGATTGGGCTCGATGCTCTGGAGATACTCAATCCCCGGAGCGATCAACCGCGCCAGTTCTTCCGGCGCAATGTCGTCGACCGACTGCTGGAACGGCGTGGCACCCGTGCCGTCCGGGTTATGCGCATAGACCGCCTCCTGAACAAACGTGTTGCCCAGGTAGTGTGGCGGCTTGACATAGGTGAACTTGCCCGGGTTGGCCTCCAGGTAGCTCTTCAACTCGGCAAATGTCGATGGCACGTCCTCGTCCGCCACGCGCGCCGAATTGACGGCGCAGACATACTGCTCGCCTGACCAGGGAACCTCGGCCGAGTCGTTGGGAACACCGAAGTCACGCACGTTCAGCATTGCCCTCGGATCGCTCTCGTCCCATTCCAGATTCACCGAGTTCGGAAGGCTCTGGGCAAAACTGCCGAACAGTGCATCCTGTCGCTTCAGAGTGGCGAAGTTCTCGCCGTTGATCCAGATCATGTCGACGCTGCCCTGGCCAATGCCCTTGCCGGAGTGCTTTTCGGCAAGCACGAGGTCAACGGCATCCTTGGTGCCCGTGATCCGTACCGGGTTCAGAGTTACGCCCTTTTCGGCCATGGCTGGCGCAACGACACGGTCCATCCAGATGTTCAGAAGGTCGTTGCCGCCCCAGTAGTAGATATTGACACCTCCTTCTTCGGCGGCGCGAGCCTCGACCGCCGCCCAATCGGCGTTGCCGGACAAGAAGGCGTCGCGAAACGCCGCGTCGTCCGGGTCAGCGGCCCAGACAGATGTGGCGGCACAGGCCGCGACAAGGCTGAGTATCGAGACTTTTGGTTTCATGATTTCCTCCTCTGGATTTGAAGTAGTCTATTCTCTGGCCTCACCCATTGAGTAGCCATACTTGCTCCGGCGCGATCTCAAGCTGGACATCGTCGCCAACGTCAAGCATTCGACGGGCATTCTCGGTGACATCGATTTCCTGATCGTTGCATGCAACCCTGTATGTGACACTGGCACCGAAGAAATCCCGTGCCATGATGCGGCCCCGCAATACTGAACCCTCCGACGTGAATGGCCTCGTCTTTATGTCCAGCGCCTCCGCTCTCAGCAGGACATGCACGGGGTCACCGACTGACCGGTCGTTCTGGTGCGGGCAGTCGAATTCGCCTAGGGCGGTTCTGACCCTGTTCCGGGACAGGAGCTTGCCGGGGTAAATGTTCGTTGCGCCCATGAAATCCGCAACTTCAAGTGATCTCGGGTAGCGATATATGCGCTCTGGCGTGTCGTATTGCGCGAGTTGCCCGTCAAATATGACCGCCACACGATCAGCCAGTTCCATAGCCTCAATCTGGTCATGGGTAACGAAAATGGTCGTGATGCCGAACTGCTGTTGCAGGTCGCGTATGAAACGCCGCATTTCCACTCGAAGCTTGGTGTCAAGATTTGCGAGCGGCTCGTCCATCATGAGAATTGATGGCTTGGTGATCAGCGTTCGTGCGACAGCTACCCTTTGCATCTGCCCACCTGACAACTGTGCCGGAAACCTGGTCCGGAACGGGGTCAGTTGCACCACCTCCAGAATCTCATCGATCCTTCTGGCGATTTCTGCCTTTGACTCGCCTCTTACGCTGGGGCCGAAGGCGACGTTCTTTTCCACGGTCATGTGCGGGAACAACGCGTATCTTTGGAACACCATGCCCACGTTGCGATCCTGAACCGCTTGTTCGGACACATCCTGTCCGTCGAAAAAGATTGCGCCGTTGCTCGGGCGTTCCAGCCCTGAGATCATCCTGAGCGTGGTCGTCTTTCCGCAACCGGAAGGTCCGAGCAAAGCAACGAGTTCGCCTGAGGAAATGTCCAAATCAAGGTTCTCGATGGCAACGAAGTTGCCGAACTGCTTCCTGACCGAGTCTAGCCGGACCTGGGTCACTCATTTCTCCCGGGCAAATTTCTGTATATCTCAATTTGTATCGACAAATCTACATGGGCCGGGGTTCGAGTCAACATATTCGGGTGGCACGCGGAGACAATCCGCCATGTGCCGGAATAACGGGCAATAGCTCCATTCCGCACCACGCGGCGAATTCCAGAAAGTCGTCAGCCCAGGATCCCGGGACCAGTACGAAGTGGTGCTCAAGCCCGTGCTCCATGACGCTCGTAACGACGTCTTCCGCGCTGCAGGCCTGACCGCGATCCGAAAATCCGGTCACCCAACCGCGACACCCGGTAAAGCCTGACTCGCCCGTTGCCCTGACCTCGCCTTCGACGGCGAAGGCAGCGGTTCCGCTGCGGGCAACGCGCAGCACGGAGTGTGGCCCATCGGCGAATTCGAAGTCCGCGATCGCTCCGAATTTCGGCCCTTCCTGTGTGCCCCGCCCGATCATCGGGTGATTTATCCACGCGACCCGACCGGCCCCTGCCATGTAGAGCGGCCCGCCACCGCCATGCCACATCAGGATGCGGTCGCTGGAAAACTGCGGCGAGGTCATGTCCAGCAGACTGCCGACCTTGCCGGTGATCGATCGCATCACAATTTGGGTGACCGTCCCGAGCACGTCGCCTTCCGACGCGATGGCCATGTTGTCATTCTCCTCAAGCCAGCTGAAGGCAGCACCAGGATGCATGCCCGGGTTTTCCTGGAGGGCGGGCCAGTCGGACACCGCCAGGCCGTCATAGCCGTCCAGGTCAGCAATCTTGCGCAGTGCCAACGCCGCACGGGCGGTCAGTGCCATCTGCTCATCGGACACGCCCCGTATTTCGCCGCACGCCCCCATCGCAGCAATCTCGGTCTCGACCTCGCTGCCGTTCGCGGCGGCCATGGATTCGACCATTCGGTGAATGTCCACATGCACGGGCTCGACTCCGAGGTTTCGAGCCAATGAATCGCTGCACACTTCCATGTTGTAGAAGGTCGGGGCCAAACCGCCGACGACTCCAATTCGTGCACCTACCAGCCTTTTCCTGGCCGAAAGTGCCCGCAGGCTTCGAGACAAACGATCGCGCAGCGTGGGATCCTCCGGCGCGCCAAAATACCACTGAATCGGGTTCCTGGAGAGATCGCGAACGCCACGTGCGATTGACAGGCTCATATTGAGCGAAACAAAGTTGTTGAGCTGGATGTCGTTCTCATGCGTTGGCTCGGGAGTAGCCCACACCCCCATTGGCAATTCGCCCATCGCGACCTCCCGCGCCACGTCGCCCATAGTGAAGCCGCCGTGGATCAGAAGCACGAAACTTGCGCCCTGTGCCCGGCAGTGTTCCAGTGCCGCGCGGGCACCAGCGCCGTCCATCGGGACATTCGGCGCAACGGCCACCTGACCGTCCACAGCGGTCACGAGCTCCTCGACAGCCCCGAGGCAGGCCTCGAATACACCGTGTCGTTCGGGGAAGTAGCTTGGCAGTGACGCCCTTATGATTCCGACAGTCAGGGTCATGGTTTCTCCGGTTCTAGATCGGATCGGTCTTTCTGGCCGACCTTGAGAGGTTGAACACTATTGGCGTCGCGCGGAACAACTGATCGTGGAAGACAGGCAAATCCGTGTCGTCATAAGCAGTACAGGCCACGGACAGAATCGGCGTTCCGGGCTCGATGCCTAGATGCTCCGCAACTTCATTCGGCGCGGCGCAGGGACGTACGGTCTCGCAGGCGCGGGACCAGGCAAGGTTGAAGCGGTCGGAGAGGATGCGCAGGATCGACTGGCCGGGTCCGAACTCGGGAAATGCGTCCGGTGCCAGGCCCGTAACCAGATTCGTCGGAACCCATGTGCTGACCAGCAACTCCGGTTCGCCATCTACAGTCCTCAGGCGGTGAATGCGCGCGACCGGAGCGTCGAAGACTTCCGTAACGTCTTCGGGCGGATCAGGATGGGGCACGTCAATGCCGATCAGTTTCGCACCTGGAACCCGGCCCTTGCGCAGCACCGCGTCCGTAAAGGACGCAAGGCACGTCTCCCGCTGCGGTGACAGGCAGTTAACGTGATAGCCACTGCCTTGCCGGGAGGCGAGGTACCCGGCATCCACCAGCATTTCCAAGGACTTGCGGATCGTTACTCGACTTACCTTGAAGGTTCCAGCCAGCGATTCTTCCGACGGCAGCCTGGTGCCGACCGAGTAGTGGTTCGACTTCAGCCGTTTCAATATCTCGTCGTGGACGACCATGTATTTCGGAGTGACGGGCTTGTTCATGTCTCCAAACCTGCAATGTGATCGGTCGAGTTCATTTGACCGGGATGCTCCGTCCTCGCCAAGTCATTCCAGACCAGGAGCGATTTGCTTCAAAGTTCGCTGCTTCCTGCCCGTTTCGGGCTTGCTTCGCGCCGCCGAAGGAATCAACACCGGAATTCCGCGGCGGCGTCAGCCTGTTCGCGAACCCTGCGGCCATTCGAAAGGTCATTGGCCTGATCATCGCAACGCCTCCGCCAGACGCTCCAGTCGCCGCAGACCTTCGCTCGCCATCCAGCGCGTCGTGGCATCCTTCCCCTTGGTCCCGAAAACTTCGATCGCATCGCTCCAAGCGGCTCGACCGCACATGAAGCCGGCCGGCTTCACGCCGGCACGCCGTGCCAACTTCAGGCCGGCCTCGAACTGGCCGAATGTCACTCCGGCGCTCAGATACAGGATCGGGATGTTTCCGGCGGCCTCGGCAGCAGCGCGAAAGGCATTTTCCACCTCCGCCAACGACATGGTGGGTTCCCCGATCCCCTCCACATGCCCCAAGCTCACAGGCAACTCGACCTTGAGGATATCGACACAGAATTCAGCAGCCGCAAAGACACGGGTCGCGCGCTCAACCAGCGAAGGCTTCAATTTCGCGAACGCCGCGGACGTGGTGTCCGGCACCGCGCGATCATAGACAAGGGGTTCGAACAGAAACTGGATTCCCTCGACCCGGCATTCCTCTCCAATCCGCCGAACCAGCGCCTGCTTCCTGAGATTGATCCCGGGCTCATCATTGGGAGCGTAGTAGAGAAAGAACTTCAGCACGCTGACGCCAAGAGTGGCGTAGTCCGAAATCCTCAAGTTATCCGGAAGAACCGTGATCCGGTCTTCTTCCGCGATCCGGTAGACGTCCGCTTCGTAGGCCAATATCGGCAGACAGGGCGCATGAATGGAGTCCAGCAGATCGGGTCCGTATTCCGCGTCCACCAGCAGCGTCGTTGCGGCGCGGCTCATCGTATCTGCAACAATGCGCTTGAAAGTGAACAGATCGTCGTCCTGCGCGGCTTCACCCCGGGCATCGCGCAGTGCAGCGCCAAGACCGCTGCCCATGTCCACCGCGATACCGCAGATCGGTTGATGGTTGGTCAGGGCCGGCGCGGAGGTCATGCCGGGCACTCGTTCGTCAGTTCAACTTTCGGGAATGCCGGCGTGTCCGACGGTGCGCACCAGAACCCCAACATCTCGTCGTCCGGCTCGAACAGCGAAATCGAGAAACCGCCCGTTTCCTGCGTCGTCACAAAGCTGCCGACCATCGGCGCAATTGCCCGTACCTTGTGCGAAGCCAATGACTTCACGGTTTCCGCCCAAACCGTCAGCAACTCCATCATCGTCGTCCCGCCCATGCCATTGACGATGACGGCCGCCCGCCCACCAGCCGCGATCGGCCGGTCATCCAGGAGGCGTCGGATCATCTCTTCGACCAGAATCCGAACAGGCCCGGTCTTGACACGTCCCATGCCTGGCTCACCGTGCACACCCATCCCCAGATAGATTTCGTCATCCGGCAGGCTGAACATCGGCTGCCCGGTCAGGGGAGAAATCCCCGGCGAGACCGCTGCAGCAAGTGTGACGGTGCGGTCGCGCACGTCTTCACCGAGTCGCATCAGCGGTTCCAACGGCCATCCCGCCTCGGCAGCCGCACCAAGAATCTTGTAGATGAACATCGTCCCCGGAGCGCCGCGTCGGTCAGCCCGCCGTTCGGGCGGGGCCGCCGAAATGTCGTCATACATGAGAAGGGGCACAACCTTCATGCCCTCTTCCTCGGCAAGCATCGTTGCGGCACGGCCGTTGATGACATCTCCGGAGTGTCGGGAAATCAGCAGGATTGTGCCGGCCGCCCCGTTGACCTCGCGAATTCCGTCAAGGATCAAGTCGGCTGAAGGCGCTGCAAACACGTCTCCGACCACGTTGGCGTCAAGAACGCCCTGGCCGACGAATCCCATCGCGATCGGCTCGTGACCGGAGCCATTGCCGATCAGCAGTGTCACCAATTCATCCGGATCTTTCCGATTCCGTTGACGCACGACAATGCGCGGATCAAGTGTACCCCGACGCACGTGCGGACAGGCGCTGACGAAACCATCGATCATGTCGTCGACCATTGTTGCCGGATCGTTGAACAGCTTCTTCACGAAACGGACTCCCGGGCGAGCGTCTCAAGTATCAGGACCAGGGAGACCGCGCCCGGATCAAGATGCCCTACGCCACCGCCCTCGACATGTTGCGCGCGGCCGCACTTGGCGCGCATGTCTCGGGTCGCGTCCCTGCCCGCTTCAGCTGCCGAAACGGCTTCGGCAAATGACTTTTCGTCGGCGAGTGCCCCGGCTGCCGGCGCGAGTGAATCGACCAGGCTCTTGTCGCCTGGCCGAACCTCTCCCAAGTCGCAGATCCGGGCGCAGGCGCGTTCCAGTCCCTTGGCCAAATCGTCGCCGTCATCCAGGTGCCGTTCGATTTCATGCAAAACCAGTCCGAAGAGCGTTCCCGAGGCGCCGCCCGAGGCCCGCATGAACGCCTTTGCGCGCTTTCCGTCCGCGGCGGTGGCCGCCCGCGTCAGGCCGCGCACAAGCGTTGTTCCGTGATCGCCATCGCCAACGGCAGCGTCTAATGCGTTCAACTCCTGCATCCTGGAACCCGCTGCCTCGTGAAGTACACGAAAGAACCCTTCAGCCGACATCGGCAAAAACTCTCTTCATGCAATCCAGAGCCTCCGCGGCGGCGCGGTCGGCATCCGGTTCGATGTCCCGCCATATGTTCAGATCGCGGCTGCTGGGATAGCCTGGGCGAACGAACATCTCTGCCACGACCCAACCCCCGTAGCCGACATCCCGAAGCGCTTCGGCGTCGGCATTGAAATCATACCTGGCACTTCCCGGCACACCCCTGTCGCAGTCGGAGACATGGAAGTGCACCAGCTTGTGTCCGCAGGCACGGATCGCGGCAGGCGGGTTCTTTTCCTCGATGTTCATGTGGAAGGTATCCAGCAACACGCCGACGTTGTCCGCACCGCTTGCCTCGGCAATTGCCACGGCTTCCTCGGCGGTACATGTCAGGTCGGTTTCGAACCGGTTGATCGCCTCGATCCCGAGGACAACGTCCATTTCCTCCAGAACCGGTTGCATCCGACCGAGTGTCTCGGCGGCGCGCCGAGCTCGTGCCGGCTTGCTCAGCGGGTCAAACACGCCCCAAGGAGCGGCAACCACTCCGGCCAGGGATGGCGAACCAAGTTCGGCCGTGATCTGGATCGCCCGACGCAATGCTGCACGAGCGGCAGCGCGCACATCGGGATCGCCTGAAGTCGGATCCTCGGAGGCACCGAGACCTGTTGAGCAGGTCAGCGAAATGCCGGCCCGTTCCGCTGCCCGCCGCAATTCGGGCGCCTCGTCCAAGTCAATTCCGAGAAGCGACACTTCGACCCCGTCAAATCCGATCATTGCGGCGCGCTCGAACAGAGGTACCGGATCGTCGGTCCACTCTTTCATCCAAATCCCGGCGTGAATTCCAAATTTCATCAATTCCACCCTGTCTTGGAAAAGATTAGTAGATACAGATTGATTATGTCAAATCATTTGGCGGCCAGTGCCTGCTCGCGAAGGCGCAATACCTTCCGGTTGACCTTGCCCGACGACGTCATCTCAAACTCCTCTACATACTCGATTTCGCGTGGGGCCTTGTAGGCGGCGAGCCGCTCACGGACATGGGCCTTGAGCGCATGCGAGAGGTTCTCGCTCGCCTCAAAGCCCTTGGACAGTCGCACGAAAGCCTTCACGACCGAGCCACGTTCCGCGTCCGGCTTGGCAATCGCCGCGGCTTCCGCCACGGCTGAATGGGCGATCAGGCATTCCTCGATCTCGGTTGGTCCGATGCGAAAGCCCGAGGACTTGATCAGGTCGTCGGACCTGCCCTTGTACCAAAAATAGCCGTCTTCATCCTGCACGGCGAGGTCGCGTGTCCGCATCTTTGGGCCAAGCCGCAACTCAGCCTCTTTCTCAGGCGCGTTCAGATAGCCGAGGTAGCGGGTCGGTGCATTTGCGGGCGTCACAATCTCTCCGGGTTCGCCAGGATTCACTTCGCTGCCTTCGGCATCCACCAGCAATACCTTGTGGCCTGGATAGGCGATGCCCATGCTGCCGGGGCGACGCGGATAAAGTGCGGCACAATTGCCGATCAGATGATTGACCTCGGTCAAGCCGTAGAACTCGTTGCAGACCACACCCAGACGGTCTTCCGTCCACCCCAGCGTGTCGGCGGCGAGGGCCTCTCCACCGGTACAGATCACGCGCAGGGCCAGATCGTGTTCGGCGCGCGGGTCAGGCGTCTCCGCCAACCGCTTTATTGCCGTTGGCGTAAGGAAGGTGTGGGTAACCTTGTGCCGCGCCATGAATCGAAACGCCCAGTCGGCACTGAATCGTGCCTCTGAGGTTGCCACCGGCCTCCCGGCCAGCCAGGCCGGGAACAACATGTCGAGCAGTCCGCCCACCCAAGCCCAGTCCGCAGGCGACCAGAACACCGCGTCTACGTCACAAAGCGAGAGGTTATAAAATAGGTTGATTGACGGGCGGTAGGAAGCCAGCAACCTGTGCGCGTGCCTTATTCCCTTGGGCATTCCGGTAGATCCCGAAGTATACATCAACAGGGCCGGGTCATCGGCCCCGCCGAAGTCTGGCTTGAATGACTCCGGCGGCTCGTTGGAGATCACCGCACGCAAGTCCTCCTCCGTTCCGTTCGTCTCGGAAACCAGCACATTCTCAAGCCGAGGAAGTGTCCTCCGTGCCGACTTCCGGTGAGGTGCCCAGCCGTCTTCCGTTGTCAGGAGGATCCGCGCACCACAGTCGTTCAGTGCATGTGCGAGGGCGTCCGGGCCGTAGAGCTGTGACAACGTGACGGCCACTGCGCCAAGCTTGCATATGGACATATGAGCGATTGCCGTTTCGGGACGCATTCCCGTATGTATGCCGACCGGATCCCCGGGACGGGCGCCCAGTTGCCGAAGTCTCGCGGCCAGCGTGGTTGCCGCGGCGTCGACCTCGGCAAAATTCCAATGCTCCAGAGTTCCATCTTCGCGCTCGAAGACCATTGCCGGGGCAAGGCCTCGCCCGGCTTCAATCTGTGCGCCAACCGTCATTCCATAGAGGTTGCTGTCGCCAGGGATGTGGATCTCGATCCCGCTGGTGCCCCGTTGCAGACCGATCCGCGACAGTCGCTCGTTCGACCAGTCCTCAAACATGCTCGTTTCCTTTGCCTTGCAGTTCAATGGTTAGCCCTTGCGCGCTTGCAGACGAAATCACCAACCTGCCCCGGTTGGACTGAACATCGGGATTGGCAACGGCAACGACTGCCGAGTTCTTCGCTCCTTCGAAACGAACGAGAGCGAATGCCTGATCGGGAGTGTCGGTCCTGTGGATCACGGCAGCAGTACCTGAAAGGGCAGTCCATGTAAGGTCCGCTGCGCCACAGTGCCCGCAGATGCCTCCTGGTGGGAACTGCACGCGGTCGCAGGAACCACAGCACTCTGCCAGCGCCTTACCTTGGGCAAGCGCCTCGAAATAGGGAGTGAGACGGCCCTTCGGCATGCAGAGGTCCAGTGTCAGGCGATGCTGTGTCACTGAATCTCCAGTACGCTGACGGCGCAGGTCGTTGCAATGCCGCCATGTGAATCAGCCAACCCATACTTTGGCCCTGATTGCGGGTTCAGGCCCGGAAACGACCCGAGCAGTTGCTGTGCAGTCGCCAGCACCTGTGCGACGCCCGTAGCTCCGACAGGTGCTCCTTGGCCTAGCAACCCACCGGACAGGTTCACTGGCAACTCGCCACAGCTTGCGAACCTCCCGGCGCGCTCGTCGGCCACGACATCGGAAGTGAGACCGAGTGCCTCCAGTGCCTGTAACTGGGCCCCCGAATAACTGTCGTACACCTCGGCCACGCCGATCGCCTCTGCCGTGATTTCTGCTGCCGCAAGCGCCCGCGCTGCCGCGGTTTCCTTGGCCCGAAACCGACCCGGGTCGGACCGGTCGCCCAAACGTGCCCGATCGCTGGCCGCGCCAGTTCCGGAGATTCGAACGCGCGCTCGGCCAGTGTGCGGGAGATCCTCCGGTCGGGACAGGATTATACAGGCTGCGCCGTCGCTCAGAGGGGAGCAATCGAGGCGGCGATAGGGCGAGGATACGACCGGGGAGGCGGCAACATCCGCTTCGCGGATGTCTAACGGCAAGTGTGCATTCGGGTTCGCCCGCGCGTTTTGCCTGTTGCGGGCTGCGACAGCTGCCAGGTCATTCACCGTTGCCTTGGTTCGTTCCATGAATGCCATTGCCGAAAGCGCATATATGGAAGTTGAACTGACACCGGTGAACCCGTCTGTCCAGGAATCGAAGGAATGCGAGAGGAGCATTCCTACGGTCTTTCCGTCAAGGTGCGTCGCCGCGGCCTCGAAGCCGACCACGGCAACCCGGCGTGACTGCCCCGAGAGCACCATCGCCATTCCCACATGAACGGCCAAATGCCCCGACGCTCCACCACCCTCAACTCGGCAGGACCGGCAACCAACAAGTCCGAGCGTGTCTGCAATCATGCTCGCCGGATTGACTTGCAGAGTGAAGAAATCACTCTCCGAAGCGACGACAAGCGCATCGATCGAGGACTTTTCGAGCGCTGCGTCAGCAAGCGCTCCCACGAACGCATCGCGGCACCAGTCGCGCCAGGAACTGCCGTCCTTGCGCCGATTGAACGGTGTCATCGCGCCCCCTGCAACAAGCACTTTCATTCCGGCGCCCTTCCCGTCTCGACATTGCCCTGAACCGCCAGCGGGCAGGACGGTGCCATGGCTGCCGGTGGTCACCCATTCGGTGCGCAAGGTCACTCCGGGACCGATTTCACATTGCCGCTCAGGGTCCCGTTGCGACCAAAGGCAGCCTCACCCTTAGCCGCTGAACGCGACATGGCGCCAGATCTGGCTGGATGCCGATTCGCGACGAGCACAGGATTGGTCAACCTGAATATTGGCCATCTTCCAACAATAGCGCAGGCAACATCAACGGCGAAATGTGAATTGAGCGCCGCATCATGCATGCAGGGAGCGCTTGTGCTCCAGTGGATTGTCCGCGAAAAGCGCGAAATGTCTTCCCGGCATCCAGCGCATCGGCGGATACCATTCAGGATGCGTCGGCAACCTCTCCCTGAAAACGGGGTTTTCTGCGAGTTGGACAGATGACTGCCGCCTTCAAAGACGTGGACACCTGGATCTTCGACCTCGACAACACGCTCTATCCGCCGGAGGCGCGGCTCTTCGATCAGATTGAAGCCAGGATGACCGAATGGGTCGTCGATGCCCTGGGTGTGGACAGGGTGGAAGCGAATGAACTTCGAAAGCGCTACTGGTCCCGGTTCGGCACCACGCTCGCCGGGCTAATGCGTGAACACGACGTGAACCCACAGGAATATCTTGATCACGTCCACGATATTGCACTTGAACATCTGGAACCCGACCCTGAACTTGCAGGCGCAATAGCAAGCCTTCCGGGACGGGCAATCGTCTATACCAATGGCTCGGGGCCTTACGCTCGCCGCGTCATAGAAGCCCGGGGGCTATCGGGCATCTTCAACGCCATCTATGGCATTGAACACGCAGACTTTCTTCCGAAGCCCGAACGTGTCGCGTTCGAAACCATCATTGCCCGAGACGGCCTCATGCCGGAACGCGCTGCCATGTTCGATGACGATGCGCGCAATCTCGTAGCTCCCTTGGCGCTCGGCATGCGCACGATCCTGGTGGCAAGAACGCCCATTGTCGTCCCGCATGTCCAGCACCATGCGCCCGACCTCGCCAAGTTCCTCAAGAGCCTCACCTGAAGAGTTCCAGGCTCATCTACAACAAACGACAAATGGGAGATAAGGTGCCAAGCATGCGCGCGGAGAAGACCGACATATTCGTTTCTGGCGGGGGAATTGCCGGATTGGTGGCCGCTTTGGGCCTTGCGGAATCCGGATTCTCGGTAGCGCTTGCCGACCCCGCTCCGCCGCCCACAGGCAGGAATGATGACCTGCGCTCAACCGCATTTCTTGAGCCGTCGCGTCTGCAACTGGAAGCGATGGGCATTTGGAACGCGCTGCGTGACGCCGCGACGCCGCTTGAGGTCCTTCGCGTGGGAAACTGCAAGGGTGACCCCCCAAGGATCGAAACTGAACGCTCGTTCCGTGCCGCCGACCTAGACATGCCCGCTCTTGGATGGAACCTCCCCAATGCCCTGACGCGGCGAAGGTTGGCTGACTTGGCCAAATCCAGTCCGCGCATTGATCTCAAGTTCGGCGTCGGCTTCTCTTCGCTCCTTACACGCCAAAGCGAGGCAATTGTTGGCCTGACCGACGGCTCGAGAATCCGTGCAAGGCTGGCCATCGCGGCCGATGGCAGTGCGTCACCGTTGCGCGAGGCGGCAGGCGTTGAAGTCGAGACCACCCGCTATGGACAGAAGGCCTTGGCCTTTGCAGTGTCGCACCCGTTGCCTCACGCAGCGACCTCCACGGAACTGTATCTGTCGGGCGGAGCCTTCGTTCTGGTACCCTTGCCTGACCAGAACGGCGTTCCGACCTCTGCAGTGGTCTGGATGCATGACGGACCAGAAGTGCTGCGACTCGCCAAACTTGATGATGCGGCGCTCGGTGCAGCCGCCACGGAGCGCTCGTGTGACATGCTGGGCCCACTATCCCCAATATCTGATCGCCAAGTGTGGCCGGTCATTACCCAGCGAGCGCACAGGTACATCGCGCAGCGCGTCGCAGTCATTGCGGAAGCGGCGCACGTCCTGCCACCCATCGGCGCACAGGGCCTAAACGTCTCGCTTGCAGACATCTGGTGCCTGCTCGAGCTTGCGCGCGACGCACCCGGAGAACTCGGAACGGCAATTCAACTTGACGCTTTTGCGCGTCTTCGGCGGCGGGATGTATTGGCCCGAACCAGAGTCATTGACCTCTACAACCGGCTCTGCAGGGACGGCACGCCTGCAGGCCAGCTCTTCCGCTCTGCCGGACTGCGGCTGGCAAGCGACTGGGCACCGCTGCGAAGCGCAATCATGCGGGCCGGCTTGGCGAGTTGAATCTCCGCACGGTTCACGTGGTTGGCGATGCCTTGGAACCAATGGCTTTCGCCTCTTGATGCCATGGTCCCGATCTCCAAGATGCCGAGACTGAGAGAGAAACGGGAATTTTCGGTTCACGGCTTGCCAGCGACAAAGAACATGCACGCGCTGAATCCTTGCGTGTTCTGGTCTCCGTGCGCACAGCCGCCGTCGCTTGCATCCCCCGGAATCTGCGCTAGAAGCTCTCGGGATTCACGAAACCTGCGACAAAGGAAGCTCCGATGCGCGTATATTATGATCGCGACTGCGACATTAACCTGATCAAGGACAAGAAGCTGGCAATACTTGGATACGGCAGCCAAGGCCATGCACACGCGTTGAACCTGCGTGATTCCGGCGCCAAGAACGTTGCCGTGGCGCTTCGTGAGGGCTCGCCCTCGGCCAAGAAGGCCGAAGCCGAAGGGCTCCAGGTCATGGGCATCTCTGACGCAGCCGCATGGTGCGACCTCATGATGTTCACCATGCCCGACGAACTGCAGGCCGAAACCTGGCGCGCGCATGTCAGGGACCACATTCGCCCGGGCGCCGCCATTGCGTTTGCACACGGCCTCAATGTGCATTTCGGATTGATCGAGGCGCCCGACAGCATCGACGTGATCATGATGGCGCCGAAAGGGCCCGGCCACACGGTACGGGGCGAATACGTCAAGGGCGGAGGCGTGCCCTGCCTTGTTGCCGTTCAAAATGACGCGTCCGGCAAGGCCCTCGAAATCGGCCTGTCCTACTGCTCGGCCATCGGCGGCGGACGTTCAGGCATCATCGAGACCGACTTCAAGGAAGAATGCGAAACCGACCTGTTTGGCGAACAAGCCGTTCTTTGTGGCGGACTCGTGGAGCTTATCCGCATGGGTTTCGAGACCCTGGTCGAAGCCGGCTATGCGCCCGAAATGGCATATTTCGAGTGCTTGCACGAAGTGAAGCTCATCGTCGATCTCATCTATGAGGGCGGCATCGCCAACATGAACTACTCGATCTCGAACACAGCCGAGTACGGCGAATATGTCTCCGGACCACGCGTCCTGCCCTATGACGAAACCAGGGCCCGCATGCAGGCCATCCTGAAGGACATTCAGTCTGGCAAGTTCGTCCAGGAATTCATGACCGAAAACGCCGTGGGCCAGCCCTTCTTCAAGTCGACACGCCGAAACAACGACGCTCATGAGATTGAAGAAGTTGGCAAAAAGCTCCGCGCCATGATGCCCTGGATCTCCGAGGGCAAGCTCGTGGATCAAGCCAAGAACTGAGAGATCGCCTCGCACGCAGCGCAAACGAAGTGCAGCTGTCACCCTCCATGCCCGTCCGGAAGACTTTCGGACAGGCAGTTCAGGCCTTGTGGGTGCAGAGGATTTCCTGAACTCCAGGCAAGTCAATTTTCGCTGAACTGAAGCTCGTACAATCTCGCATACAGCCCGCCGCGGGAAAGAAGTTCTTCGTGCCGCCCCTCGTCCACGACCCGACCATTGTCCATGACAACAATCTTGTCGGCATTGCGAACGGTTGAGAGGCGGTGGGCAATCACCAGCGTGGTGCGCTCGGCTGCAAGGCGATCAAGCGCCTCCTGAACATGGGCTTCGCTTTCCGCATCAAGGGCCGAGGTTGCTTCGTCCAGGAGGAGGATAGGTGCATCGCGCAAGAGTGCGCGCGCGATCGCCACCCTCTGCCGCTGCCCTCCTGAGAGTCCCGTGCCCCGTGGGCCAGCCGGTGTATCCAACCCTTCGGGGGACCCCGCGACGAAGTCCTTCAAATGCGCAGCCTCAACTGCCGCCAAAATTCGTTCCTCCGTCACGGCAGGTGTGGCGAGCACAATATTGTGGCGAAGGCTTTCGTCGAACATCGGGGCGTCTTGCGTCACCACCGAGAACAGCTGCCTCAGATTGGCGAGATCAAGCTTGGTGGTCGGTATCCCTCCCACCGTTATTTCCCCGCCATTGGCATCAAGAAGGCGTGTCAATACACTGAAAAGAGTTGACTTTCCAGCCCCGGAAGCTCCGACAAGCGCAGTCGTTTTCCCAGCCTTGGCCACAAAGGTCACATCCGTGAGCGCTGGGACGTGGCCATAGGATGCCGCCACATGCTCAAACCGTATGTCCGCCGAGCGGGGATCGTCCGGCAAAGCATCGGGCCTAACTGGCGTGTGAATGGTCGGCGCCACATGAAACACGTTTCGAATTCGCTCCAGGCTGGCGCGCGTTGCCTGCCATGCGCCAGCGACATTCGCGAGCCGACGGAGCGGGTCGAATAGGAGCGCCATCGCGGTGAAGAATGACATGAACTGA
>JAJDVJ010000120.1 GCA_022826205.1 Silicimonas sp. | reverse complement strand
TTCATATCGGTCCGAACTACGCTTATACTTCGCGCGGGTGGTCTCGTTCCAAGCCATGTGGCCCTCCCTGTCTGTGGTCAAATTCAGTAGGGAAATACCACATCAGATGAGACCATCCACATTCTAGGTCAGGCTCTTAGGTGCCGCAATTGCTCCAGTCTAACGCCTTGCACATTGGCATTTGGGCCCACTGCTCCAGCTTGCTGGATTATGTACACGTCTCCAACATGTTCTCGCGGGGAAAGAAAATTCTGCACTCTAACTCGATCTTCGTCACTCAATTGGTAAAATTCATTTGGCGAAGCATAGTGATCTGTGGTTGTGTCGTCATTGTATTCCGCGGCTTGAAATCCCTCTGTTGGGGCGCTGAATTGTGTATGGAGGTCAAAGTCGAACGATCCGTAAGCCGACCGGCACTCAAGATAGAGCACAAAGCAGTTTCTACGGAGATCCTTTCCAACGCTTTTTTGGAATTCAAGATTCGATCGTGGGTCATTGAATCGAATCAGTGTTGGAATTGTATTTTCGGGGAGGGAAAGGGCGTAGTAGCTTGTCTTGGTCTTTTGGGTTGGAATGCCGCGCCAATATGTCTTGAACTCATATCCGTCTTGAGTCTTGTGGAAACGGTCCGACGTTAACATTCTCACCGAACAGTTCGCAAATCCAGTCTCAAATTGCTGCTCATGCTTTTCTTCAAGAAAATGAAATGGGCCATTGCGCGGCTCATCGTATTCGTCGGCAAATGCAACCGTCAGTTGCCTGCTCTGATCGGAATTCATGCGGAAACTGCGAAGATGCCCGTCGATGTCCAACTGTTCGACAATCAGTGCAGATACAATCATGTCTCGTTCCCTCCGTGATGGCAGCAATCTTCTTCTGGACGCTTCGGGCAACTTGTGCCACACAGGCCGCCTCGCAAGGTTTGGCACAACCTAGTTCAGAACGTGCACCAGATTGGAAGGCATCCTTACGGTACGCCCACTCTGCCGATAAGAGAGCAAGGAGACGGAAGCTTCGATGCCGGATTTCGGCTTCAGTTCAGCCGTCACCGGCACTTAGACTGTGACTTCGCAACGGATCTTGGAAACGGCCATTCCCAACGAGTACGACACCGCGAGCACTGCATCCATCCTTGCAAGGCAAGTACATCTTCACTCACTGGACACCTCTGTCTTCCAGCGCCGCCCCCACTACGCCGATACGTTAGGCAAAATGCGGGCCAGAGGAAGATTGGCGCTCGGCAGGTTGCCCGTCACCGTCTCGGCTAGTACTCTCGTAACATCACGGATGCCAGTACGCATGGTTCGGCCACGCTCGGTCACGTTGGCACATCTAGGTCAGTCGCGTCGGAATGCATCGCCTTTCGTTGCTCGCGAAAGGGAAATCTCCACGATCCGGTCTATCACTCGATCAGGTCTCTTCCATTTCATCACCAGCTTCCCAGGGTCCATTCCATGCTGTGCTACGATATCCAGCAGTTGGTCGAGGCGAAGGACCGCAAGACGAGACCGAAGGGCGTCCTCTCCCTCGCGTACCACTTCGACAGGGTCGAGGACGGCTGGCGTCCGTCGCCCCCCCTTTCGCATTGGCTTGCTGGCACCAGTTTTTTTTGTAGGTTTCGACGGGTGCAGAGCAAGCGCTCTTTCAATGCGCGCCTTGAATTCTTCATTGCGCTCGGCTTCATCCGCAATCGCCTTCGCAATCGCGGAGAGTGTCTGTCTTATGGTCATGTATCGATGTCCAGCTTGGCCAGAAGTTCTTCTGCCAAGTCTACGTAGCGATCTGCCAAATCGCCATAACCGTATTTTTGCTTGAGCGTGCGGCGGCTGTTCTGGAATTCTGCCGCAGCCGCAATCTGATCCGCCTGTCTGACTACGGTTGCAAAAACGGGCGAGTCGTCACCATTCCTCAGATTCTTAGTCACGTTCCGATGGGTGGTTGAATTCGCTTGATATTTTGTAATGACGATGCCAAGCGGTTCAACATTCTCGGCGATTTCCTTTGAAAAGCCGCGGACACGCTTGATGATTTGCGGGATGCCATAGGTCGACAGGAAGTCAGGGACGGTGGGAATGATATACCCTTCCGAGATTCGAAGGCCATTAAGCGTGATGATTCCGAGGTTCGGCGGGCAATCGACCAGAACGAGATCATAGTCGTCGAGCTTTGACTTCACGGCCAGCCGGAGAAGGTCGATCGGTGTTACGGCATAGAACTTGCCTGTAGGCGCACTGGCAAGGTTATCTTGCACGTCAATCAGGTCGAGGCTGGAAGGAAGCAGATCGACTTTTTCTGCGCCCTGAACGTCCGATACATGCCGCTGAAGACTCTCTTCAATGTCGAAATTCACGTTGTTTGGTTCCAAGGCATCCTTGAAGAGCGTCGCCAAGGTCTGTCCTTTCCCGTTGACTTCCTTCCAGCGCGTCTCGCCAATTAACATGACTGTCGCATTGGTCTGAGGGTCCAGATCTACAACCAAAACCCGCTTCCCGAATTTCGCAGCCAGAGTCTCTGCAAGAGCCACGGTGGTCGTCGTCTTTGCCACTCCGCCCTTCAGATTGATGAGAGAGATTACACGTGCCATTGGAACTTTTCTCCGTCTTAGCCATGCTCGGATTTGCCTCGCCCGAAAGACGGGACCAGCTCGCAGGTCAGCAACCGGATCCGGAAAGTCCGGGAACCGAGAGCGCCAGTTTGCCACTGCTTGGCGTGATACTGACGCGAGTTGTGCGATCTCGTTGATCCCGAGCAGGTCGTCGTCTTCAGGCAAAACAAAATTCCGTGATCGTTGTTCACAGATGTTGTTTACAATGTTCACATCAAGTCCGCAAGTCAAAAGTGATCGAGAGCAAAGATGTCTGGCTAGGGCATGTCCGGCAGGCTTGGAATCACTTGGATTTCTCGAGCACTTTGGGGCATGCGTTGAGATCGTCGAGCCATGTTTTTATTTGACTCGGACACACCGGTGGCCAGCTAAAGCCGCCAAGTGGTGGTCCCGTAGTGGAATTCTCTCCACTCCAACAGTGCGCACATCTCGGTGATGTCTGGCGCTAGTAGGAACCTCAATGGGCAAACAACGCGGAGTTGCGTTCCCCGGCACTGATTCTCGAACTCGTTTTGGAGCGTTGAGGCTGATCAAATCCTGCCACGCGTATTACCACAGTATGGTCTGGGTTGGCTTCTTGGAGCTAAATTGCTTGGCGCTGCACTGTCCCGGGCGCAGTACGGGACGATCCGCGCGAACACGGTCGAAAACCCGGAAACGCCGAGGCGATTCAACAGACGGTGCTGCAATCCTAGGTTTGGTGAGCGAACCTGGCTAGCGCTTTCATCACGCAATCTTCTATCCAACCAGCCGATTTCGAAGCCACCTAAAGAGTCTCACTACGCCTGCACCCGGGACATTGCTCAAGAGACCCACGACCAGACAGACCAATGCCGCAATCCAAAGAGTGGAGATCGAGCTGATCACCAGAATCCATACAAGCGTCGCGATAACGATCCCGACGATGCCGGCGTCAGCGAGCGAAACCCCCAAAAGATGCCATACCGGTTGATACGGTTCCTTGTACTTCAGACGGACCCCCGCTTTCTGGCATGACAGGAAGATTTCGGGCCTTGCTTCGGACAGCACGTTCGTCATGTACGTGAAGCGGATCGCCTGACCTCGCGCGAGCACTGGCACCGCATACCAACGGTTCGTGGACAATGTCCGCCATTTGCCGTCGATGACCTGTTCGAGCATCTGTGCCTTTGCATGATCCCCGGCATCCCTGGCCTGTTCGACTTCGCTGGGCGCGTTCACCACCTGGTTCTTGATCTCCTCAAACTCGGTCGTGTGCCTGAGGAATTCGACCGTGTCTTCAACGTGGGTCTGTTCGCTCATCAAGTGCATGTCTTCAGCGCGACAGAAGACCTTCAGTTCCAGGTCTTCAACATCCCGTACGCTGCAATTTACGAGCCTGATGTTGCTCATGTACAGGTTCTGCACAGGATTGCCGCCGACGGTCACCGCGATTTCGCCGTGAATCCGGTCGAATGTCGAAATGCCGATGCGGTCATGCCATACGTGATAGGTAAGCAGAACCCTGCGGTTTCGCATGACAAACACGAGCAACGTCACGGCGAGCGTAAAGGCGCAACTGACGAGTGCGGGAACAACCCAGTCAAGATGGGGAACGATCCAGTCAGGAACAGCTTTGCGCATTGTTCTGTTCCTGTCGCATAGTTTCGGAGGTCATCATCTTCTCACCAGTCTTCAAATTCAGGACCTTGCGTTGCGGACCCCCATTCATCAAACGCATTTGCGGGCTGTCAAGTTCAGCATGCAGGCGCACCGCCGAAACGACCCGCCGAACCCCGTCACGGTCTCGACACGTCATTACTAGGTTTCCGTCCGCCAGCACGGGCGCCCTAACAATCCGCCATAGCCCGGACCCGGCCGAATCGGTAGGATCGCCCCGATGACAGCACGGACATCCCCATGGTCGCCACCGTCACCTCACTGACCTCGGCCGCCGTCACGACCCGCTACTTCGAGCGTGACGGCTACTACGCGAAAGCCGACCCGGAGCACCGGAAGGCGAGCCGGTGGCACGGACGCGGCGCGGCGGCCCTCGGCCTCGGGCGCCACGTCTCCCCGGCCCGTTTCGAGGCGATCCTTTCCGGCGCGGTGCCGGGAACGGAAACCACGCTCGGGCGCATCCGGGACGGGAAGCGCGAGCACCGGCCCGGCATCGACATCACTTTGCAGGCCCCGAAGTCGGTGTCGCTCGCGGCGCTGGTCTCGGGCGACGCCCGGATCGTGCGGGCGCACGACCGGGCCGTGGAGGCGACGCTCGGCTTCATCGAGGAGAACCTTCTCGTGACGCGGCAGTGGGACAGGGCCGCGAAGCGCCACGTCCGCGTGAAGGCGCCGTCCATGGTGGCGGCCACGTTCCGGCACAAGGCCAACCGCAACCTCGAGCCGCACCTGCACACCCACGCGGTGATCGCCAACACGCCGGCCAACCGGCAGCGGGCGGCCCTCGCCACGCGGAAGGCGAAGGACGAGCCGCACCACCGGGAGCTCGAGGCCGGATGGCGCGCCCGCGCGAAGGGGACGGCGCTCAACCGCAGGCCGCCGCGTCCGTACGCGGGCCGCCAGAGGGCCGTCGAGGAGGCGGAGCGCCTTCCCACGATGCTGGAGATCGTGACCCGCTCGGCTGAGCATCTCGCGGAACGCGCGTCGGTCTTCCGGGAGACGGATCTCTGCACGCAGGCGCTCGCCCATTCCCCGGGCCTTCACACGCATGCGGACTACGCGGCTGCGCTGGACGGGCTGAAGCGGGACGGCCATCTCGTCGACGCCGTGCGCCGGGGACTC
>JAJDVJ010000059.1 GCA_022826205.1 Silicimonas sp. | reverse complement strand
CGAGCTGGGGATCTCCGAGCGCCACTGGCGGCGCATCGAGGGCCGGCTCTCGGACTGCGGCGTCCTGGCGCGCATGACGGCCGACAACGGCTATCGCGGCCGGCGGAGCGGGCAGCCCTACGGCGCGCCGATCAGCTGCGGCCTGTCGCTGGAGCCGGCACTGGCCAACTTCCGCGTGCTCGCCGGCATCGTCGAAAGGGCCGCGCTGGCGGAGGAGGCCCGTCAGGAGCTTGCGCTGACCGCCCGCACCGCGCGCAGGAGGATCGGGATCCTCGTCGCGGGCCTTCAGGACATCGAGACGCGCCGCTGGGCCAGGGGTCGGCTTGACGAGCTGGACGACGGCCTGCGGCCCGCCAGCACCCGCGTCGCGAGCTTCGGCGACCTCTCGGCCTGGCAGGAGTCCCTCGTCGCCCTGGAGGGCGACATCCGCGAGGCGATGACGCCCTGCCCGTTCCCGGACGGGGAGCAGCCGGCCGGCCCCGCCACGCCTTCGGAACGCCTCTCCGCACCTGCAGATGATGCCGGTTGCCCGGAATCCGGCATCGATGCCGGGGACAGCGACGTGGAAAACGTGCAGAATCAATTGGATATGTCCGGCGCACCGGACTCGGGAGTCCGGTGCCATATACAACCTGTACAAGAATCTGGAAGTATACAGCACGAAGAAGGTGCGAAGCGCGAGCCGCCGGACCGAAACCCGACGCCCGGGATCCGGATGACCGAGCGGGACATGCGAGAACTTGCCAGCGAGGACCTGGCCCTGTGGCTGGACGCGGCGGACGACTGGCAGGACGCCCTGCCCCACGTGCTCCGGGAGCTCGGGATAAACGTCTCCGCCTGGCACGACGCCTGCGACGCCATGGGCCCGCCGGTCGCGTTCCTGGCGCTGCTGGTCATCGACCGGAACCGGTCCCATCCCGATTCGCCGATCCTGAACCCGGGAGGGGCGCTCAGGGCCTTCGCCGCAAGGGCCAGGGAGGGAAAGCTCGACCTTGCCCGGTCCATCCTCGGAATCCGTCACCGCGAGCGGAAGGGCCGCCAGCCCAGGACGTCGCCTCCGCCCAGGAAACCGTCATGACGGGCCCGGGATCCATCGTCGTGACGCTGCTGACGGCTTCGTCGGCCGGACCTCCGGGGCGTGTCTTGGGATCCCGATCCTGCCGGTGCCTCGGCGTCCCTCGCCTCCACGATAAGCCAGGCAAATCGAAAGGCATGTCGGAATGAACATGCTGTCACCGTCCCCTGCCCTTCCGGCCTGGGCAGCCGCGTCGCCTCATGATCTTGTCCAGGACCGGCGAACTCGCCCGGCTTCGTTGCGCCCTGAACGGAGCCGATCCGGACCTGTCGCGTTTCCGGACGGGAAACTTCACGCCGCTCCACGAGGCCGCGCATCGGCCCGACATTCCCCTTGCGTGTCCCCCGGGCATCGCGTCAAACGCTGTCGCGCAGGCCTCGAATCGGGCGGAGCGGCCCGACCGTGCCATGGAACGGGGCAAGGAAAGGAAGGATGCCAGGTGACCGAAAGCCAGATCATCGACATGCTGACCACGCCGGTGCAGCAGTGCCGCGTCCGCAACGGCCGCATCCAGGTGAAGCGGCACAGGCCGATCTCGGACGCCGGTCACGACTCCGGTCGCAGCTGGGGCGACTGGATAACCGTCGCGGTCGCGCCCCCGGAGGTCAGCCCCGACCAGGATCCGAACCTCCGCGCCGGCTGACGAATGGCCGCCGTCCTGATCCGGGAACCGCCAGTGATTTCAGGAAGCCCATGCCCGCATCAACATGTGACAGGGAATGGTGCTCGTGCTACCCCTCCCCGTTCAGGTCGATCACGATCCGGTCCATGTGGCATCCCCGGCTCCGCCGGTCATCAGGATCGGCCTCGATCGTCACGATGCCGAGCTGCTTGCTGAATGAGCCCCGAACCATGCACGTACCATTGGTGGGCGTCCAATTCGAAAAAATTGGAACGTATGTTGCCATTACCTGGCCCGGTTCGTCGGCAGCAGTCATGGCCAGGTACGACTGGTAGGAGTTCCCGTTGCCGAGGGCTACGCTGAACTGGCCGGACGCGTGGCTGGAACCGCTCTCTGTCATCCTCAGGGTTCCCTGGACACGCTGACCCTCGTGGGTGAACTGCAAGGCATGCTCCGTGCCGGAAGCAAGCAGCGAGAAGATCACTTCGTCGGACGCCTTCAGATTCGCCTCCTGCTCGGCGATCAACGCCGTGCGCGCCTCCGCGACCCTGCGTCCGGCCTCGATCTCAGCGAGCTCCTGCGCGGCCTTGGCCTCGGCTTCGCGCTGGGCGGCCAGCACCTCGCGCTCTCGCCGGAGCTTGTCTTCCAGCCGGAGTTCCGCGTCCCTGATTCGCAAGTCCTGCATGCGAAGCGCCTCGGCGTCAGCGAGCGCGGCCTCGCGCCCGGCCTGGAAACGGGCGACGTGATCGGTGCCGGCCTCGAGGACAAGAACGCCGGAACTGCGGAAATCCGGGAAAGGTCTCCCCCCGGGAAGGCGCAGGTCGAGAACGTTCACTTCGACCAGCCACCGCCCCTCCTGGTAGGCCGCCACGGCGTTGCCGTGCGCAGGGAAGGTCTCGCCACGGTCAAGGACCTTGTCCACGAGAATGTAGCCCTGGCCGCGGCCGACCTCGTGGAAGAGTGCCACCGGCAGCGCCAGGGCCGCCTCGAACTCCGCGTAGTAGGTCGCCTCAAGCCCGTCTCTTCGGAGATCTTCGATGCCTACCGTGACTTCGACCACCCTGTAGTCGTCGCCGATCTTGGCCTCGACAAGGTGCAGGAATTCAGGAGCCTCGTTGGGATTCGCCGCAGCCTGGAAGGTCATCAGCAAGCTTACGATCAGTGCTGGCGCAATGTGTTTCATGGCAGGCTCCTGCTCCGCAGTGATTTCCGGGCGGACTGATGGAATCCATGCTTGAAGTCAACTCGAAGCCCTCGGGATAGCATTATATTCCCTGCCCGAGCGCGGTCGGCATGTGCCGACCATCTTCGGCACCGGAGTCTGCCTGACTTCACGAAGTGTACGAAATCCTTCGCAGGTAACAGGGTGCGCCGGACCCACATGCCTTCCTGTTCGCAAACTGATCGACCATCTTCCGCAGTCAGACTTTGTCCGGCCAATCTGGAAGGCGCTTGCCTTCGTTGTCCCCTGCCCTTCAAATGCAGCGAAGTCACTGTTCTGGAACTTGATGAACCGGCTCCGGCATTTTCGGACCGGGCAATGTGCAATTCCACTCGCCAGTCCTAAACGACTCCGATCAGGAGACAGAGCCGTAGGTTGCTAGTTAGCTAATATCCTATTATGCTAGTTTGCTACGAAAGAGATGTCTTCACGGGGGGCGGTGCTTGGCTAGTGGCCGTGGCAAGTCCGTGACTGACGGGCCGGAACATGCTTGCATTGCCCCAATGCCTGCGACCGAGGAAGTGGAGCGTCGACTATATCCAAGACGATGCCGGTCGAAGTTCACTGAAACTGCCTTCCAGCCAAGCTCATTCTCGTCGTGAAGCGGTGGTCTGCGGAATTGACCCTGAAATAACCTAGGTTTGGTCATGCGCGAATTGAGATCCGGCCGTGGCGAGCGATGCAGTTCGCGCTAGTTTACACGCGAGAGAAATTGCTAGGAATGCAGCGACCTAGCACCATAGTTAAATAGAGTGCTAGGTTAGTCGTATATTATGTCTCAACTTTGGATGGATCATAGATCGCTATGATTTATGCATCCTGCGAAATTAGCTTGCACATACGCTAGACTATATGTATCCTAGGAACTGATAACCCTAGGAGGCCTGAAGTGATTATCTCATTGATTTCCCAGAAAGGCGGTGTTGGAAAGAGCGCCCTGGCAAGGCTTCTCGCTGTCGAAGTGGCTCGTGTCGGATGGGATGTGAAGATCGCGGACCTTGATCCGGCCCAAGGCACGTCCACGAAATGGAAGGCGCGGCGTGACTTGGCGGAGCTGCATCCAGAGATCGCCGTAGAGAAGTTTCGTACTGTTGATCGAGCAATCAGAGAAGGAGATCGATACGATCTCATGATTCTTGATGGGCCGGCCCATGCGGAGCAAGGGGGACGGGTCATGGCGCAAAGCAGCGACTTGGTGCTCATGCCAACAGGATACAGCCTTGATGACATGGAACCGCAAGTCGAAGCAGCTTTCGAACTGGAGGATGCCGGGGTTCCGGCAGATCGTATCTTTTTCTGCTTTTGCCGGGCGAAAGGCTCGGAGGCAGAGGATCGCGCCGCGCGAGCATACCTGACCAAGGCCCGCATGAATGTTCTGGCACCGGTTTTCCCCGAGCTGGCATCTATCCGGCAAGGACACGCGGAGGGCAAGGCCGCTTCGGAGGTGCCGTTCCCGGGGGTTCAGGAAAAGGCCATCGCAGTCGCCCAGGCAATCATGAACCGGTTGCCAGGCGTGAAGGAGGCCGCATGATGTCCAAGGGACTAAAGATCGCCGAGCCTCCACGTCGTCGGAAGGACAGGGCAGCGGAAAGGGCTGAGCCGACTGTCGTTGCGGCAGAGGTCACGAAATTCGACCACGTTGCAGAAGACGAAAAGGTCCAGTTCAACAAGCGGGTGACTCGCCGCGTTGCCGATGGATACGAGATCATGGCGATCCGCACGCGTCGTAAGGTGCCTGAGCTCTTGGCAGAGGCCTTGACCCTCCTCGAGGAAAGACATGGCAAGGTTTGAAAGGTCATTATCCTAGGAACATAGGGGGATATGAACCTACGGCGATTCAACCGAGTTGATTGAGGCGTCGTGAGTCGTGAGATACGTTCTTGACAGTGCGGCGAAGCTCGCCTCGACATCGGCTTTCCGCAAACCCGCCTGTCAACTCCCCCGAATCGCCCGAACCCCGGCCGGAGTCGGAGAGGGGCAGAGGAGGGTTGCAGTGAGGGATGGTCGGAGAGAGCCTTCCCCGCCGCGCAACCGCAACAGAACAGGAAGCAGTGATGGCCGATCTTCCCACGCCCCATGACACTTTCTTCCGCGCATTGCTTTCCGATCCGGGACGCCTGCGCGACTTCCTTCGCGATCACCTGCCAAACGACATATCGGGACGGCTGGCGGACAGCCCGCCCGAACTCGTCGAAGGCAGCTTCGTCGACGAGGCGCTTGCCGGCAGCCAGAGCGACCTGCTGCTGAAGGCAGGCCTCGCGTCCGGCGGAGATGCCTTCATATACTTGCTCACTGAGCACAAGAGCTATCCCGATCCCGGTCTCCCGCTTCAGCTGGCCTCGTACATGATCCGGATCTGGAAGCGGTACGCGGGCACGTCCGCGGCCAGGCTGCGGGCGCTTCCCCCGATCGTTCCGGTGGTCGTGTACCACGGGGAGGCGAAGTGGACCGTGGCCGAAAGCCTGCGCGACATGATCGATGCCGATCATCCGGAACTGGATTTTCTGCCGGGCTCGGGTTACATATTCCGCAACCTG
>JAJDVJ010000095.1 GCA_022826205.1 Silicimonas sp. | reverse complement strand
TGTCCGGACAGTCAGGAGACCCATCAGCTGAAGGGCAGACCCTTTGCAAAAGCACTCCTGATTGGGCCGCCGGCCTGACCGGTCCCTAACTGGCCCATCTCCAAGACACTCGGAAGGGTCGCCTCGTCGGCGGCCCTTCTTCATTCCGGCACAGTCGCAATCCGGTGACCATCGTACTGCCGGAACGGCCTGAATCATCGAAGCGAGCAGACCTGATGTGGATCACTCCTGACATCGAACTGGGAGACTGGGAAATCACCGAACAGTTTGTCCGCGCTTCGGGCCCGGGCGGACAAAACGTGAACAAGGTCGCGACGGCAGTGGAGCTGCGCTTCGATGCGACGCGCTCGCCCTCCCTGCCCGATTCTGCGAAGCGACGGCTCAAGTACATTGCCGGCAGGCGCTGGACAAGGGACGGAGCGGTCGTGATCCAGGTTTCGGATACCCGGAGCCAGGCCCGAAACCGCAGCATTGCGCGCGCAAGGCTCGCAGACCTGATCCGGCGATCACTTGCCAAGCCGAAGCCGCGCGTGAAGACCTCTGTACCACGAGGCCAAAGACGCAAGCGCCTCGAACAAAAGAAACGCCGGAGCGCGATCAAGGCGCTCCGGCGATCAGACGAAGATCTCGACTAGGATCAGTTCAGGTCGAAGCGGTCAGCGTCCATGACCTTGACCCAGGCCGCGGCGAAATCAGCCACGAACTTCTTCTTGTTGTCGTTCTGGGCATAGACCTCGGCCAGCGCCCGAAGCTGGGAGTTTGCGCCAAAGACAAGGTCGACCCGCGTTGCCGTCCAGCGCACGCCGTCTCCGGCATGATCTCGGCCTTCGAACACCCCGTCGTCACCAGAAACCGGCACCCAGTTGATGCCCATGTCCGTGACAGCGACGAAAAAGTCGTTGGTCAGCTTGCCGGGCGTTTCCGTCATGACCCCGTGGGGCGAAGCGCCATGGTTCGCGCCAAGTGCCCTCATGCCGCCGACAAGAACGGTCATCTCCGGTGCCGTAAGCGCAAGGAGCTGGGCACGGTCGACAAGGAGTTCTTCCGACGAAACCGCATATTGCGCCTTCTGGTAGTTCCGGAACCCATCGGCCGCAGGTTCAAGCACCGCAAAGCTCTCCGCGTCGGTCTGGTCCTGCGTCGCATCCCCCCGTCCCGGAGTGAACGGCACCTCCACGGGGTTGCCTCCGTCGGAAGCCGCTTTCTCAATCGCCGCGGAGCCGGCCAGCACGATGAGATCGGCAAGAGAGACCGACTTTCCAAAGCCGCCCTTGATCCTTTCGAGTGACTCGATGACCGGCAACAGCGGCCTGTTAACCTCCCAATCCTTCTGGGGAGCCAGCCGGATGCGGGCACCATTCGCCCCGCCGCGCTTGTCCGACCCCCGGAAAGTCGATGCCGAAGACCACGCAAGCGAGACGAGGTCGGCCACGGAATGGCCCGAACCAAGGATCTGCTTCTTGAGATCGGCAATGTCGGCAGCGTTAACCAGATCGTGGTCCGGCCTGGGGATTGGATCCTGCCAGATCAGTTCCTCATCCGGCACTTCCGGACCAAGGTAGCAGGCGCGCGGTCCCATGTCCCTGTGCGTCAGCTTGAACCATGCCCGGGCAAACGCGTCTGCGAACTCCTCGGGGTTTGCGTGGTACCGACGCGAGATCCTTTCGTATTCGGGATCAATGCGCATGGCCATGTCTGCCGTGGTCATCATCAGCGTGACCTTCTTGCCGGATCCGTCGACCTCGGGCGCATGGTCCTCGTCCTTCAACCCCTTGGCGACCCAGATATGCGCGCCGGCCGGGCTCTTAGAGAGCTCCCACTCGTATCCGAACAGCACGTCGAAATAGCCCATGTCCCACTTGACCGGGTTCGATGTCCAGGGACCCTCGATGCCGCTTGTTGTCGCGTCGACACCCTTTCCGGAGCCGTGACCGTTCTTCCATCCCAGTCCCATCTGCTGGATTGGCGCACCTTCCGGTTCCGGACCGACAAGGGCGGGGTCGCCTGCGCCGTGAGCCTTCCCGAAGGTATGCCCTCCGGCAACCAGGGCCACCGTTTCCTCGTCATTCATAGCCATCCTGGCGAAAGTCTCCCGGATGTCCCGACCGCTTGTCACGGGATCGGGATTGCCGTTCGGCCCTTCAGGATTCACGTAGATCAGTCCCATCTGGACTGCAGCCAGCGGGTTCTCGAGATCCCGGTCGCCCGAATAGCGGTCATCGCCCAGCCATGTGTCCTCGGCACCCCAGTAGATGTCCTCTTCCGGCTCCCAGAAATCGACACGGCCACCTCCGAACCCGAATGTCCTCGCGCCCATGGACTCAATTGCGCAGTTTCCGGCCAGGATCATGAGGTCGGCCCATGAAATCGCGTTTCCGTACTTCTTCTTGACTGGCCACAGAAGTCGCCGGGCCTTGTCGAGATTGCCGTTGTCCGGCCAGGAGTTGAGCGGTGCGAATCGCTGCGTGCCGGAAGACCCGCCACCCCTGCCGTCACCGGTCCGGTAGGTTCCCGCGCTGTGCCATGCCATGCGGATGAACAGCGGTCCATAATGACCGTAATCCGCCGGCCACCAGTCCTGGCTGTCGGTCATGAGGTCATAGAGATCCTGCTTCAGTGCCTTCAGGTCGAGCTTCTTGAACTCCTCCGCGTAGTTGAAGGCCGCGCCCATGGGATCGGAAAGAGTTGAATTCTGATGCAGGATGCGCAGGTTCAACTGGTTTGGCCACCAGTCGCGGTTTGATCGCGCGCCGAAAGTCGCGTGCATGACAGGGCATTTCCCAGGGGCGTCGTTTCCGTCCATTTTCCTCTCCGATTGCAGTTGTTCCGACAGCTTCAGGATGCCGTCCGGGTCATGCGTCAGGATATCAAGTCCGACTGATCGGCAAAAGCGTCAATTCCGAAAAATTCCGCATGCACCCGCCAACCGGGCAACTTGCCCGGCTGCCCGAATCCGCCGGATTCCGGAACCGTTGCGGGCGGACATGCGCGGCGTCATCCAGCCTCTGGCCGAGGGATTCCGGCTTTCGCTCAGAACTGTCCCCTGGCCTGCGGATGCATCGACAGCGTCCGCCGCAACGCCGGCGCAATCAGCGCCCCGTCCTGCCCGGCACGTGGTCAGACGATGACCGCCTCGGTAGCTGCCCGGATCTCGTCCCGACTGACATTCGGCGCGGTCTCGAGAATGTGCAGCCCCTTGTGACCGACTTCGAGCACGCCGAGATTGGTGATGATCAGGTCCACCACTCCCTTGCCGGTCAGCGGAAGGGAGCATTCCTTCAGCAGCTTCGACGCCCCGTGCTTGTTCGTGTGGTCCATGACGACGATTACGCGGCCAACGCCCGCAACGAGATCCATGGCGCCCCCCATCCCCTTGACGAGCTTTCCGGGGATCATCCAGTTCGCCAGGTCGCCCGCTTCGCTGACTTCCATCGCTCCCAGAATAGCGACGGCGATCTTGCCACCGCGGATCATCCCGAAACTCTGCGCGCTGTCGAAATATGCTGTGCGCTTCAATTCCGTGATCGTCTGCTTGCCTGCGTTGATGAGATCGGGATCCTCTTCGCCCTCGAACGGAAAAGGTCCCATGCCAAGCATGCCGTTCTCGGATTGGAGCGTGATGTCCTTGGCGCCGACATAGTTCGCGACCAGCGTCGGAATGCCGATGCCGAGATTCACGTACATGCCGTCTTCGAGTTCCTGGGCGGCGCGTTCCGCCATCTGGTTCCTGTCCCAAGGCATCACGCAGTCTCCTTCTTCTGCACCGTTCGTTGCTCGATCCGCTTCTCGTGCTCTCCCTGGATCAGCCGGTGCACGTAAATTCCGGGCAAGTGGATGTGGTCGGGATCAAGACTGCCGGTGGGCACGATCTCCTCCACCTCCATCACGCAGACCTTCCCGCACATTGCGGCGGGTGGATTGAAATTGCGCGCGGTCTTCCGGAAAATCGCGTTTCCGGTCTCGTCTGCCTTCCAGGCCTTTACGATTGAAAGATCGGCGAAAATGCCCCTTTCCAGGATATAGGTTTCGCCGCCGAAATCCTTGTGCTCCTTGCCCTCGGCCACCTGCGTGCCGACACCGGTTCTCGTGTAGAAGCCGGGAATGCCGCAGCCACCAGCGCGCATCCGCTCCGCAAGGGTGCCTTGGGGATTGAATTCGATCTCAAGCTCTCCTGACAGGTACTGCCGCATGAACTCGTCGTTTTCGCCGACATATGAACTCATCATCTTCTTGACCTGCCTGGTCTCCAGCAGGATTCCGATTCCGAAATTGTCGACGCCGGCATTGTTCGACGCGAATGTGAGACCCTTGACTCCGCTGTCCTGAATTGCCTGCAACAGGAGTTCAGGAATTCCGCAAAGGCCGAACCCTCCTGCGGCAATCAGCATGTCGTCGCGCAGGAGCCCGTCGAGCGC
This sequence comes from Silicimonas sp., assembly GCA_022826205.1. Taxonomy (GTDB): domain Bacteria; phylum Pseudomonadota; class Alphaproteobacteria; order Rhodobacterales; family Rhodobacteraceae; genus JAJEFO01. The sequence goes on along the minus strand of JAJDVJ010000095.1, from coordinate 85,749 downwards.
ATCTGTCGCGTTCGCAAAGATCTTCTTCATGAATGGAATCCCTTCGATGGCACCGCTGCGGTTCTGCCCCCGCACCTGGACAAAGTCAATTGCTGCGTTGCGGCACGGCGGATCCGGACATCGCAGCCCGGGTTCCCGCATAGAGCGCACGGTATCGCGCCAGGTTGTCTGCATGATAGTTCGCCATGCCGTGATCCGGATCAATCGTGCTTTCGATGCCGACCGGCGCGCAGACTTCCCGCGGATCACCGCCTTCGGATGCTGCCATACCCAGACGCGCAGCGCCAAAGGCGGCACCAGATTCGCCCGCAACCGGAATGGAGAGCGGCAATCCGGTAGCGTTGGCGATCATCTGGACCCAAGATCGGGATCGTGCACCGCCGCCGATGGCATGGACAAGATCCGGAACAGTGCCGACCGAACGCAGCGCTTCGACACAATCGACAAATGCATAGGCCACGCCTTCCATCGCGGCACGCACCAGATCGTCGACTTCCGTCGCGTGACTCATTCCGGCAAGAACGCCGCGTGCACCAGCGTCGTTATGCGGCGTTCGCTCCCCGGATAGGTACGGCAGGAACGTGAGCGGCTCGCCCGCAGGTCGCGCCGGGTCGATTCCTGAAACCAAGTCAGCGGGTTGACGTCCGGTGACACGACCCAGCCAGTTGAGCGTGTCGGTCGCTGAGAGGATCACGCCCATCTGGTGCCAAGTGCCTGGAACTGCATGACAGAAGGAATGTACGGCCGCGTCCACGTTAGGAGCGAACCCCTCGGTGGAGACAAACAGCACGCCAGACGTGCCAAGCGAAACGAATCCCGTCCCCGGCGAGACCGCGCCGACGCCAGCTGCCGAAGCCGCGTTGTCGCCGCCGCCGCCTGCAATTACGGGCGGCACTGCCATGCCCCACCGATCCGCTAGTTCAGGCCTCAGACGGCCCGCCGGATCCGAACCCTCGACCAGGTTCGGCATGTGACCTTCGGAAAGACCCGTCGCTTCCAGCAACTCGCTTGACCAGCAGCGTCCACCCACGTCCATCCAAAGGGTTCCCGCGCTGTCGGACATGTCCGAAAGGCGCTCTCCCGCAAGGCATAGCCTTACGTAGTCCTTGGGCAGCAGCACCTTCGCCACCCTTTCGAAGACATCCGGCTCATGAATCCGAACCCATTCGAGCTTGGGCGCGGTGAAGCCCGGCATAACCAGGTTGCCGCCGATGCCTGAAAAGTCCGCGCGCGCGCCCAGCACGCCGCACTCTGCCTCCGATCGCCCGTCGTTCCACAAAATGCACGGTCGCAGCACCCGATCATCCGCATCGAGAAGCGTCGCGCCGTGCATTTGCCCCGAGAGACCGATGCCGCGGACCTGCGCCATCTCTTCCCGATGTGCGCCGGCCAGTTCGTCAAGGGTCGCCTTGACCGCTGCCCACCAGTGGCCGGGATCTTGTTCGGACCACCCAGGCTTGGGACGGGACACCTCGAGTTCCGCATGGCTCGATGCGACGGTTTCCTGCCCGCCACTCATCAGGAGCGCCTTGACGCCGGAGGTTCCCAGGTCGATCCCAAGCCAATAGCCAGCTGATTTCACGCGCTACTCCCAGCCCGGTCCGGAAATTGCTGCCAAATGACAGTGAGGCGGCATCGTCGCTCGTTCTTGTTCCGGATTGACGTCACCCGCAATCGAGCTTCCCGCCACTCGGGGCGCGCATGAACGGCGTCCTGCCCGCCTGGATCACTTGAGTCCGAGCACATCCAGCATGTCGTAGATCCCGGGCGATTGGTCGAGCCCCCAGGCAGCTGCCTTGAGTGCGCCCCGGGAATAAATGCGGCGGTCGGTCGAAACATGACGCAGCACGATGCGCTCTCCGTCCGCGGCAAATATCACGTCATGTTCGCCCACGACGTCGCCGCCCCGCAATGCGGCGAAGCCGATGTTTCCCCTTTGCCGGGCACCCGTCATGCCGTCACGGCCTCGATCGGCAACACTTTGCAAGGAGACGCCACGGCTTTCTGCCGCGGCCTCACCCAGCATGAGCGCCGTGCCCGAAGGCGCGTCCACCTTGTGCCTGTGATGTGCCTCGACGATCTCGATGTCGAAATCCTCGTCGAGTGCCGCTGCCACCTTGCGCGTGAGTTGCACAAGGAGATTGACGCCAAGGCTCATGTTGCCTGCCCGAATGACGGTTGCGTGCTTGGCTGCCGCATCGATCCGCTTCAGGTCGTCTTCCGAAAGGCCTGTTGTCCCGATCACGTGCACGCATCTGGCCTGTGCCGCGAGTTCGGAAAGGGCGGCCGTCGCCTCGGGCGTTGTGAAGTCAATCACCACCCGGGCGTTCACGACCGCCTCGATTGGATCATCGGTGACGGTCACGCCAAGGGCGGGCTTTCCCATGGCCTCTCCCAAATCGACTCCGATCCAGTCATGCCCGGGCCGTTCGGTGGCTCCGGCCAGGCTTAACGTGCTCGAGGCAAGCACCTCCCCCAGAATCATCTGGCCCATCCGGCCTGAAACGCCGGCAATGACAACACCTGGCAGTTCCGTCATGTCCCACCTCCCGTTCCCGACTTCCTTACGCGCTTGCCCACCGGCTCGCCAGCACTTAGATGCGGGGGCATGTCGCGTTCCCGCCTTCATGACGGCCCAGGTCCCTCCCAGCGCCAGCTTCGAGTCGCGGAACTGATCCGGCGACGTCTCTCGGACGTCCTGATCCAGGGCGATGTCCACGACCCGGAACTCAATTCCATGTCGATCACCGTAGGCGAAGTCACCTGCTCTCCGGACCTAAAGGTGGCGACCGCTTACATACTGCCCTTGGGCGGAAACAACCGGGAGGAGGCGCTGGACGCCTTGCGTCGCAATCGCTCCGACATCAGGCGCATCGTCTGCAGGGGCCTCCAGCTCAAGTTCTCTCCGGAAATCCGGTTCCGCATTGACGAGACTTTCGACCGACTTGACGACACTCGTGCCATGTTCGCCAATGAAAACGTTCGCCGCGATCTTGACACTGACTAACGCCTCGCTGTGCACAGGCGCCCTCGCCGCAGACTGCTGGAGCCTGGCCTTCGAGAACGTGCCGTTCACGGCCTGCGAGATCGACCCGGCAGAGGAGGCAGTCCGGCTGTTCCTGAAAGACGCTGACGGCAGGCCTTTCGGCAGTTTTGACAACGTTGCGGCATATGTTGGAACCCGAGGCCGTCATCTGGTTCTTGCCATGAATGGTGGCATGTATCACCCGAACCGGGACCCGGTCGGACTGTATGTCGAGGACGGGCTGGAGCTCGCGCCGGTTATCACCAGTGACGGACCCGGTAATTTTGGGCTCCTGCCTAACGGCGTTCTTTGCCTGGACGAAAGCACTGCAGGCATCATCGAGTCCCGCAGCTTTGTCCGGTCCGGGCCCTCCTGCAGCTTCGCAACCCAGTCCGGCCCCTTGCTGGTCATCGACGGACAGCTTCATCCTCGCTTCCTTGCCGACTCGCCGTCCCGTTTCATCCGCAACGGAATCGGGGTGACGGAAGACGGGCGCATCGTGGCCGCGATCTCGGATCAGCCCGTGAATTTTCACCGCTTTGCCCGACTGTTCCGTGACGTGTTCAAGACCCCTGACGCGCTCTTTCTCGACGGCAAGGTCTCCCGTCTGTACGCGCCAATGATCGGGCGTCACGATTTCGGCTTGCCCATGGGCCCGATCCTGGGCGTCACGAGGTAGGCTCCACTGCAACGGGTTCGCCAGCACCTTCCTTCGCACGGGAAGCAACCGTCATCCCACACCCGTAAGGGTGGCACGGCATGTCCGCCCGAGGCAGGGCGCGGACATGCCTTCGTCGCCTTTCGCGCACATTGACAGCCGCGCTCCTTCGGGGCTAGCACCCTGCCCTCTCGGAAAGGAATCCAGATGGTACGGAGGAAGAAGGGACGCAAAATCTCCGGCTGGCTTCCGGTGGACAAGCCTCCCGGACCGACATCGACGGCCGTGGTCAACAAGATCAGATGGGCGCTCGATGCAAGGAAGGCCGGGCACGCGGGCACGCTCGACCCGGCAGCTTCCGGCCTGCTCGCCGTGGCACTCGGCGAAGCCACGAAGACCATTCCCTATGTCACCGACGCATCAAAGGCCTACAAGTTCACGATTCGCCTTGGCCAGGCGACTGACACTGATGACGCGGAAGGCGAGGTCATCGCCTCTTCTGACGTGCGACCTGGCGACGAAGCCTTGCAGGCCGCGCTGGCGACGTTTGAAGGCGGCATCGAGCAGGTTCCGCCCACGTATTCCGCAATCAAGATTGACGGGGAACGCGCGTATGAACGGGCCAGGGCCGGCGAGGACGTGCCGATTGCGCCAAGGCCCGTCCATGTCGAAAGCCTCAGCCTCGTCGATCGGCCCGACCCCGACCATGTCACCCTCGAAATGGTTTGCGGCAAGGGAACGTATGTGCGCTCCATCGCGCGCGATCTTGGCCACGCGCTCGGCACCGAAGCTCACGTTGTCCAGCTGCGCCGCACATGGTCCGGACCCTTTCATGTCGACCATGCGGTCGCGTTCGACCGGATCGAGCCGCTGGCCCGGACCCCGGAGATTGACGAACTGATCCTTCCGCTCGAAACCGGCCTTGCCAATCTGGCGCAGGTCCAGGTCTCGGAGGAAGCCGTCGCCCGCATCCGCAACGGCAGTCCTGGACTGGTCATCGCCTCCGATGCTGCTTTCGGGGAAAGGTGCTGGGCGGCGCATCGGGGACATCCGGTTGCCATCGGCACCTACATGTCGGGCGAGTTTCGTCCTGACCGGGTGTTCCGACCATGAACCTAGTAACGCGACGCCACGACGACGGGCATCGGGTCAGCGAGGCGGTTTATTCGGCGTGCAATAGGTACCGCTATTCGCTGACGCGCATCTGGAACCCCGACGACCGCCGTTTTCTCTACATCATGTTGAATCCGTCGACGGCAACAGAGCGTGCGAACGACCCCACTATCGAGCGATGCGAGCGGCGCGCCCGCATGCTTGGCTATGGCGGGTTCCGGGTCTGCAACCTGTTTGCCCTTCGAGAAACCGATCCGTCGCTGCTCAGGCGCGCACAAACGCCCGAAGGACCGGACAACAGGGCGCAGATTCTTGTCGCCGTTGATTGGGCCGACGACGTCCTGTGCGCCTGGGGCATTCACGGCGCACATCGCGGACAGGGGCAATCGGTGCTCAAACTCCTCCTCGCATCGTCGAAGCCCTTGCTTGCCCTTGGCGTGACCAGTTCAGGGCACCCCCGGCATCCACTCTATGTCTCCTACCGGTCAAGACCCACGCCATTGCGCGAACTTGTTGGTTGAGAATCGCGGGCTTCGTGGCAATTCGATCCCTTGCCGTGCGGCTTGACGCGTCCCTGAATCCAGGACGGCTCCGCGACCGTTGCGCGAAAAAAGGCCCTTTTCAATCGCCGTGGCGCCGACTATATGCGCGCATCCGACCTCCACGGGCCCTGCTGGACGACATCCCGGCTTGTGCCATGAACCAAAAAGGAGACCCCGATGTCGATCACCGCTGAAGAGAAGGCACGTGTCATCAAGGAATATGGCACGAAGGAGGGCGACACCGGTTCGCCCGAGGTTCAGGTTGCCATCCTGTCGACCCGCATCGCGACCCTGACCGAGCACTTCAAGACCCACAAGAAGGACAACCATTCGCGCCGCGGCCTTTTGAAACTTGTCGCGCAGCGCCGAAAGCTCCTGGACTTCGTGAAACGCAAGGACGTGTCGCGCTACCAGGATCTCATCCAGCGGCTTGGCCTTCGCCGCTAACACACTGTTTGCAGCATGGGATTGACACCACCGGCGGGCACGGGCGCGCCGAGACATTCGCCATGCCTGACCATTCCTGAACCGAGGCATTCACAATCGCCCGGATACTTGGCAATCTGGATGCAATTCAGGAGGCCGTATCCATGACGCTCAGCCGACAAACGCCTGACAGCGAACTGCCCGACATCCGGGTGCCGCTTGACACGGTCTGCTTCATCATCGCCAAGTCGCGCGAATTCGACGTCAAGACCGCATCTTCCGACCCCGATGCATCGCCGCTCGACGATGACGACATCGATGCCGCGGTTCTCGAGGACCGGCCATCGGATCCGGTTGAAACAGAATTGAAGTCCTTCATCTCGGATCTGTCAGACGGAGCCCAGGTCGATCTCGTCGCCATCATGTGGATGGGACGTGGCGACGGCCCGGACAGCTGGGCCGAGGCGAAGGGCCTGGCATTCAGCCAGCACAACGACCGCACCGCGGAGTATCTCGTCGGAACACCGCTGCTGCCCGACTACCTTGAGGAAGGCCTCGCCACGATCGGTCGAAGCTGCAGCGAATACGAGGAAATCAACGTCTGAAAGTCAGACGTCGATCGGAGCGTGGAGCCTTGTCTCCGGAGTAACGATTCCGCCGCGGTCGCCGATCGTGATCGAGCCGTAGCGCTGTGCGAATACGGGCGGCAATGGGCGATCGCCCGGCACGCTCAGCCAGAGCCGCAGAAGGTGCCGTCTCCGTTCCGGATCCGGCCAGTCCAGAAAACCCGTGCGGTCGTGAAGCTGGCCATGGTTGTAGACGAACTGCATGTCACCAGGCCGCAGCCGCATCGAGAGATGAAGATCCGGATCGTTTGCCAACCTGTCGAACATGTCCAGCGCATCGACATGTACCGGCGTCAAGCGCATCGCGTCCGGAAACCTGCTGGCGCTGTCAATGTACTGCCGCTGGTAATAGACCGTCAGATGACCTTCATGCCAGGACAGGGGCGGAATCTCGGTATAGGGCTTCATCCCTTCCGGAACCTCGCCCCGACGATCCGTCGCGATTGGGTCAAAGAGCAATGCCAGCAGATCGGGCCGCTCTTGCAGCATCCGGTTGTAGATCGCTTCAGCGCTCACGAGAAGGCTGTCGCCCCCTTTCCGGGCTTCGCGCAGGCAAAGAAGCCCCACGACGTCCGCACTGTCCGTATGAAACGTCTGCCGCGCACGGGTCTGGTAGATCCGGCTGTTCGGGTCATCCGGACTCGCCCCGAGATCGCGCACATGACCGAGAACATGCCCTTGCGCGTTTTGCGAACGCGCTTTGCCCAAATGCGCGCCGATCCCGCAGAAAATCGTTGCGGCAAGGCGCTGGTCGTAGCCCGCGACCGGCAGGCCCCTGATCACCTCGAAACCACGGCCGTGAAGGAGGGTGTCCCGAAGTTGCACAAGGTGCCCGGAGAGCTGTGACAAAGGGAAGTCTTCCGCCCTGATCTTTCCCGGATCGCCACGTGTGGAAAGGAAGCGCCGTGCCGCGACTTCGATCTCGTCCACCTGATCCTCGGTCAGGGCAACGATCCAATCGGTACGGTCGCGCATCTCGCGACCGGTCCATGCCGAGGGCCCGGAAAATGCGGGGGGCAGTTGACTCAGGTCCATGCCGGCTACCTGACAAGTCCCAACGGCGAACACAACGGTACAATGCTGCGACAGTAGCCGCGACGCAACGAATTTGCAGAGCAGGAGAGACCCAAGAAGCGAAGGGGCACCTGCGTTCGACAACTAGCCGGATCTTCATTCCGGGTTCAGACAGGAATCCTTCGCAAAAAAAAAGGGGCCAAGGGCGGAATCCGGCGGTTTCGACCTGTCGCTTACATGGCAACATCCTTGGCCGGGTCGATGTCCAGCAACTCGAACGCGCGGCCCTGCAGCTCGGTCGGCTTCGCCACCAGCGGGAAGGCGTGGTCTGGACTGCCCGGCAGCGTCACCTCGTTCAGCGTCAGCGTGCCGAGGTCGGCGAGAAGCGTCGTGAAGCCGTGGCAGAATTGTCACTGCCATGGGATTCTGACCATTCGAGATTCAGTCAAGCTGCTCGGTTCCAAGCCCGTCGCCAGGAAGGGGTGATCAGATTCCCATTTCCTTGGGCACCGGTCTTCCTATGCGAGCCGGTCAAGCACTTGATCTGCGATCATGGCACTTACACGGATGTTGCTGTCCTTGGTGACACCAGCGATATGCGGCGTAAGGACAAGATTATGAATTCCTGCGAAGACTTGTGCCGCATCCCGTGTCAAGGGCTCGATCTCAAACACGTCAAGCGCTGCGCCCGCGATCTGCCCCCGATGCAGGGCCTCTGCCAGCGCGGCATCATCGACCACGCCGCCTCGGGCGGCATTGATCACCACGGCGCCGGTCTTCATCTGCGCCAGCCGGTCTGCATTGATCATATGGCGGGTATGGTCTGTTAGCGGGACGTGGATGCTGATCACATCCGCCTGCTCCATGACTTCGTCCAAGCTGGCCGATTGGGTGCCTTGCCATGCGGGGTGCTCAGGCGGCAGCATCGGGTCGAATGCCATTATCTGCATGCCCAGCGCCCGTGCAAGTCGCGCGGTCTCTTGCCCGCTGGCGCCAAAGCCGATCAGCCCCAGTCGCCGCCCCGATGCCTCGCGCCCGGAGCAATCTGCGCGCGGCCAATCGCCGGCCAACATGCGCTCATTGGACTGGTAGGCGCCCCTGAGCAAGACCAGCGCGTTCGCAACCACGTACTCGGCCACCGATTGAGCATTGGCGCCGATGGCCGGGATCACCTCGACACCCTGCGCATTGCAGGCGTCAAGATCGATGTTGTCGAGCCCCACGCCCAGCCGTCCAACCACCTTCAATTTGGATGCCGCGTCCAGCAGGGCAGCAGTGACCTGGGTACGATTGCGCACGATCAACGCCTGGACAACGTCCACTCGGGCGGCCAGCTCCTCGGGCCGGTCAGCCAACTGGGGGGCATAGCTGGTTGGATGCGCCGCTTCCAGCCGCTCCACTGCCGCTTCATCCATGAACTCGGTGATCAAGATCATGCATTCAACCCCGCCACGCACATGTATTTTGTTTCGAGATAGTCATCGAGACCCTGGCTTCCGCCTTCCTTGCCCATGCCGCTTTGTTTCAATCCTCCAAACGGTGCCTCGACGGTGGTGATCAGTCCGGCATTGATGCCGATCAGGCCGTAGTCCAGTCCTTCGTTCAACCGGAATGCACGACCAAGATCGCGCGTGTAAGCATAGGCGGCGAGCCCGTATTCGGTGGCGTTGGCAGCTGCAATGGCCTCTTCCTCGTCGTCGAACCGGAACACCGCCGCAAGCGGTCCGAAGATCTCCTCGGTGGCAAAGCGCATGTCAGGAGTTGCGTTGGCAATCGTCGTTGGCTCGAAAAAAGTGCCGCCTATGCCATGGCGTCGTCCGCCTTGGATGATGGTGCCGCCTTTTCCGGTCGCGTCGACAATCAGCTCTTCAACCTTCCGGACCGCGGCTTCGTCAATCAGGGGTCCCTGCGTGACGCCCTCTTCGACACCATTGCCCACGACGAGTGAGGCCGTCGCGACTTTCAGCTTGGAGACAAAGGCATCGTATACCCCTGCCTGCACGTAGAACCGGTTGGTGCATACGCATGTCTGTCCTGCGTTGCGGTACTTTGCGATCATTGCTCCCTCGACAGCCGCGTCGAGATCGGCATCGTCAAACACCAGGAACGGCGCGTTGCCGCCCAACTCCATCGACACTTTCTTTACGGTGTCGGCCGCTTGCCGGATGAGTGTCCTGCCGACCTCGGTCGAGCCGGTGAAGGTGACCTTGCGCACCGTCGGACTGTCCATGATCGCCCCGCCGATGGCGCGGGCGGAACCGGTCAGGACATTCACCACACCATCAGGAAAGCCCACGTCCTGACACAACTTGCCCCAAGCCAGACCGGAATACGGGGTCGCGGTAGCCGGCTTGGCCACGACTGTACAGCCAGCAGCCAATGCAGGCCCAAGTTTGCGGGCGAGCATGGAAGATGGGAAATTCCACGGCGTGATTGCACCGACGACGCCCACGGGATGGTGCGTCACCAGAAGCTGCCGGTCACGCGTTGGGGACGGCACAATCTCGCCCTTGGCACGTCGGATTTCCTCGGCGAACCAGCGGACATAGGCTGCGCCTATTGCAATCTCGCCCCGCGCTTCGGGCAGAGGCTTCCCCTGCTCAGAGGTCAACAGAAGCGCAAGCGCCTCCTGGTTGTCCATCAGCGCGTCATGAAGGTCTTGAAGCAAACGCACGCGCTGCGAAAGATCGCTGCGGGCATAGCTGTCAAATGCCCTCGCCGCAGCCTCGATCGCGCGCGCTGTTTCTTCGGCACCGCAGTTTGGCACGGTTCCGATAACCTCGCCCGTCGCGGGGTTCGTCACATCGATCGCTGAACCGCTTTCGGCACCGGTCCAGGCTCCGTCAATCAAGTTGGCCTCAAGCAGCAAGCCATTGAATTCGCTCATGTCGTTTCCTCTGAGAAGTTAAGTTGCGTGTGCTGGCGATAGGTATTGCCGGGCGCGCAGCATCGCTTGGGCAAATCCCAAAAAGTTTGCGGCGGGCCAGATCTGCAGTTCGATCGCGATTCCTTCAAATTCGCGCGTGGGCTGGCCGCAAAGCCCCGGTAGATCGATGTCGATCCTGGCATCATCATGCCCGAACCGTTCAAACCGTCTCTTTTGCTCATGTCAAAGCTCCAAAAGCGGCAGACCCATAGCCCCGGCCACGCCGCGCAACATCGCGCGGTGATCGCCATAAGCCAGCGCCAAATGGTGTTCGAGCCTTGAGGCGATGATATCGTCCAGCACCGCGCCAACCCCACGTTCGAACCGCACCACACCAGAGGTGCCGGTAAACGCCATCGGACGGCGCAGCATCTCGCCATGTCCCAGCACCATGTGCGGGCGACCCTTGGCCTGACTGATCCGCAGAAAGGTCACGGGGCCGGGCTTGAGCGTGAATTGAAGGAGCAGTGGCTGCTTTCGGTTGGTGTGGATGGTTGCTTCGGCAGGACACGCCGGATCGCGCATGGAGAGCGGTGCCTGCCCGCAGTGCCAGACCACGCCGGTATTGTCGCGAACATCCATGTCGACCAGATCGGTCAGAAACACCGGCGCTTGTGCCGCCTGCGAGAGGATCAATTGGGTCAGCGCGCCGTAGACGTCGGCTTCGCAAGCGCAGGGCACGCGAGCCACGCCCATCATCGCCGCTGGCCCGCAAACCGCGCCGCCATATTCCGTGAAGGTCTCGGGCCAGCACCGGATGGCAAAAGCGTCGTAGCGCCCCTTGCTTCGCAGATCGTCCAGCCCGGCCTTCAGCCGCAGTGAACGGTCGAGTTCGCTCTGGTCCACATCGTCCAGCCCGTCCAACTGCCCGGCAACTTCGGCGCGAAGGGCCTTGGCGGTCTCGGATGTGGCTGCACGAGCGGCGGCAAAAAGGTCATCGAGGTCCATCGTATCAACTTCGACGCCGGCCAGGACCTTGAGCAAGCCGGGGTCATAAGCACAGGTGTCGAACCCGACGGGATGTTCGCCAATCCGGGCGATGCGTCGCCCCCGAATCGCCTTTGCAATGGCTTCGCCCTCGCGCGTCGCCGCAGGCACGGCACCCAGAGGCAGATCTCTTGCCGGACGCGCACCACGAAACAGCGCCTTCAAGTCTTCACCGATCTCTCCCGAAGGTTCGGCGTAGAGCCAGCCAAATTCCTGATCGTTCAGCCCCAGGGCATGGGCCGCAAGGTTGAGCCCGCAGAAGGAATTGAGCCTGAGTCGCCCGCCGTTGCGCGGCTCGGGGATGGCCCAGATCGACAGTGGCTGATCAAAGCTCGCGCCGACCGCGACGGTCATCGAGGCATCTGTAAAGGTCACTTGAAGGATCAGCACCTGATCCACGCCCGCCGACTGCAACTCGGCCATGCCCGCGCGTGTGGCTCCCTCGTCAAGCAGCAGCGTACGGGGACCAATGATCTCGTGCCTAGTTGCATCCAGTGCTGACAGCATCGCCGCGAGGCTGTCTTCGGCAAAGGCGACGTCAAAGGTCGGTCGGCCAAGGGGGAGTATGCCGAGTCTCATCTCAGCCCCCACGACCCACGCAAGAACGGAGCCAATGCAACGCCGCGACGAGCCGCGGTCGGCCACTTGATCGGCGGACGCTTGTCCGCCACCGTCACTTCGAAAGTGCCGCCTTCGTCGGCCATGCGGCGCAGGCAAATCTGATTGCCGTGGGTCAAGTCCTTCACGTGCTTTCCTTCAGAAATCGTTCCAAAGCCTCGCGGTCGGGACAGCCTTTGCGACCCCCGAATTCAGTGCATTTCAGTGCGGCTGCAGCGTTGGCAAACCATACCGCATGACCTTCGTCCGATGTTTCCGCGAGCGCGAGCGCGAAGGCTCCGTGCCAGATGTCGCCCGCGCCGAGCGTGTCCTTGGTCTCGACTGAGAAGGCAGGTGTATGCTTCAACCCGTCAGCGTCCACATGGAATGCCCCGTCCTCGCCGTCAGTGACCGAGACCCATCCAGGCAGTCGCTCGTCAGCGGCATGCAATGCCGCCTCGATCTGCTGGCCGCCGGCAAAGGACAAGAGCCCATCGCGAGAGAAGGCGACGTGACTTGCCCGAGCGAGTATGGATTCCTCGGCCGAAGCTTCGGCGTCCACGATGCCCGGCACATCCAATGCACGCGCGAGTTCAAGTGCGCGAATCGCCGCTGCGGGCCAGCGGGCATCAACCAAAACGGCGTCAGGTTTGGGGGCGTGGTCCGGCCAGTCCGGTTCCTCGGCCAAACCGCTGCCGCGGAAGTTCACGATCTGCCGTTCACCTGTCTGATCCACGTAGACAGAACTGAACGGGGATTTGGAACCAGGCATGCGCTTCACCAACGTCGTGTCGACGCCTTCGAATCCAAGATCCGAAAGGATCAGATCGCCAAGAAAGTCATCTCCCAACCGTGCACACAACAGGGCATTGCCTCCAAGTCGCGCTACGGCAACCGCCGCGTTGGCGGCACAACCGCCCCCAACGATTCCTGCCGCATCCGCGCGGTACTTGGCGGCACGCCGAGGAAGCGCATCCAATGCGAACACGAAATCTACAACCGCAATGCCTACGACGAGAACTTCACTCACAGTACGCCACAACGATTTGCTGACTTGACCACAACTGCTCACCAATTCTCAGGGGCGGACTGAGCATGGTGCAGCCCTATCATTTTGGCGGCCATTCCAGCAAGCGCGATGTTGATAGCGACAAGAGCGTAGTTTCCTAGGGCCATCAACGGACTCGGCCAGCTTGAGATCCTGCACCGGGCCTCGGCGCAATTCCGGGATCGGAAGCGTCCGGACATGATTGTCCTGACCTCTGCCAGCGATCTCCGCAAACCGCGGCCGAACCTGCAGCGCGGCTCAGTTCTGGCTCCCGTTTGCGAAGGCGCCGCTGCCGCCGTGCGTCGGGCCGACGGGGCAGGTTTGCGCCCGGAAGACTGCGCTCGAAGCGCGAAGACCTGCCCAAGACGCAACACACGTGGTGTCGGCAATGTCCGCCGCGGGCACGAAAATGCAAGAAAGCCACCGGTGTGGATTTTGCACGGCAGTTTGCGGTGACGCCTCGATTGTCGCACAAGATCGGGAAAGGAGGCAGCGAGCGGCCACAGGAACGAATCGTCACCAGCGCGAGAGCGGGAAACCTTGATCCGGTTGTGACAAAGGATGCCAAGACGCATCTCCAGGCCTGGTTCGCTTTCCGCATGCCAGACACGTGTTCGCCGAACCGGACGCACTCTCTTTCCAATTCCTGACAAGTGCTGTAAGGCCCGCGCATCTGAGACGTGACGCTCTGACCCCGGCGTGATGCATGAGGATTGGGGTCGGCGGCAATGGGGCCGCCAATTCAACGGGACAGGAGGAGGGCCTCCTGATCTCACACAGGATACCAAAATGTTCAACGAAGTGAAGAAATCGATCCAGTGGGGCGATGATACGCTGACGCTGGAAACAGGCAAGATCGCCCGCCAGGCAGATGGCTCGGTGGTCGCCACCTACGGCGAAACGACGGTCATGGCAAACGTGACATTCGCCCGGGAACAGCGGGAAGGACAAGACTTCTTTCCACTGACCGTCCACTACAACGAGAAATACTACGCCGCCGGCAAGGTGCCCGGCGGGTTCTTCAAGCGCGAGGCGCGACCGACCGAAAAGGAGACGCTGACCTCGCGTCTGATCGACCGTCCGATTCGACCTCTGTTCATCGAGGGATTCAAGAACGAGGTCCTGGTCATCTGCACCGTGCTTTCGCATGACCTCGTCCATGATCCCGACATCGTCGCCATGATTGCAGCTTCGGCCGCTCTGACGCTTTCGGGCGCACCGTTCATGGGACCGATCGCCGGCTGCCGGGTGGGCTTCGAAAATGGCGAATACGTTCTCAATCCCACGGTCGAGAACATGGAAAACCTGCGCAACAATCCAGAGCAGCGCCTCGATCTTGTGGTCGCCGGAACGCGGGAAGCAGTCATGATGGTCGAATCCGAGGCCTACGAATTGTCTGAAGCCGAGATGCTTGGTGCGGTGACTTTTGCACATGGGCAGATACAGCCCGTCATCGACCTGATCATCGCGCTTGCGGAGGAAGCCGCCAGCGAGCCGTTCGAGTTCACACCGCCGGACATCTCCGAGTTGCTCGGCACGGTGATTGCCGCTGGCGAAGGGCAGATGCGTGACGCGTACGCCATCCTCGACAAGCAGGAACGCGTGACCGCCGTTGGCGCCGCAAGGGCCGCGATCAAGGCGAGTCTGACGGACGAGCAACTCCAGGATCCGAATCTCGGAACCGCTCTCAAGAAGCTCGAATCCTCGATACTCCGAGGCGACGTCGTCAAGAACGGACGCCGCATCGACGGAAGGAAGACCGACGAAGTTCGCCAGATCGCCTGCGAGACGGGACTGCTTCCCCGCACCCACGGCTCCGCGCTATTCACTCGAGGGGAAACGCAGGGGCTCATCGTCACGACGCTGGGCACCGGAGACGACGAGCAGATCGTCGACGCCCTGCACGGAAATTTCCGTTCAAACTTCCTGCTGCACTACAACTTCCCGCCCTATTCGGTCGGTGAAGTGGGTCGCGTCGGACCGCCCGGACGCCGGGAGATTGGCCATGGCAAGCTTGCCTGGCGCGCCCTCCAGGCTGTCCTGCCCAGCGCAACCGACTTCCCCTACACGATCCGCCTTGTGTCGGAAATCACCGAATCCAACGGCTCGTCGTCAATGGCAACGGTCTGCGGCTCGTCCCTGTCGATGATGGACGCCGGGGTGCCGGTGAAGGCGGCAGTCGCTGGCGTGGCCATGGGTCTCGTCCTGGAAGAGGACGGCTCCTACGCAGTACTGACGGACATTCTGGGCGACGAGGACCACCTAGGCGACATGGACTTCAAGGTCGCGGGAACCGAAAACGGAATCACGTCGCTGCAGATGGACATCAAGGTGGCGGGAATCACGCCCGAGATCATGGAAAAGGCGCTCGATCAGGCCAAGTCGGGCCGGATGCACATCCTTGGGGAAATGAACAAGGCCCTGTCGTCAGCAGGTGAATTCAGCATCCACGCTCCGCGCATCGAGACCATGAGCATCCCAACGGACAAGATCAGGGAAGTTATCGGGTCCGGCGGCAAGGTGATTCGCGAGATCGTCGAGGTCTCCGGCGCCAAGGTCGATATCAACGACGATGGTGTCATCAAGATCGCCTCGCCCGACGGTGAGGCCATCAAGAAGGCTCATGAGATGATCCACGCCATCGTGGCCGAGCCGGAAGAGGGCAAGATCTACAAGGGCAGGGTCGTGAAGATCGTCGACTTCGGCGCCTTCGTGAACTTCTTCGGAAAGCGCGACGGGCTCGTGCATGTCAGCCAGATCGAGAACCGTCGCCTAGGCCATCCATCCGACGTTCTCAAGGAGGGACAGTCGGTTTACGTGAAGCTCCTGGGCTTCGACGATCGCGGCAAGGTGCGCCTGGCCATGAAGATGGTCGATCAGGAGACCGGGAAGGAAATGGCGCGCGAGGCGGCGAACTGACGCACGTCAAACGGACGGACGGCCACTGCAAGGCGGGTGGCCGTCCGCTCGCTCGAACAACCGGCCGAATTCGTGTGGATCATGACTCCTCGTTCATGAAGGCGAGGCGCCTGCACGCGTGCCGAACTCGCTCAGAAATCCAGATGCTCCACGCGGAGCGCGTTTTGCTGGATGAACTCGCGACGCGGCTCGACGACATCGCCCATGAGCTTGGAGAACAGATCGTCGGCCTCGACCTGGTCCTCGACCTTCACCTGGAGGAGAGTGCGTGCCTCGGGATCAAGGGTCGTCTCCCAGAGCTGGTCCGGATTCATCTCGCCCAAGCCCTTGTACCGTTGCAGGCTCAGGCCCTTCTCGCCCTCGTCAAGGATCGCTGCCAGAAGGTCGAGCGGCCCATGGACAGGCGTATCACGGTCACGTCGCATGAACGTCGCGGGTTCGCCATAAGCTTCCTGCAGCGCCTTCGTGAACTTGCCGAGTCGCCGCGCCTCTCTGGAACGCAGCACGGGGCCGTCGAGCGTATGGACCTCTTCGACCCCTCGCAGCATGCGCGTCAAACGGATGCCGTGATCCTGCGTGATTCTTCCGCGCCAGCCCCGCTGGTATTCGACCGCCACCTGGTCAAGACGCCGCGCCACGGCATCCGCCGTCCCCTGAAGGTCGGTATTGACCCGATCTTCCAGAAACGCCCCGGCGACGGTCGCCTGTTCGAGAATCGTGTGCGGATAATGTGCAGGAAAAGCCTGGAGGACACGGCGAACCTGGCGAGCCTCCTCGACGACTCGAAGCAGGTCCTTTGCCACGATTTCCTCGCCGCTTGCCAGCCGCAGGATCGCGCCGTCAACGCCAAGTTCGATCAGGTGGTCATCAAGTGCGGCCTGGTCCTTCAGATAGACCTCGGACTTGCCGCGCGTGACCTTGAAGAGCGGCGGTTGCGCTATGTAGAGGTATCCGCCCTCGATGGTCTCCGGCATCTGCCGGAAGAAGAAGGTCAGAAGCAGTGTTCGGATATGGGCGCCGTCCACGTCTGCATCCGTCATGATGATGATCTTGTGGTACCGCAGCTTCGAGATGTCGAACTCGTCGCGTCCGATGCCCGTGCCGAGGGCAGTGATCAGCGTCCCGATTTCCTGGCTCGAAAGCATCCGGTCGAACCTG
This sequence comes from Silicimonas sp., assembly GCA_022826205.1. Lineage (GTDB taxonomy): Bacteria > Pseudomonadota > Alphaproteobacteria > Rhodobacterales > Rhodobacteraceae > JAJEFO01. Next base: position 68,710 of record JAJDVJ010000095.1, on the reverse strand, counting down.
GCACGCTCGACATTGAGGATCTTGCCGCGCAACGGCAGCACGGCCTGGTTGGCCCGGGCACGGCCCTGCTTTGCCGAACCTCCCGCACTGTCTCCCTCGACAAGGAATATCTCGCGCTTTTCCGGATCCTTTTCCTGGCAATCGGCCAGCTTGCCCGGCAAGGACGCGACATCGAGCGCCGACTTCTTCCGCGTCATCTCGCGCGCTTTCCGCGCCGCCTCCCTGGCAAGGGCGGCCTCGACGATCTTGGTGACGATCAGCTTTGCCGGGCCGGGATTCTCCTCGAACCATTCGGCAAGGCGCTCGTTCATCAGGCTCTCTACGGCAGGACGAACCTCGGATGAGACGAGCTTGTCCTTTGTCTGGGACGAAAACTTCGGATCCGGGACCTTGACGCTCAGGACGCAGGTGAGGCCCTCGCGGGCGTCGTCGCCGGTGAAGCTGACCTTTTCCTTCCGTGCCACTCCGGAAGCGCCCGCATAGTGATTGAGCGTGCGTGTCAAGGCGCCGCGAAACCCCGCAAGGTGAGTGCCGCCATCCCGCTGGGGTATGTTGTTCGTGAACGGCAGGACGCTCTCGTGATAGCTGTCGTTCCACCAAAGCGCCGCCTCGACCGAGATGCCGTCACGTCCGCCCGAGATGAAAATCGGCTCGCTGACAAGAGGCGTCTTCGACCGGTCGAGGTAGCGGACGAATTCGCGCACGCCGCCCTCGTAGCAAAACTCGCTCTCCTGGGTCTCTGCCGGACGTTCGTCGCGGAGCCGTATGCGAACGCCGGAGTTCAGGAACGCCAGTTCGCGCAGGCGGCTTTCCAGGATCTTGAAGCTGTAGTCGAGATCGGAAAAGGTCGATCTGGAGGCCAGGAACCGTACCTCCGTGCCGTGCCGACCGTCAGCGCCTCCAACAACCTTCAGGTGCTTGCTGGTTTCACCACCTTCGAAACGGGCGAAGTGTTCCTTGCCGTCTCTCCAGATCCGTAGCTCCAGCCACTCCGAAAGCGCGTTCACGACGCTGACGCCAACGCCATGAAGGCCGCCGGACACCTTGTAGGAATTCTGGTCGAACTTGCCGCCGGAATGGAGCTGGGTCATGATGACCTCAGCCGCAGACACGCCTTCCTCGGCATGTATGTCGACCGGTATTCCCCGTCCGTTGTCCGTCACCGACACGCTCGAATCGGCATGCAGCATGACCGTCACCTCGTCGGCATGCCCGGCAAGCGCCTCGTCGATGCCGTTGTCCACGACTTCGTAGACCATGTGATGCAGGCCCGAGCCGTCATCCGTGTCCCCGATATACATTCCGGGGCGCTTTCGAACCGCCTCCAACCCCTTGAGAACCTTGATTGATTCGGCACGGTACTCTTCCGTTGCCTCTGCGGCCAGTGCCATGCCGTCCATCCTTGCTGCCCTGTAACAAGATATAGGCGTTTCGGGGCCGAATGTCACCACTTTGGCAATATATTTTGTGGCCTTGCGCATCTCAGGATCCCGTGCGCGACAGTCATCCCGAATCTCGGAAAATCCGTCCCGAGAGTGCCGTTTCAAGGCATGGTCCGCTGCCTCGGAGATCCGCCAAGGGCCTCGGCTGTTTCGCCGCAGCAACGCACCTTTCGTGAAATTGTTGCCGGTCAATTGTCCAAGGCCGCTCACTTGGGTTAGGAGGGCACATGACAAAGACGATCCTGATCCTGAACGGCCCGAACTTGAACATGCTCGGTTCGAGGGAGCCCGAAATCTACGGGAACGAGACGCTTGACGATGTCGCCAGCCTCTGCGCCGAGGCTGCGGCATCATTCGGCTACAGGACCGAACTGCGCCAGTCGAATCACGAAGGCGAGCTTGTGGACTGGATTCACGAGGCCCGCGACAGTTGCGCCGGCATCGTCATCAATCCCGGTGCCTATTCGCACACATCCATCGCCATTCTGGATGCCCTCAACATGTTCGAGGGTCCGGTTGCAGAGGTGCATCTGTCGAACATCCATGCCCGCGAGGAGTTCCGGCACAGTTCCTACGTTTCAGGGCGCGCCGACGCGGTCATCGTCGGTTGCGGAACGGCAGGCTACGGGTTCGCCCTGCAGCGGATCTGTGCTTGCCTGTCCGATGCGGTGACTTGAATTGCCTGAAGACCAGGCCCTGATTCTCGCCATTTTTGTCGTGCTCTTCGCGTTGTTGGCCTGGGGGCGCATCCGGTATGATCTCGTGGCCTTCGGGGCGCTGGTTCTGGCTGCCATGATCGGACTCGTGCCGAGGGAGGAGATGTTCTCCGGCTTTGGGCACTCCGCGGTGGCAGTCATTGCGCTGGTCCTGGTGATCTCGCGCGGCCTCATCGGGTCGGGCGCCATCGAGAAGCTTGCCGCCAGGCTTCTTGACAGCGAACGGCCCCTGCCGTTGCACATTGCGATCATGGCCATTGTCGGTGCGGGGATTTCCGCAGTGATAAACAACGTTGCCGCGCTCGCGCTGCTGATGCCGCTTGATTCCGAGACCGCAACGAAGGCCAGACGCGCGCTCTCCCGGTCACTTATGCCCCTATCCTTTGCCACGATACTGGGCGGAATGATCACGCTGATCGGTACGCCGCCAAACATCGTCATTGCCGGATATCGCCAGGAAGCCCTGGGCGCGCCGTTCGGCATGTTCGACTTCGCGCCTGTCGGGCTGGCAGTCGCCGCCGCCGGGATCGCATTTGTGTCAGTTCTGGGCTGGCGGTTGCTGCCCCAACGGGACGGCGCATGGGGAAACGAGCGCGAAATCGCGCAAGGCCGTTACGTTGCGGAACTGCGAGTTGGGGAAAGGTTCGACGAGAAGAAACAGACGGTGGGAGACTTCTATCCGCTTGCCGATGAACACGACGTGCACGTGCTCGGCATCGTCCGCGGCGGGCGTCGTCAGCCTGGCTTTGCGGCCATGCAGGAAGTCCGGCCCGGCGACTTCATCGTCGTTGAGGGTGAGCCTGGTGCCATCGAGGCGTTCATGGGGCAGGGCGAGCTTGAGTTTGCGGGTTCGGAAAAGCACACCGGGACCGTGACTTCCGGCGGCCTCGTGCTCACGGAGGCCATCGTGCCGGAAGGAGCGCGGATCGCGGGCCGGACGGCGCGCAGCCTGAAGTTGCTGCACCGGCATGCGGTCACGCTCCTGGGCGTGTCGCGCAACGGCCGACGTTTCCGTGATCGGGTTCGTCTCCTTGCCGTCAGGCCCGGCGATGTCCTCCTGTTGCTGGGCACGCCGGAACGGAATGCGGCGGCGGCAACCTGGATGGGCGTGTTGCCGCTCGAAGGCCGCGAGACGCCAGTTGTTCAGCGCTCGAAGGCCTGGCTTTCGGTCGGCATCTTTCTTGCCGCCATCGCCTGCGCAGTGGCAGGCTGGATGCCTTTGCCGGCCGCCCTTGCCGCAGCGGTGGTCGGCTTCGTCGCCGTCGGGCTCGTCACGGGCCGCGAGGTCTACGAATCGATCGAGTGGAAGGTCATTGTTCTTCTCGCAAGCCTCGTGCCCCTTGCCGAAGCGTTCGAGGCGGTCGGCGGGGCAGGCTTGATCGCCGGCCAAATCCTGGCGGCGACGCAAGGTTTCCCGGCTTGGGTCGCACTTGTGGTGCTGATGGTCGTGACCATGACCCTTTCGGACTTTCTGAACAACGTTGCGACGACATTGATCGCCGCGCCGGTTGCGCTGGGCATTGCAGCGGCAACGGGAACGAACCCGGACGCGTGGCTCATGGCGGTCGCGGTCGCCGCATCATGCGCGTTCCTTACGCCTGTCGGTCACAAGAACAACACGATCATCCTTGGCCCGGGCGGATATCATTTTGGCGACTACTGGCGGATGGGTCTGCCGCTTGAAGTTCTGGTCATGTTTGTTGCGGTTCCGATGATCCTGATCGTCTGGCCACTGTGAAGGCCACGAAAGCGATGCGGCAGCAAGCAGGCTGCGCTCGAGGCGCGCCGAGGCCGCGACCTTGGCAAGTGGTTTCGCTGGCTTCAGGACTGACTGTTCGCCCGCTCAATGTACGCCCTAAGCTCTTCTGCCTCGTGCCTTGACTCCCGGAGGCCATCCATGGCGGTGTTCAGTTCCGCCAAAGCCTGATTCATCTCGGTCCTGTGGTCCGTCTCGCGCTTTGCAAGCAGCTCCTGTGCACTGTCCCGCTCCAATTCCGCCTCGTGCAGCGCCTGCACCAGCGTTTCCACTTCGTTCATGTCAGACAGCGTGGACTGCGTGAGCCGCGTGACCAGCCACCGGGTGAACCAGCCCGCAAGGAATGTCACGAACAGGATGACCGCCGTGGCGGCAATGAACTCGTTTCCGCTCATTCTGTGCCTCCTTCGTCGCTTGCTTCGATGACTTCATCGTCGTCCTGGATCTCCGCGTCGGACCCGGGCGAATCCGTCAGGTCCACTGGTCCGCCGATCAGGCGGAACTCGATCCGACGGTTCGCTTCCCGCCCTTCTGCCGTGTCGTTGTTTGCTACGGGCCGGCTTTCGCCATAGCCCTTTGCAACCAGACCGGTGCCCAGCACGCGCCGCGCCAAGATTGCATTCAGAACCGCGTCCGCACGCGCCTGGCTCAGCCGCTGGTTCATGGTCTCACGACCTTGGCTGTCGGTGTGGCCGCCGATCTCGACCCTGATTCCCTGGCATTCACGGAGAACATCTGCAATTGCATCTATGGTCTCCACGGCGTCGTCCTCGAACGTGCTGGATGCCGGATTGAACGTGATCTTCTTCCTTTCGGCCGCATCGTTCACACGCGCCATGCATTCTTCGGGCGTCGGCAACTCATTCTGCGGTTCGCTGACTTCAATATGCGCGACATCCAGTTCGTAGGACGCGGCAGCCCCCAACTTTTCCGAAAGAACGCGCGCAATCGCAGATTGTGCGCCCTCGAATGCCGCATTGCCTGAGATCGCAACCTTTTCGACAGTGATGCTGGCGACTCCGTTGCTCAGAAACTGCATCGCCTCCAGCGCTGCCAGCACGCGCTGCGTCCACCCGCTTGGCAAGTCCTGGTCCAGCACGGTCGCCGAGTAGACGTGATCGCTCCCGAAATGAGCGGCAGCAAGACTCTCGACTGCCGCGCGGGTTGAATCGCTGCCAAGCTTGCCGCGAAGCTGAACATGCCCCTCGGGTGAAAGGATCGCCATGAATTCCGGCAACGGGCCCTCTTCGTCCTGCTTGACCTCCTCGGGCAGAATCGCCTTCAACGAGAACACCGGCGGCAGGGCCTCCTCAAGTTCTGCCGAGACACGTTCGAATCGTGGAAGCGGCGTGCCCGCTTCCGCCGCCAGCGTGACATCTGCATTGGACATGGTGAACGTGCCTCCGCCAAGCTCGGCCACGGCAACGATTCCTGCCACCGCGGCCTCGCCCCACCGCGTCGAAGGCGTTCCGAGGGCCAGAATGCATGCCGTGTCCTCGCCAAGACCCGCGTTTCGGGCCGCTTCAAGGATCGTGTCTCGCGCCGCTTCGCTGTCAGCGGCGCAGGCATCGAAGCGCGCGCCGCTGCTGTCGATCAGGAACCTGAGCGTGAAAGGCGCAACGACCGGGCGCGGTGCAGAGATGCTCAAGGAAAGCTCCAGCCCGGCCGGTGCATCCCGACGCAGCAGCCTTTCCAGCCTCCGCTTGTCATCGGCATCCTCGGCCACGGCATTGATGGCAACGCGCGACGCCGTGATCGAAACTTTCGAGTGTGGCAAGGCCGCGAGCGCCTCAACGCCGAAAGTCACGGCACGATACCACCCGTCAGCCGGTTCGAAGTCAACGGTTCCAAGCAAATCCGAGATCGGCGCGTCATCCACGTGTTCCCGGACACTCGACACGACGCTTTCGACATCCATTGACGACGGCACAAGGCCGACAAGCGAAACGCCGTCGTCGTACCGCAGGATTTCGATCAAGAACTCGGGGGGCTGGATCGCCACCGGGTCGGCAACTTCCATTTGGTCCGTGATGCGCGCGGAACTTGCGGCGCGGCCCGCCGTCGAAAGCGCGGCAAATCGCGTTGCATCGTCCGGGGCAATGCCGCTCAAGACGACGTGCAGGCCATCGACCTGGACAACTGCCCACGCATGGCCTGATTGCGACAGCCCGGCGTCTATGCTCATCAAGGTTCGTGCCTCGACAAGATTTCTTGTCCAGACCGCTGCAGCAAGACACAGACCTGCTCCTGCAGCCAACGCCAGCAGATGCGGAATGGCGCGCAGGCGAGAGACGGTCCGCCGGAAGGTCATGGTTCCCTTTTTAGTCTTCGGCCCGGTCTCGCGCAATCACAGGAAGGTTGCCGCACCAAGGAAGAAGACCGGAATCAGCCCTGCATCACGATTCGCACGAAAAAGCTTCAGGCATCGCTCAGGGTTGCCGACTTCCAGCCGTGTGATCTGCCAGACCAGATGCAGTCCAAACGCGAGCGTTCCGGCGAGCACGATCCCAGACTGCAGAACGCCTTCACCGGGTCCGGCGGCGCCGACGAGTCCAATGCCGAGTACGGCGGTTGAAACGACAAGGAAGCGGTTCAGCCAGTGTCTTGTACTTGCGCCAAAGAGCCGTGCCGTAGACTTCACGCCGACAACCGCGTCATCTCTCTGGTCTTGCAGGGCATAGATAGTGTCATAGAACAGGGTCCAGGCAATGCCGGCGACGTAAATTGCCAAAGCTGGCCAGGCAAGCGTGCCCGTTACCGCCGCCCAGGCCAGCAGCGCGCCCCAATTGAAGGCAAGTCCCAGAAACACCTGCGGCCACCAGGTAAACCGCTTGGCAAACGGATAGATCACCACCAGGACCACGGACGCGAGACCCAGAAGGACGGCCGCGCTCCCGAACGTCAGAAGGACAAGCAACGCCGCCAGCGCCTGCACCGTCATCCAGACTGCTGCCCGGCTCACGGAGATCTGTCCCGAAGGAATTGGCCGCGAACGGGTGCGCTCCACTTCAGCATCGAACTTGCGGTCAGTAATGTCGTTCCACGTGCATCCGGCCCCCCGCATCAACCATGCACCAATGGCACACCCGATTCCGATCCAGGCATGCTCCAGGATCTGCGTTCCCTGATGCAGCGATGCCGCGCCAAGTCCCCACCAGCAGGGCAACAGGAGTAGCCAGGTCCCGATTGGCCGGTCTGCCCTGCTGAGCCGCAAGTATGGGCGCGTCGCCAGCGGCGCCCAGCGATCAACCCAGTTCCCCGGAACCGCGTCTGCCACTTGTCCGTCCGGTGCCCCTTCGGTCATATGCTCCCTGCCATGAAGCGCGCGAAAGTCAGGATATATGTAGAGCACCCGCTGGGCGAAGGACAATCGATCGCGCTTGCGCGTGACCAGGCACATTACCTGTTCTCGGTCATGCGGCTGGCGGTCGGGGATCTTGTGGCCGTCTTCAACGGCAGTGACGGTGAATGGGAAGCGGAAATCGCGAGCGCCGGAAAGCGGGACGGCACGCTCAAATGCCGCGTTCAAAGCGCCGCCCAAAGGAATCCACCCGACCTTTGGCTCCTCTTTGCGCCGATCAAGAAAGCCCGCACGGACTTCATTGTTGAAAAGGCAACGGAATTGGGCGCGGCCCGCATCATGCCGATCCGAACCGAGTTCACTGTTGCGGAGAGGATTCGGAGAGACCGGCTTCAAGCCCATGCCATTGAAGCGGCAAAGCAATGTGGTGGAACCAGCGTGCCCCGTGTCGAAGAATTGTCGGCTCTCACACGAATCCTGGAAGCATGGCCCGAGGACCGCAGGTTGATGTTCTGCGACGAGACGCTAGCGGGCAAGAGAGCCGCGCTTTCGGGGGCGCCTGGCCCGTGGGCCATCCTGATTGGCCCGGAAGGCGGATTTTCCGGGGAGGAACGCCGCATGATCGACGCGATGCCGCAATCGGTCACGGTCTCGCTGGGACCACGTGTGTTGCGCGCAGACACGGCTGCTGTCGCGGCAATGACGCTCTGGCAGGCAAGCCTCGGTGACTGGAAGTGACGCGAACCCGGGCCCGCGCTGACATGTTGCCAAGGGCCACGACCGGCATTGAATGACATGTCGGCCGGCCTTGACCGTTCCGGGACTGGACCCTGTGCCGAAATTCGGGGACGCTTGCGCCGGAAACCGTCAGAGCGGCTGGCACGGAGTGCTGGCGGAACCGGCCACTGAGAGGAGGCGTCCCGTGAGCATGATCCGGCCAGAGGCAAGGGCCTTCCTGTCCAGATGGCAGGAAGCGATTCTCTCGGGCATTGTCCTGCTCGGTTCACTTCAGGCGGCTGCCTTGACGACCGGGCTGGTTCGAGGCCTGTCCTATGCAGCGGCGCTTGTATGTGCGGCACTGTTCATCGAGGGCGTGCGGAGGGCGCGCCGCCCCGACCGCAGCACCGGTGCAGGCAGGGTAGAGGTTGACGAGCGCAAGATCACGTATTTCAGCTCGCTTGGAGGAGGAGCGATTTCGATCGACGATCTCGTCCGGGTCAAGGTGCGCCCTGGCACCCGGAACTCGACCGGTCCGGACTTCTTCTGGGAATTCACCGACCTTTACGGACAACGCCTTACGATTTCGGGGAATGTGGGCAACGGAGCGGCGCTCTTTGACGCACTTACCGCACTGCCCGGCGCAGACCTTGACGCTGCAATCCGCGTTTCGGGTCCGAATGCGGACGGGGAGCAGATCGTTTGGGAAGCCGTCGCAAAGAGGCCGGATTGACACAAGCGCGAATTCGGGCAAGTCAGCAGCCCTGAATTGTCGACGTGAGCAATGCAATGTCCATTCCGCAGACTGGCGGCGGTCCAATCGAAAGGCGCGAGCAACTGGTCGAGTACCTTGCCTCGGGCTGCAAGCCGCAAGAGGAGTGGCGCATCGGAACCGAGCACGAAAAGTTCGGGTACTGCAAGGACACGCTCAAGCCACTGCCCTACGGGGGTTCTCGTTCGATCAAGGCCATCCTCGAAGGTCTCCGCGACAGGTATGGCTGGGCGCCTCTCGACGAGGGCGGCAATGTCATCGGCCTTGCCAAGGACGGTGCAAACATCTCGCTAGAGCCGGGCGGCCAGCTGGAGCTCTCGGGTGCGCCACTTGAGAACATTCACCAGACATGTGACGAAGTGAACGAGCACCTGCGCGAGGTGCGCGCGGTGGCCGACGAGATCGGTGCGGGCTTCATCGGCCTCGGCGCGGCCCCTCATTGGACTCATGACGACATGCCGCTCATGCCCAAGGGTCGTTACCGGCTGATGGACGGCTACATGCAACGTGTCGGAACGCTCGGCACGCAGATGATGCGGCGAACCTGCACCGTGCAGGTCAACCTCGACTTCGAATCCGAAGCGGACATGGTGCAAAAGCTGCGCGTGGCGCTGGCCTTGCAACCGGTCGCCACGGCACTGTTCGCGAATTCGCCGTTTCTGCATGGCGAGCTCAACGGCCACAAGAGCTGGAGAAGCCGGATCTGGCGGGACCTGGATCCTGACCGCACGGGAATGCTGCCCTTCGTCTTCGAAGAAGGGTTCGGATTCGAGGCCTGGGTGGACTATGCACTGGACGTGCCGATGTACTTCGTCTTCCGGGATGGCGTCTACATCGATGCTCTCGGCCAGTCCTTCCGGGACTTCCTCGACGGCAAGCTCCCGGCGCTGCCGGGCGAGATCCCAATGCTGTCGGACTGGGCCGATCACCTGACGACGATTTTCCCGGAAGCACGCATCAAGAAGTTCATCGAGATGCGCGGTGCCGATGGAGGACCGTGGCGGCGCCTCTGCGCGTTGCCTGCGTTCTGGGTCGGGCTGGTCTACGACAAGGCCGCACTTGATGCGGCCTGGGACATCGCCAGGACCTGGGATGCGGAGTTGCGGGAAGGGTTGCGGGTTGCTGCGTCGGTCGACGGCCTTGCCGCCGAAACCGGCGGCATCGGAATGCATGCCCTTGCACGGGAAGTCGTCGAAATTGCGGAAGCCGGTCTCAAGGCGCGGGCGCAGGAGGGCGCTGACGGCCTCCTGCCGGACGAAACCCACTTTCTCAACGCCGTTAAGGAGACACTTGAGACGGGCGAGACGCCCGCGGACGAAATGATCCGGCTGTTCGAGACCGACTGGGAACGGGACGCGACGCGGGCATTCGCAGAATACAGCTACTGATCGCTTGCGGCTTTGGACCGTGCCAAGCCGAAGGCCGAAGTCATGGCGGATGCATTGCGGGAACGGCCTGGGCCATTGCGTCAGCCGAATGAGAGCCACACGGAAGGGCTTTTCCGAGAGCGGCGGCCAAACTATACAGCGACCATGAGTCTTCGCTCCCGCCACCTCCTCGGCATCGAGCATCTCGAGCCGGGCGAGATAACCACGCTTCTTGACCTGGCTGACACCTTTGTTGACCTGAATCGCCGAGACGTGAAGCACGACACCGCGCTCACGGGACTTACGCAAATCAACATGTTTTTCGAACACTCGACCCGCACGCAGGCGAGTTTCGAAATAGCAGGGAAGCGACTCGGCGCGGACGTGATGAACATGCACATGCAGTCATCGTCGGTCAAAAAGGGCGAGACGCTCATCGACACCGCCCTCACGCTCAACGCCATGCATCCGGATCTGCTCGTGGTCCGCCACCCGAGCTCCGGCGCGGTGAGCCTGCTGGCGCAAAAGGTCAACTGCGCAGTGATAAACGCGGGCGACGGACGGCACGAACACCCGACCCAGGCGCTTCTCGACGCGTTGACCATTCGACGCACCAAGGGGCGGCTCCAGCGGCTGACGGTCGCGATCTGCGGTGACATCGCGCATTCCCGCGTGGCCCGATCGAACATCCTGCTTCTTGGCAAGATGGAGAACCGAATCAGGCTTGTCGGTCCGCCGACATTGATGCCCGCCAGCGCGACCGGATGGGGTGTCGAGGTATGCACCAATCTGGAAGACGGACTCAAGGACGTCGATGTCGTCATGATGCTCCGCCTGCAGAAGGAGCGCATGGATGGTGCATTCATCCCCTCGGAGCGCGAATACTACCATCGATTCGGCCTGGACGGCGACAAGCTCCGATATGCAAAGGACGACGCAATTGTCATGCATCCAGGGCCCATGAACCGTGGCGTCGAGATCGACGGCACCATCGCCGACGACATCAACCATTCCGTCATCCAGGACCAGGTCGAGATGGGCGTCGCCGTCCGCATGGCCGCAATGAAGCTGTTGGCCGACAACCTCCACGCCGCGAGGAATGAGACTGACGTGATGGCCTGAAGGCAGGCAAAAAAGCCTGCCACGCAATTCGTTGCGATCAGGACTTGTTCTGACTGCTTGACAGCGTCGTGCTGCCTCTCGGTCAAGACGCCTTCACGCTTCTCGGGCCCATCACTCAGGCTGCCCCCAAGTGCAGGCACGCCAATCTCGGACACCTCGTCAAATGCCGTCTCATGAGCCTGGGCTTCGCGACTGGCGGTGGGCTGCTGGCTACGGCTCAGAGTCGCCAGTCAAGCCATGCTTGCAAGCCCCGTCAATTCCCTTCCGCGATCAGGACGTATCCACGGTTCTCGACCGTGTCGAAGGTTCGCATGGCGGCGACAAGGTCGTCCGCAGCGACCCAAACCCAAGGGGCGCGGTTCGGGTTGACGTCCATAACCAGGAAGGAATCGCTGGCTTCATCATAGGCCCCGAGCGGGGAAATGTGACCTCCGCCCGGCTGGCCGAGAGCCTTGCGGGAGTAGTTGACCAGCACGTAGTCCCCACCGGTGGCAAGGTTTTCGACAAGTTCGCGCCGAATCATCGAGGCGTCCGCGCCGTCATCGACGACCCGGAGCGCGACCTCGAGACCGTGGCTGCGCAAAAGCTCGGCCAGTTGGTGCAACTGGAAGCCGAAATCGCTCTTCGGCTCGCCCTTGATCGGGATGGGCTTGCCCAAAACCTCGAGCCGCGACTTCGCCCGGTCGGTGAAGACGTTGTTCGGCGTGTATTTCCCGTAGAACGGGTCGGCGCCCTCCCACAGCCATGCCATCTCCTCCTTCGCGATGGACGCCCTGTCCTTCGGCAGGCCGTCCCGCTTGCCGAGCCGCAGGGCGTTCAGAACGATCGCTGACGACACCGGACCGCAAAAGATCGCATTGTCCTGGCTGATGAAATTGTTGCTGAGGGGGAAGAAGTCCGTCTTGTGAGAGGAGCGGGCCAGCCGATTCAGGCTGTCGCCGGACTGCCACTCGACCAGATCGGCCGCGCGGGCTTCAACCAAAAGGAGAAGGCAGCACTGCAGCGCCAGAAACGTGGCAAGCAATCCTTGTCGCATCATGGGTCTCCCTGTTCGATGCCGCACCCGGTCCGGCCACTGCAAATCGGGGGGTTTCGCACGAAATCTCGCCGCAATCTACATCGCCGACGGTCTGCAGGCCAGCCGAACTTCGGCTTGGTTCAGCCCGCTCCGGACGGCGCGCCCTTTTTGGCCACGTTGCGCGGGACTCGCCAAGAGCTGGCAGGCCACCGTCGACAGTTTCGCACGGATCGTCCCGCACCGGGCCCGAGTCGGTCTCGATTCGCCTGTTGCCAGAGTGCAGCGTGGCAACGCCATCCCTGGCGGATTGAAGGGGGATCGCATGACACCCAGGAAGCGCCGGCCCAAGCTGAATTCAAGGGCGGGCGGGGACAAGCCGAGCCCGGCACCTGCTGGCCAGGTGCTCATGGCCCCGCAGTTCTCAAGCGCTCATCGCATCTTCCGCGAGGCACGGGAAGTCGAAGACTGCCCTTCCGCGCCAAATCCACCGCCACCCGGCGTCTTCATGACAAACACGTCATTGGCCTGCATTCGGGTTTCGTCATTTCCTTCCAGTACTTCGATTTTCCCATCGCTGCGAACGACAGAGTTTTCGCCGGGCAGCCCAGGCTGGCCACCGTTGACACCAAAGGGAACGGTTTCCCGGTGCGAGGACAGGACGGTAACGGTCATCGGTTCCAGAAACCGGAGCTTGCGCACGATGCCGTCGCCGCCCCTGAATTTGCCGTCGCCGCCCGAACCGGCCCGGATCGAGAATTCGTCGACGCGGACCGGGAAGCGGCTCTCCAGCACTTCGGGGTCGGTCATCCGGGTGTTCGTCATGTGACTGTGCACGGCGCTCGCGCCATCAAAGCCATTGCCGGCTCCGGTACCGCCACAGATCGTCTCGTAGTTCTGGTATTCATCGTTGCCGTAGACGAAGTTGTTCATGGTGCCCTGCGATCCGGCGACAACTCCGAGAGCACCGTAGAGCGTATCCGCGATTGCCTGGCTGACCTCCGTGTTTCCCGAGATGACCGCGGCGGGATACTCAGGATTGATCATGGTGCCATTGGGCACGACAATCCTGATCGGCTTCAGGCACCCCTCGTTCATCGGAATGTCGGCGCCGACGAGGGTCCTGAACACGTAGAGAACCGCCGCGCGGCAGATAGAGAACGGCGCGTTGTAGTTCATCTCATCCTGAGGAGAGGTGCCAGTGAAGTCCACCACGGCGCTGCGCGTCTCGTGATCCACCGAGACCTGCACCTTGATCCGGGCGCCGCCGTCAAGCGGATAGGTGAACCGGCAGTCCTTCAGGACATCCAGAACACGCCGGACGCTCTCTTCGGCGTTGGCCTGGACGTGGCCCATGTATGCTTGAACGACTTCCAGCCCGAATTGATCGACAATCCTGGACAGTTCCTGCGCTCCGGTTGCGTTCGCGGCAACCTGGGCCGCCAGGTCGGCCATGTTCTGGTCGATGTTGCGGCAGGGATGTTTCCCGGACGCCAGAACGTCCCTGGCTTCGCTTTCTCGCAACGTGCCTTGGTCAACCAGGAGAAAATTGTCGATCAGAACGCCTTCCTCGTCGATGTGGCGGCTGTCGGGAGGCGCCGAACCCGGCGTCTTGCCTCCAATGTCCGCGTGGTGGCCACGTGACGCGGCAAGGAAGATGATGTCCTTGCCTGCCTTGTCAAACACCGGCGTTATCACGGTCACGTCCGGAAGATGGGTTCCGCCATCGTAGGGGTTGTTCATCATGAAGACGTCGCCAGGACGAATCCTGCCCTCGTTCTGGCGCAGGATGGTGCGCACGCTTTCGCTCATCGAGCCGAGGTGAACGGGCACATGCGGCGCATTGGCAACCAGGTCTCCGTTGGCCGCGAAGATTGCACAGGAAAAGTCGAGGCGCTCCTTGATGTTCACCGAACTGGCGGTGTTGGCCAGCGTCGCACCCATCTGATCGGCGACGGACATGAACAGGTTGTTGAAGACCTCGAGCATCACCGGGTCGGCACCGGTGCCGATGGCCTCCCTGCGCTGAAGCGGCTCGATGCGGCGCAGCAGCAGACCACCGCCGGGCAGTCCCTCGGCCTGCCATCCTGGTTCGACGACATTCGTGCCGGTCGGTTCGACGATGATCGCCGGACCCGCCACCTTGTCACGTGCCTTGATCTGGTCGCGAGTCACCAGCGGCACGTCCCGCCACGCCGCTTCCGAGAACATTCGTGCCGTCTGATCCCCGGTCCTTGGTCCGTCGTGCGGCGTCAGTTCCACATTCTCTCGCGTGGAGCCTATGGCCTCTGCCGTCAGCAATTCGACGATCAGGTCGTCATGCTCCGGCACAAAGCCGAAGCGTTGTCGATGAGACCTGTCGAATTCCGCCCGCATGGCGGCTTCCTCGCCAAACGGCACGGGGATTGCATGATGCGAACCCGGCGTGCGGACATGGGCCGTGCAGACTACTTCAAGCCGGCCTTCGCCGACGCCTTGGCCCAGGACTTCGTTCCGCGCATCGTCGCCGATCTCTTGCAGAGCCTGCCTGGCCGCTTCAGTTTTGGAAATTGAGGCGGAGAACTGGTGTTCGCGAATGACGCGGATGTCGGCGAGGCCCATTCCGAACGCGGACAGAACACCGGCAAAGGGATGTATGAAGATGCTCTCCATTCCGAGTACGTCGGCAACTTGGCAAGCGTGCTGCCCACCAGCACCGCCAAAGCAGTTCATCGTGTATTGCGTCACGTCATAGCCGCGCTGGACGCTGATCTTCTTGATGGCATTGGCCATGTTTTCCACGGCGATGCGCAGGAATCCTTCGGCCAGTGCCTCGACGCCCATCTTGGGATCGCCTGTTTCGCGGGCAATGTCCTCAGCCATGTTCTCGAACGCGGCTCGTGCAGCGTCGGCGTCCAGGGGCTCGTTTCCGTCCGGCCCGAATACCGCCGGAAAGTGATCCGGCTGGATCTTTCCCAGGACGACGTTGCAATCCGTTACGGCCAACGGACCGCCGCGGCGGTAGCTGGCGGGACCGGGATTGGCGCCTGCACTTTCGGGACCAACCTGCAATCGCCCCTGACGGAAGGAAAGTATCGAGCCGCCTCCGGCAGCAACCGTATGGATGCTCATCATCGGGGCGCGCATTCTCACGCCAGCCACCTCGGATTCGAAGGATCGTTCGTACTCGCCCGCATGGTGGCAGACATCGGTAGACGTGCCGCCCATGTCAAAGCCGATCAGCTTTTCGAATCCTGCATCCCGAGCCGTCCGGACCATGCCAACGACACCGCCGGCAGGACCGGAAAGGATTGCGTCCCTGCCCTGAAACCGCGTGGCATCCGTCAACCCGCCATTCGACTGCATGAACATGATGGACCTGCAACTCCCGCGGTCCGCTCCGAGCGCATCACCGACCTGGTTCACGTATCGTCTCAGGATGGGGGACAGATAGGCATCGACCACGCTCGTGTCTCCACGTGCGACCAGCTTGATCAGCGGGCTCGCCTCGTGGCTGAGTGACACCTGGGTGAATCCCTGCCGACGCGCCAGTTCACCGATCTGCCTTTCATGATCCCGGAATCGGTATCCATGCATGAGGGCGACGGCGATCGATCTGAATCCCTCGTCGTAGGCCTTCGAAAGCGCCATGCGGACCCGCTGGATGTCCAGGTCCTCAACGACGCACCCATGGGCGTCGACGCGCTCGTCGACTTCGACAACACTTTCGTAGAGCAGTTCGGGCAACTTGATGTGGAGGTCAAAGAGCCTCGGCCGGTTTTGGTACCCAATTCTGAGCAGATCCCGAAGCCCTCTGGTGATGAACAGGACGGTTCGATCTCCCTTTCGTTCAAGCAGGGCGTTGGTCGCCACGGTCGTGCCCATCCTGACCGCGTCAATCGCGCCTTCGGGAATCGGATGGTCCGATGCCAGGTCGAGGATTTCCCGAATGCCCTGCACCGCCGCATCGCTGTACCTGTCCGGGTCTTCCGAGAGCAGCTTGTGCGTCTCAAGCGTGCCGTCGGGCTTTCGCGCGACGATGTCGGTGAATGTGCCACCCCTGTCGACCCAGAATTGCCACATGGTCCGGCTCCCTTGGCTTCCGGGCCAAAGCCCGGCATCGATTTGTCGAATTCCCGATTACCGGATAAGCCGCTGTTGCTGAAGCAGCGACGGCAGGAACAGCAGGAAGTTACGGATCAAGTTCAGATGCGTCCGCAACCGAATTGTCAGCGACGTTCACCGCGACGCGATTGACATCGCCGTCCTGGAGCCGAAAGACGATTTCGACACCCAGACTCGTCTGATCGTGCGCGGTCAGGTTCGCGTTGATCGAACCGCCTGAATCTTCGGGAAGCGTTTCCTACCAGCACGGCCCGCCGAAATGCTTGTGCAGGAGCAGACCCTACCGGTCGCCCACGACAGCCAGGTCCTCAGCAAGCGCTGATACCGCCACCAGCATCGTTGCCGCCATCAGCGCCAAGGGCGTTCTCATGCAAGTCTCACTTCCCGTTTCGGGTTCGAGGGAAGGTTGACCGGAGAACTGGAACCTCCGCATCGTCGTCGACGTCCGTGATCAGCATGTGCCCCGGCTTGTGCGTGATGCAAACAGGAAGATGCGCCTGCTCGATTGCCACCTGCGGCGTGACACCGCACGCCCAGAAGACAGGAACCTGGCCTTCGCCAATTGGACTTGCATCGCCCCAGTCCGGCAAGCCTATGTCGTCTATGCCGATTTCGCCGGGGTCACCCCAGTGCAAAGGCGAACCGTGTGCCATCGGGAACCGCTTGCTGATGTCCACGGCTTGCTGAAGGCGATCCTTGTCAATGGCGCGCATGCTCACGACCATGGGACCCTTGAACGGGCCCACCGAGATCGTGTCGATGCTCGAGCGGTACATGGGCACGGTTCTGTTGTTGTCGATGTGCCAAAAGGAGATGCCGGCCGCCCTCATGGCACGTTCGAACGTGAATGAGCACCCAAGTGCGAAGGCAACGAATTCGTCACTCCAAAGATCGGTTATGTCGAAGCGGGACTCCGCCAGCGCCCCGTTTTCGTAGACATAATAGGCCGGAACGTCCGTTCTCACGTCGATATCGCGCCCCAGTGTGGGCAGTGCAGGATTGCCCGTCTCGGACACGCCAACGAGCGGGCACGGCTTGGGATTGCGCTGACAGTAGCGAAAGAAATCCGATGCAAAGGTCTTCGGCAGGATTGCGAGATTGGCTTGGAGCTTGTTTCGCCCCAGTCCGGCCGTGTGAGAACGGTACGCGCCCGATCTGATTTGGCCGCGGATCTCCGCAGCATCCAAAGACATCAAGTCCTTGAAACCGTGTTTCAAGTCCGGTTCTCCCATACTTCGGAAGAGTCTGCCTATCGGGACACAAAATCAATTTGAAATGGACTTTGGAACTCAAGGAAAGAAGTACCTAATTTCCGCTGCGCAGTGTCCCTTGCCAAATGCGCGGCGATTTCGGGCATGCGGCACTACGGTTCTCCACGAAACGACGCCAGACGATGGCCCTGAGCACCCAGCCCTTGCCGCGGCAAGCGACAGTGGCCAACACGAGAATCCGGGCTGCCTCAGACCAGTGCAGCGCCGGGGCCGGACCATGAATCCGTACCCGGTCGCCACGCAACCTGCTCGCCGGATCTTCGGCAAGGCGCTTGCAGGCCGCTTGACCAGTGCGGTGACGGCAGTGATCTTGGCCGCGAGGGGAAGCAAGAAAGGGGATTCGGGATGCGCAAGCCCACCAGACGCACGTTGCTGCGTTCGATTGGCGCCGCCGCCGGATCTGCAGCGGTCTTTCGGACCATGGATGCCCTGGGAATGCTGGGAACGGGCGCTGCCCAGGCAGCCACGCTGGATCTCGCACCAGGCACCGGCGAGGGCGGGCACGTCGTCATTCTGGGCGCGGGAGTCTCAGGACTGGCAGCGGCGTGGGAGATGTCCAGGGCCGGATGGCGCTGCACCGTCCTGGAGGCGACGGCGCGACCGGGCGGGCGCAACCTGACCGTGCGCGGAGGTGATGTGCTGAACGAACGGGAAATGCGCCAGGAAGTTTGTTTCGATCCTGAGGACCATCTCTACGCAAATCTCGGCCCGGCGCGAATTCCCTATCATCACCGCACGGTGCTCGGATATTGCAAGGCATTCGGCATCGATCTCGAAGTTTTCACCAACGACAACCGCGCTGCCCTCTTCCATGACCGCGCGCGATTCGGCGGCAGGCCGGTCATCGCCCGCAGGGTGTTGACCGACATGCGCGGCTACGTGGCCGAACTGCTGGCCAAGGCAGTGGACCGCGGCGCGCTGGACGCAGAACTTACTGCGGACGACAAGGAGAAGGTTCGCGCCATGCTGACAAGTTTCGGCGGGCTGCAGGAAGATCGAAGCTATGCCGGCACCAACCGTGCCGGCCATCAGGGCACAACTGTCCACGCGGGGCTGGAGGCTGGCGATGCCGAGGAAAGGCTGGACTTCGGCGAATTGCTGGGTGCGGACTTCTGGCAGTACAAGCTTCATTTCAGTCATTTCCTCAACCAGAACCCGACCTTGTTCCAGCCCGTCGGCGGCATGGACGCGATCGTCCGCGCCTTTGCAGAGCGCATTGGCGATCTCGTCCGGTACGAGTGCATCGTCGAGCAGATCCGACGTGAGGATCACGGGGTTCGGATCATCTATCGCGGCCAGGACGGCGCGGAACGGGCCGTCCGAGCTGACCATGCCATCTGCACGATCCCCGCGCCCGTGCTGAAGGACATCCCGAACGACTTTTCTCCCGAAACGCAGGCCGCGATTGAATCGCTGGATTTCGTCGAGGCGGTGAAAGTCGCATTTCAGGCCAGGCGGCGCTTCTGGGAGGATGACTCGGCGATCTACGGGGGAATATCCTGGACCGACAGCGACATCACCCAGATCTGGTATCCGTGCAACGGCTATCATCGGCCCAAGGGCGTGCTGGTCGGTGCCTATATCTGGAGTTCGGGGCCCGGGCGGCGCTATTCCGCCATGTCGGCGCCGGAGCGCCTTCGCGCAGCATTGGAAGAGGGCGAACCGTTGCACCCGGGATATGCAAGCGAGTTGGAATGCGGCATCAGCCGCGCCTGGCTTAACGTTCCCTTTCAGAATGGCGGATGGCCGCGCACCAATCCCGACGCCGCTGCAACGCTGCGCGAGGGCGACGGACCGTTCCACTTCGCTGGCGACCAGGTGACCGCCTTGCCCGGATGGCAGGAAGGCGCCCTGCTTGCCGCACACGCCGCCGCAGAGGCCATCCACCGCCAATTCACCGGCAGGTGACCTGACGTCCAGATTCCCCGGCGATCACATGGAGAATTCAACCTCGATCCGGACATCAGGCCGACATCGCTCACAATCGTGCGCCCGAGAACTTCCTCAACGGCAAATCGGGCCCGCGCACGCGTGGCGACGCGCCTGCGGCTCACA
Organism: Silicimonas sp.; assembly: GCA_022826205.1. Taxonomy (GTDB): domain Bacteria; phylum Pseudomonadota; class Alphaproteobacteria; order Rhodobacterales; family Rhodobacteraceae; genus JAJEFO01. The sequence goes on along the minus strand of JAJDVJ010000095.1, from coordinate 49,072 downwards.
GATCGGGCGCGTCCGGACCAGCTGGCAGTCGAACAGTTCAGTGCAAGGGCACGTGACGACGCGTCCGTGATTGGCGCACTTGCAGGCGGAGGTCGCCCCGGCGAAGGGCTTGCGAAGAGCGAATGCGTCTCGCCTGCGAGGCGGCACAAGGCTGTCAGGCATTCCGGACAATTCCCTTGAGATTCTGATGCAGTTCTGACACCTGACAGGCATGACCGCGCTGATCTTCCGGAATGCCTGTTTGATCGATCCCGAGAAGGGGACCAGCGAGTCCGGAACCCTGGCCGTTCGCGACGGCGTGATCGTTGGCCCGCGAGGCATGGACGATGCGGAAGAGGTCGATTGCACCGGGAATTGCCTGGCGCCCGGCATCATCGATATCGGCGTCAAGGTCAGCGAACCCGGCGAACGCCACAAGGAGAGCTTCCGCACCGCCGGCATGGCAGCCGCTGCAGGCGGAATTACGACAATGGTCACCCGACCGGACACGCTGCCGGCCATCGACACGCCCGAAGTTCTGGAATTCGTTCGCCGACGAGCGAATGAGGCCGCGCCCGTCAACGTTCTGCCCATGGCGGCATTGACCCGTGGCCGCGAGGGTCGCGAGATGGCCGAGATCGGATTCCTTCTTGATGCGGGCGCCGTTGCCTTTTCCGATTGCGACCGTGTCGTTCAGAGCACCAAGGTCTTCGCACGCTGCTTGACCTACGCGGCTTCGCTTGGTGCCCTCGTGATCGGGCACCCGCAAGAGCCGGAACTCTCATCCGGGGCGTCGGCCACAAGCGGTAAGTTCGCGGCGCTCAGGGGGCTTCCCTCGGTCTCGCCGCTGGCCGAACGAATGGGCCTTGATCGGGACATTGCCGTCGTCGAAATGACAGGCGCAAGATACCACGCCGACCAGGTGACCACGTCGCGTGCGCTCCGCCGTCTCGAACGCGCCAAGGACGCAGGACTGGACATCACCGCCGGAGTTTCGATCCACCACCTGACCCTGAACGAAATCGACATCGGCGACTATCGGACGTTCTTCAAGGTCAAGCCGCCGCTGCGCTCAGAGGACGACCGGCTGGCAGTCGTGGACGCCATGGCGAACGGCTTGATAGACATCATAAGTTCGATGCACACGCCACAGGACGAGGAATCCAAGCGCTTGCCCTTCGAGGAGGCGGCGTCGGGAGCAATTGGCCTCGAGACGCTTCTTCCCGCGGCATTGCGGTTGGTCCATGCGGGCCATCTGGACCTGCCGACGCTTTGGCGCGCCCTTTCGCTTTCCCCAGCAACACGGCTCGGGCTTGCCGCAGGCCGCCTGAGCATCGACGCGCCCGCTGACCTGGTTCTCTTCGACCCCGACGCACCATTCGTGCTTGACCGGTTCAAGCTGCACTCGAAGTCCAAGAACACGCCCTTCGACGAGGCCAGGCTGCAGGGAAAGGTTCTCGGCACCTGGGTTGCAGGCCGACGGACAGAGACCCAGAGCGGTGCGTCGAACTGAGACGCCTGCCGCCAACACGGCCCGCCCCACGCTTGCCCCAGTGGGAGACAGATGATGCCGGATTTCGACACGTCCCTTGCGGAAATCCTGGTCACGGCCTTGCTGGCCTATCTGGCAGGTTCAATTCCCTTCGGGCTGATCGTGTCGCGCGCATTTGGCCTGCCCGACCCGCGCGGAATCGGATCCGGCAATATCGGGGCTACCAATGTCCTGCGCACCGGCTCCAAGACCGCAGCACTGACAACACTGCTCCTTGACGCCGCAAAGGGCCTTGTCGCGGTCGTTGTCGCGAGAGCGGTTGCTGGCGAAGACGCCGCGCAGATTGCCGGGCTCGCGGCATTCCTGGGCCATGTATTTTCCGTTTGGCTCGGCTTCCGGGGCGGGAAGGGCGTGGCAACCCTGCTTGGCGCCCTGGCAGGATTCAGCACCCTGGTAGGGCTCACGGCGATGGCCGCCTGGCTTGGCGTGTTTCTCGTCTCGCGAATCTCTTCCCTGTCGGCGCTCGTGGCCGCCGCGCTCACGCCAGCCGTGGCTTTCTTGCTCGGGCAGGGCCAATTGGTCGTGGCAACTCTGTTCATGGCGATTGTCGTCTTCTGGTCGCACCGCGCCAATATCCGGCGGTTGATCGACGGCACCGAGCCACGAGTGACGCGGAATGAGCCGTAGGCACCGGTCCGTGAGGCCACCTGGCCACACATGTCCAGGCTGCTCGGGCATGCTGCAGAACCCGGGCTTGGAACTTTTGCCCGGGAGCTCTGCAGGCATTGTCCCCGAGGTCACTCCCGCGTAGCCTCTCCCTCATGGAATACCAGGCAATGAAGGCGTCCCTCGAATGGCAGATCGCGTGCGGCGCGGACGAAGCGATTCTTGATGCGCCTGTCGACCGGACCGCGCTGCCGCAGGCCGTGAGGCCGCCTAGGCGAGCGCCGGCTCAGGACGCAGCGCCTGAAACCGACGTCGTCGATATCGCAAGGTCCGCAGCCACGGCGGCGGTCGATCTCGTATCGCTCCGGGCAGCCATGGAAGCCTACGAACACTGTGATCTCAAGCGCGCCGCCAAGCAGCTCGTGTTCTCGGACGGCAATGCCAATGCGCGGGTGATGATCATTGGCGAAGCCCCTGGGCGCGACGAAGACATCGAAGGCCGGCCATTCGTGGGACGTGCAGGACAGCTGCTTGACCTGATGTTCAGCCACATCGGTCTTTTCCGCACTGAATCAGATCGCGAAAGGGCGCTATACATAGCCAACGTGCTGCCCTGGAGGCCACCGCAAAACCGCGACCCGAAGCCTGAAGAAATGAAGATGATGCTGCCTTTTCTCGAGCGGCATGTCGAACTCGTCAATCCCGACCTGATCGTCGCCATGGGCAACCACGCCTGCCTGGCGCTTCTCGGACAGCGTGGAATCACGAGGCTGCGGGGGAATTGGAAAAAGGCGCTTGGCAAGCCGACGCTTCCGATGTTCCACCCCGCATATCTCCTGCGCACGCCGGAAGCCAAACGCGAGACATGGGCTGATCTGCTCAGCCTCAAGGACAGGCTCCGGAAATGAACATCCTTGCCTTCTCAGACCTGCACCATTCGAAGACGAAGGCAGAGGCCTTGGTCTCCATGAGCAAGGAGGCGGATCTGGTAATCGGGGCAGGAGACTTCTGCAACATGCGGGAAGGGCTCGACGATGCCATGCGCATGCTAGACGGCATCGGATGTACGATGGTCGTCGTGCCAGGCAATGCAGAGAGCGCGAGAGAACTTCGCGACGCAACCCGAGCCGGCACGATCGTGCTTCACGGCGAGGGAACCGAATTCGGAGGGCTTCGCCTGTTCGGCCTCGGATACGGCGTGCCTGTCACGCCATTCGGCCCCTGGTCATGCGATCTCGACGAGGCAGCCGCCGCCGCAATGCTGCAGCGATGCCAAACCGCCGACATCCTTGTCACGCACTCTCCGCCAAAGGGTGTCGCGGACGCGACCTCGAATGAAATGTCCGTCGGATCGGAGTCCATCCGCGACGCGATCGAGCGCGTTCAGCCAAGGCTGGCGCTATGCGGCCATATCCACGATTCCTGGGGTCGGTCAGGACAGATCGGCAAGACCCAGGTATGCAATCTCGGTCCCTCGGGCCGCATCTTCGAGGTCGCTCCATGATCGAGCCGCTGATCATGATCGCCTTCATTCCAGCTGCGCTGGCTTTGAACCTGACTCCCGGTGCCGACATGCTCTTCTGCCTTGCGCAGGGTGCACGCGCCGGCACGCGCGCAGCCCTCGCGGCTTCGGCGGGTGTCTCCACGGGCGCAATGGTGCACGTGTCGCTGACGGGCCTTGGCCTCGGCTACCTGGTGGCCCAGCACCCCATACTGTTCGACGTGATCCGATTTGCTGGCGTCGCCTATCTGCTCTGGCTGGCACATAAGGCCCTTCGTACGCCGCTCGGTGCACCTGACATGCCCGACATCTGGCCCGCCAAGGCCTTCAGGGACGGGCTGATCGTGAATCTGACCAACCCCAAGGTGGCCCTATTCATTCTGGCATTCGTCCCGCAATTCGTTGATCCTGGCCGCGCCGTCCTGCCGCAATTCCTGATACTGGGTGCAGTCATCGCTGTCGGAGGATTCATCATCAACGGCGCCGTCGGAGCGTTCTCTGGCAGAATCGCCCAGCTGATGGCCCGAACACCAAGGGTTGAGCAGGCCCTTCGAGTCCTTTCCGCTTCAATCTTCGCCACCTTGGCACTCCGCCTCGTGCTGGAAGGACGGCGCGCATGAGCAACATCGTCGAAACCCGGGAATTCATCCCGGTCCGCATCGCGGTGCTGACCGTAAGCGACACGCGAGGCCGCGCGGACGACCGTTCAGGAGACGTGCTCGCAGGGCGGATCGAGGATGCGGGCCACGAACTCGTGATCCGCGAAATCGTGACCGATGATCGTGCACATATTGCGGCACTGCTGCGAGAATGGAGCCAGCGCGACGACATCGACGTGATCCTTTCGACCGGTGGCACCGGGCTGACGGGACGCGACGTTACGGTCGAGGCGCACAGAGATGTCTACGAAAAGGAAGTTGATGCCTTTGGCACGGTCTTCACGCAAGTCTCGATGACGAAGATCGGCACTTCGGCGGTCCAGAGCCGCGCCTGCGGTGGCGTGGCGAACGGAACCTATCTGTTTGCGCTTCCCGGCAGCCCCGGCGCCTGCAAGGACGCGTGGGACGAGATTCTCGCCTTCCAGTTCGATAATCGCCACCGGCCCTGCAATTTCGTGGAGATCATGCCGCGACTCGCCGAAAAAGTGCGACGGAAATAGCGCTCGCGAACGTTTCATCTCTTGAATTTTGCCAAATTCGCGATTCAGCGACATAATGCGGAACGAATGCCCTGAACGGATAATGCCTTGCGATTCCTGAGACGCTCGCTTGTCGGCCTGTTCCTCCTGTCCGTGACCCTCGGGCTGCTGGCCTATGCCGGCAACATGGTGCAGGGCGCGCTTGAGGCTCGCCTTGCGGAAGAGCCTCGCCAGCGCCCGCAGCGGGAAAGGGTGTTCGCGGCAAGTGTCATTGCAATTCAGCCAGAAACCATACGTCCCGTGCTGTCGACCTTTGGCGAGGTCCGTGCACGGCGCACCCTGGCCTTGCGTGCCTCGACGGCGGGCGAGGTCATCTGGACATCCGAAAAGGTCGAGGAAGGCGGCGAGGTCGAGGAGGGCGATCTCCTGGTCCGCATCGATCCGGTCGAGGCGCAGTCAGCGCTCGATACCGCGCGCGCCGACCTCTCCGAGGCGGAGGCCGACCTGCGCGACGCCGAACGCCAGCGCGCGCTTGCCTCGGACGAAATCCTCGCTGCCGAAAACCAGGCACGGCTGCGCGCAAACGCCCTCGACCGCCAAAGGGACCTCCAGCAACGCGGCGTCGGATCCACTGCCGCCGTCGAAACAGCCGAGCTCGCACTTTCCACTGCGAGCCAAGTCGTCCTGTCCCGTCGGCAGGCTGCAGCCAATGCCGAGGCAAGAATCGATCAGGCGAAGACGGCGCTGGAGCGTCGGCGGATTGCCTTTGCGGATGCGGAGCGCAGATTGGCGAACACCGGGATCGAGGCTGAGTTCGCAGGTGTGCTGAGCGATGTCACGGTCACCGTTGGCGGGCTGGTTTCGGCTGGCGAGACCCTTGTGCGCATCATCGACCCGACCGAACTTGAAGTCGCCTTCCGTGTCTCAACACCCCAATACACGCGCCTGCTTAACGACGGCGGGCGCTTGATCGGTGCGGATGTCACTGCCTCGATCGACATCCTCGGCGTGGACCTCGAGGCGTCGGGAAAAATCAGCCGCGAAAGCGCGGCAGTGGGCACCGGCCAGACCGGGCGGCTGCTTTTTGCACGCCTGAACGATGCACCGGGGTTCCGGCCTGGCGACTTCGTGGGCGTCCGCATCATGGAGCCACCGATCGCGCGTGCGGTCCGGCTGCCCGCGAGCGCGGTCGATGCTGCTGGAAAGGTGCTCGTCGTCGGAGAAGGGGACCGGCTAGAAGTCGCAGATGTGCAAGTCCTGCGCAGCGAGAGCGACGACGTCCTTGTCCGTGCGCCCGGCCTTGCCGGACGCGAGATCGTCGCGGAACGAACCCCTCTGCTTGGTGCCGGAATTCGCATCCGGCCCGTGCGTCCGGGTGGGGGTCAGCCTGCGGTTGAGGAGCCGGCTCTTCTGGCGCTGGATCCCGAACGGCGCGCAAGACTCGTTGCATTCGTGGAGAACAACCAGTTCATGCCGGACGCGGCGAAGCAACGCGTTCTGACCGCACTCAAGAAAGACAAGGTCCCGGTCCAAATGGTCGAACGCATCGAAAGCAGGATGGGGGGCTGAGATGCAGAGTTGCCGCCCAGGAGCATGCAATCGGCAGCGAATCGGGTTTCGAGGCATTCACGCAGTGGTCCATTGGACTGGCGATCTCCAGCCCTGGGTCCCTGAGCCCGGGCAGCGCATTCGGGCCCTGAACCCGAGCCTGCGCGCTCCATGCGACACGAAACCCACTAATTCGGGGAGTCAGTGCGATGGCTCGTGATCTGGGTCAGGCCGCTGGCGGCATTCTTTCCTATTTCACGAGGCACCGGACGGCGGCCAATCTCCTTCTCGTGGTCCTTGTGGTTTCGGGACTTTATGCCGCGCCCCAAATGCGGGCACAGTTCTTTCCTGATGTCATCGTCGACGACATCACGATCAATGTAGGCTGGGACGGTGCCGGGGCGGAAGATGTTGACGCCGCCATAGTCGAAGTCCTGCAGCCCACTCTACAGGCCGTGGATGGCGTGACGGAAACATCCTCCCGGTCGCGAGAAGGCCAGGCAACGATCACGCTTGAGTTCGAACCTGGCTGGGACATGCGACAGGCGGAGGAAGATGTCGGCACGGCCATTGATTCCGTGACCGATCTCCCCGCCGATGCCGACGATCCGAAGACGGTGCGTCGTCGCTGGTCGGATCGGGTCACCGACGTAGTCATCAAGGGACCTGTTGGCGTTGACCAGCTGGCCAACTTCGCCGACGAGTTCGTCACCCGGCTGTTTGCGGTCGGGGTCACCCGCAGCACGATACGCGGCATCGCCGCCCCGGAAACGGTCGTCGAGGTCACGTCGCTCGACCTCATCCGACACGATGTCACCATGCGCCAGATCGCCGACGCCATAGCGGAAGAGGCCGAGACTGATCCGGCCGGAGACGTCTCGGGAGCCGCCCGCGTGCGAACCGGCGTGGCCAAGAGATCCGCTGGCCAGATCGCCGAAATCGTCCTGCGCACGACGGAGGATGGCACACCGCTCACCGTCGGAGATGTGGCGCGCGTAAGGGTCGGGGAAGTGGACCGAGACCGTGCCTATTTTGTCGGTCCGGATCCCGCGATCTCGATTCGCGTTGACCGTTCGGCCAATGGTGACGCGATCCGCATGCAGCGTCAGGTCGAGGAAGTCGCCGCCGAAATGCAGGCTACGCTGCCGACGGGGGTCGAGATCAACCTGATCCGGACGCTGGCGGAATCGATCACGGGCCGACTGAACATCCTGCTGGACAACGGGCTCATCGGCCTGGCCCTTGTTGTCTCGTTGCTGTTCCTGTTCCTGAACACCCGCACGGCGCTCTGGGTCGCCGCCGGCATCCCTGTCGCCATGTCCACGACCATTGCGATCATGTTCGCCGCCGGGCTGACCATCAACATGATCTCACTCTTTGCGCTCATCATCACGCTTGGCATCGTGGTGGACGACGCCATCGTTGTCGGCGAGCATGCAGACTTTCGCGCGCGCCGCCTCGGCGAGAGCCCGACGGTGGCTGCGGAAAGCGCGGCGAGGCGCATGTTCACGCCGGTCTTCGCGGCTTCCATGACGACAATAATTGCCTTCTTTGGCCTTGTCGCAATCGGGGGGCGTTTCGGCGACCTGATCCGGGACATCCCGATCACGGTGATCGTCGTGCTGGTCGCCTCCCTAGTGGAGTGCTTTGTCATTCTGCCCAACCACATGCGGCATGCCCTGACCCATACGGCACGACAGCACTGGTATGACTGGCCGTCACGCCAGGTGAACAAGGGCTTTCGCCTCGTTCGGGAACGCTTGTTCCGCCCCTTCATCAGGGCCGTCATCTGGGCCAGGTATCCCGTTATCGCGCTGGCAATCCTGACGCTGGCCAGCCAAGTCGTCCTGTTCATCTCCGGCGACGTGCCATGGCGCTTCTTCAATGCCCCTGAGCGGAACTCGGTCACCGGCAACTTTGCCATGGCGCCCGGCGCCACTCGAAACGACACGCTTGAAATGATGCGAACGCTTCAAGGGACGGTCGAGGATATCGGTGCCAAGTACGAGGCCGAGCATGGGCTGAACCCCATCAAGTTTGCCCTTGCGGAAATCGGCGGCAACTCGGGACGCGGGCTTTCGGGAACCGAAACCAAGGAAAGCTACCAGCTGGGCTCGATAGCGATCGAGCTCATCGACGCCGATCTTCGTCCCTATTCCAGCTTCGCGTTCGTGGCCGAGCTCCAGGACGCCGTCCCGCGCCATCCCCTCCTCGAGACCGTCAGCTTTCGCGGGTGGCGACGCGGCCCGGGCGGCGACGCGATCGACGTCGAACTGTCGGGCGCATCCAGCGAGATTCTCAAGGAGGCCGCAGAGGCGCTCAAGACCCAGCTCGGTCAGTACGGCGAGATTTCCGCCCTGGAGGACAATCTCGGCTACGACAAGGAAGAGCTGCTTCTCGAACTGACGCCGCAAGGGCAGGCGCTGGGCCTGACCATCGACTCGCTGGGCGCGACGCTCCGCGCGCGATTGAACGGCATAGAGGCGGCAACCTATCCGGACGGGCCGCGTTCCGCAGCCATCCTGGTGGAGCTTCCAGCCGACGAGCTGACAGCCGACTTTCTCGAGCGCCTTCTGATCCGGACCGGCCCCTCGGCTGCCGGCGAGGGCGTCTACGTGCCGCTCGCGGACATCGTGTCCGTCGAACGCCGGACCGGGTTTTCGACCATTCGCCGGGAGAACGGCATTCCCGTCGTCTCGGTCACCGGAGACCTGTCTGAAGACGACGCCGACCGTGCCCGTGAAATTTCGGAAGAGATCCAAGGCGCGGTCCTGCCACAGATTGAACAGGATTTCGGCATCTCGACTCACTGGTCGGGATTGGCTGAGGACGAACGCAATTTCCTCTCGGATGCAGGAACCGGCTTGATCCTTTGTCTGACGGGAATCTACCTCGTGCTTGCCTGGGTCTTTGCTTCGTGGTTCCGGCCTCTGGTCGTAATGGCCATCATCCCCTTCGGCCTCGTCGGGGCAGTCTGGGGCCACTATCTTTGGAACGTCCCGCTATCGATGTTCTCCGTCGTGGGCCTCATCGGCATGATCGGCATCATCATCAACGATTCCATCGTCCTGGTAACGACAGTGGACGAGTACGCAGAGGAGCGGGGAGTTGTCGCGGCAATCGTCGACGGTGCATCCGACCGGTTGAGGCCCGTGTTCCTCACTACGGCCACGACCGTTCTGGGACTGGCCCCGCTTCTCTATGAGACGTCAAAGGATGCCCAGTTCCTGAAGCCGACGGTGATCACGCTCGCCTACGGGCTCGGTTTCGGACTTGTGCTCGTCCTCCTGATCGTGCCCGCCCTCCTTGCCGTCGGGCATGACATCGGCCGCCATGTTCGCGCACTCCGCTACGGCTGGACCACACCTGGCATTGGCCCTGCCATGGCAATTGGCGCGGCCGCCATCGCGGTCTGGTTTGCCGCCACGGTCGGAAGCTTCCTTGTAGCGGGCAATGTGCCCTTCGGCTTCGCAGACGTGGACTCGCTTGAGCAGGCGCTTCTGATCTACGTGGCGGGGTCTGCCGCGATCTGTTTCGTCGTCGGAATGCTTGCCGCTTTGTTCATGCCCAGAACGTAGGGTGACCCTGGGCCGCGCAGCGCGTACCGTTCACCCGATCCCGGCCTCCGTGCAACAAGGGGGCACTGCATGACGGCCAAAAACCGAGGCCGGCAACGAATTCCGATCAATGACAGCCCACCATTTCGATCGCGCGCCCTTCGGACAGCACGGTCATGCGCACTTCTGCCCGCGCAAGCGCAAATGGACCTGCCGAAGGCGGCACCATCTCGACCTCGGCCCGCAGCTGCTCGCCGTCGCGTTGAAGGATCGGTGACGAAACCCAGACTTGCGGGTCACCTGTCTCGACCACGACGGTTTCCTTGCTCCCCCTGTGCGGCAACTTCGTCCTTGCGACCAGACGCAAGCCGTCCGCGATTGGCACAAAGTCGCAGATCAGGCGGCCGCCGCTTTCCGGCCTGTCCTCGAGGATTGCCGCAAGTGCGTGATCAATGGTTCCGTGGACAGGAAGTTCCGCGCGCACTTGCAACGTGACCGGCACGCAGACTTCCTCGCATACGCCGATGTCGATTTCACCCCTGAGCCGCACGGGAGCAGAAGCGTCATGTGTCCGGACGTTCAACGGAAAGGTCACCTGACCAATGTAGCCGATGCCGCGAATTCCGCCCTGCTCAAACACCTTTGGCACGGGAAAGTGCACTCTCACGGCTGCCACGTTCGAGGACCCAGACCAGTTGAAGACCGGCGGAATTCCGGCTTCGCCCGGCACCCGCCAATAGGTTTTCCACCCCGGTGCCAGCCGGATCGTCAACCCTGCCACATGCGTGTGTCCGTCTCTCCAGCCGGCATTCAGATCTGCGTATGCCAGTTCATCCGGCATCTCGGCGTTACTAGGCCCCGCAAGGGCAAGGAGCGCTGCGCACAATGTTCGAAGCATGGGAGCACTTCTAAAGCATCGTGCCCTTTGCAGAAAAGTCACATTCCAGTCATGCAGCGTGACTGTTGCAGCATTGCACTTGATACACGATCCGGCTTGTCTCATGCTTTGAATCATGAGCGAGGACACCGCATCCAACCTGGATGGAAAGCTCCTGGTCGCGATGCCTGGCATGGGCGACCCCCGGTTCGAGCAGGCAGTCATTCTTCTTTGCGCACATTCCGAGGACGGCGCGATGGGCTTCATCGTGAACAAGCCGGCGCCCAATCTCCGGTTTGCGTCGCTCCTGGAACAGCTCGGCATCGAGTCCAGCCCACCCCGAAGGGACATCCACATCCATTTTGGCGGTCCGGTGGAGAACGGGCGCGGCTTCGTGCTGCACTCGGGCGATTACCTGTCAGAGAACTCGACTCTTCAGGTAAGTGACGTCTTTGGCATGACCCCGACGCTGGACATCCTGGAGGACATCGCCAAGGGCAGCGGGCCAAGTTCAGCGTTCCTGGCGCTCGGATATTCGGGCTGGGGGCCAGGGCAGCTGGAATCCGAGATCCTGTCCAATGGCTGGCTGACCTGCGATGCCTCTCCAACGCTCGTGTTCGGCGAAAACAACGACACCAAGTGGGCCGCTGCGCTCAAGTCGATCGGCGTGGATGCCATGCTGCTGTCGCCGGATGCGGGACGGGCGTAGCGGCAACGTGCGACACCCAGCGGACGCGTCGGCCTGTCTTGAATCATAGTGCTTCAGGCGCCTCACGGTTCGGTCTCAGTCCTGTCCGATATGTTGCGTTCCCCGGGATCTGGCCAGTTCGATCTGCCGTTGCCGCTCGCGAAACCGGGCTCGATCAACGTCGCTGAACTCTCCGATGCAGCTGGGGCAGGATACGCCGGGCTCGTAGTCGGCATGATCCCGGACGTCATTGCCCAACGGGCGACGACAGGCGTAGCAAAGACCGTACGATCCTTCCTTCAGCCCATGACAAACCGACACCCTCTGGTCGAATACGAAGCATTCCCCGTGCCAAAGGCTCTCATCTTCCAGCACTTCCTCGAGATAGCCGAGGATTCCGCCCTTGAGATGATATACCTCCTCAATGCCTTGGCTGAGCAGGTAGTTCGAGGCCTTCTCGCAGCGAATGCCGCCAGTGCAGTACATGGCAACCTTCTTGCCGCCAAAGCGGCGGCCGTTTGCGTCCCACCAGGCGGGAAAGTCGCGGAATCGCGCCGTGCCGGGATCAATGGCACCTTCGAACGAGCCAATTTCCACCTCATACGCGTTTCGCGTATCTATCACGGCCACGTCGTCGCGCGTGATCAGCGAATTCCAGTCGGCAGGACGAACATAGGCACCGGCCTTGGAAGCCGGGTCAATGCCGGGCCGGCCCATCGTGACGATTTCGCGCTTCAAGCGAACCTTGAGGCGGGAAAACGGCATGGCCGTCGTGGAGCTTTCCTTCCAGTCAATGTCGCCACAGCCCGGCAGCGTGCGGATCTGCTCGAAGACGGAAGCGATCCCTCTTCGTGATCCAGCGATGGTCCCGTTAATGCCTTCGCGTGCCAGAAGCACGGTCCCGCGGATGCCGTTCCGCGATGCAACCTCCAGAAGCAACGGCTTGAACCGCGCGGGATCCCCAAGGGACGCAAACCTGTAGAATGATGCGACAACCGTCATGAAAGAGCCTTACCCCGGCTGCAGGTCGGGAAAAAGAGTCGCCACGGAACTTTTGGGGGGCGCCTGTTCAGGTGCGCAGTCTTTTATGACACCCACCCGAAAGGTGCGTTGCCGCCACTTGCACGAAACCACTGGGAACCGGCGCCCACGTCTCGGACGCCGATTGTAACTCTCCCTTCATCTTACTGGCCAAACGCGTATCGGCACCGTTCAACTTGGCGATCATCGAGGAGAAAGTGCCAACTTCGCTGCAAGACCCGACCGTCCGGGAATGGACGTTGGAGCGGGAACTGATGCCGACCGTGTCTGTAGAGACCCGAGTGGATGTGGTCGAGGCGCACTGCCACGAACTGCGCCTCGCGGACGTGCGGGCGTTGCCCCCAGTCAACATGGTTGTCCGGATGGAAGCGGAAACGGCTCGTCACCGCAGGACCGAACGGTTACAAGAAATGCGGACCTGGGAAGGCGCGAGCCAGTTTCATGGACGGATTTGTCAACGAACTAGGTGACCTGCTGCAGAACCTGGACCAGGCGAACACACGGGCAAACTCTCAAGCGTTTGGAATTTGGCTGCTGTTGCTGCTCGTCGTTGGCTTAGCCAAAAACTACTGGGGCTATTTCCTGCACAAGGCCGCGATCATGCTGATCGGAGGCGTGATCGGGGCCGTGATCGGGTTTGGCATAGGCGAGAGTTCAGGATGGTCTACCGGCATCAGCGTCCTGTTCGCGATAGTTGCAGGGTTCGTTGCCGGTTGGCTGGCGTGGATACTGAAGCTGGCAATGGTGTTTCTGATTGGCGCCTGTTTGGGAGGCCTTATCGTTATCTTGGAGACGCAACAGATGAGCATGGCGCTGATCGGGGCGGTTGTTGGCGGTCTCGGCTTTCTCGGCTTGTACAAGCCATTCATTGTATTGCTGACCGTGGCTGCCGGCTCCTTTACGCTCACTTACTGCACGCTCAACTTGTCACTGGTCGTATCGGGAGGATTAAGTGAATTGCAAGAGAGCCACTACAGAAGCTGGTGGCAGTACGCCAACCGCATGTACGAACTGGCATTGCAACATGGCTTTGAGGGTTTGATGCAGCATGCGGCTGCCGACACGGCAGCATTTGCGTTCTTTGCTGCTACCGGGCTCTTCTGGCAATTCCGAAACACGGCGGTTATCGGGGAGCCGCGCGGTCCGAAGGAAAAGCGCTACCGTCTTGTCATAAAGACGCCGGTGCCGAAAGACGTGCCATCCGGGACTGGCGAACGGGAGCTCGAGCCATTCAAGACGGATCAAACTCTTCGCTAGCGTCCATTCCGAGAGCGACACCAGCATGAGCAAGAGCTCGTGAACGACGGGCCGAGGCGAACTAGCATCCGCTTTGGCCTTGGACCCGCCGGAAGACCGCGGGCGACTTGCAGTGATTGACGCTGGAATGCCGACGCGGAATTTACCGCAACCTGAAGCGCGTTGCTTCCGTAAATTGAAAGGCATGGCACCAGACTCGGCGTTCCATTGCTCAAACGTGCCCTTTGGCAGCGTGACCCGGAAACAGCCTGGCAAGCGTAAGGATGGCAAGGCCAAGCGCCCTCGCCGCAGCGACTTGCATCCGGTCCGCAGGCTCGGGAGATAGCGACCCAGGCAAAGACACTAATACCACCGGCCAATGTGCAGGGCGGCCCACTCAGCAGCATCCGCGAACGAGCGCCGCAGCGCCTTGCCGTCGATGGCCGGCGCGCTGTCGCCGAGCCGCTCCGCACACCCGAAGCAGCGCTGCGGCGCGATCTCAAGAAGCAACGGATTGAACTCAGCGGGATCTCCAAGATACGCGAACTTGCAGAACGATGCGACAACCTGCCTTTCAGAGAATCGCTCCGGCTGCTGGGGTGGACACGGGGGTCGCCACAGAACTTAGCAGGAACGCTGGTTCGGGTGCGTTGCCTTCAATGACTCCCGCCAAGAATGTGCGCCGCCGCCGCTTGCGTGCAACCATTGCAAACCGGCGCCCACGGCTCGTCCATTGCTGGAGACTCTCCCTTTGCCGTCCAGCTGAACGTGCACTGCACCAGTGGACTTGGTGTGCGTCAGTGTGGCAATTGACAGCAGAGACTTGCCGGATTTGATCGACTCATCCAGTGCCGCGATGCTACAGGGAAACAGGGGAGGCTCCCGTGCGAAAGGACAACGAGGCGATCCTCGTGATCGACGTCCAGAAGGACTTTTGCCCCGGAGGTGCGCTTGCCGTCCCCGGCGGCGATGAGATCGTCGTGCCTATCAGCGCGCTCGTTCCCGAATTCAAGGTCCGCGTGTTCACCCAGGACTGGCATCCGGCGGATCACTTGAGCTTCGCCAGCCAGCACCAGGGTCTCGAGCCCTTTGCCGTCACGGACTTGCACTACGGAACCCAGGTTCTATGGCCCGATCACTGCGTGATCGGTTCCAGAGGAGCGGCGTTTCACGGCAGGCTCGACACGCGCGCCGCCGACATCGTCATCCGCAAGGGCTTCCGCCGAGGGATCGACAGCTATTCCGCGTTCTTCGAGAACGACCAGTCCACTCCAACGGGGCTCGACGGCTATCTCCGCAGTCGAGGCGTCGAAAAGGTCACGCTTGTCGGGCTGGCGACGGACTTCTGCGTGAACTACTCGGCGCTCGACGCCGCGCGGCTCGGCTACGATGTCACCGTGATTGAGAAACTCTGCCGGGCAATTGATCTTAATGGCTCGCTTGCCTCTGCCAGAAAGGGCATGAAGGACGCGGGCATCACTCTCGCCTGAGCGCGACAAATGACCACGCAACAGGTTTGCGGCGGCATGCCGCCTTTTACTTAAGGCGGGGTTCGGCTATGTCGCGCGCGACCGATTAATCCCTGCGAGGCTAGATTCATGTCGAAGATCAAGGTCGAGAACCCAATCGTTGAAATGGACGGCGATGAGATGACCCGGATCATCTGGGACTTCATCAAGAAGAAGCTGATCCTGCCCTATCTGGACGTAGATCTGCTCTACTACGATCTCGGCATCGAGGAACGCGACCGGACGGATGACCAGATCACAGTCGACGCGGCAGAAAAGACGAAAGAGGTTGGCGTCGCCGTCAAGTGCGCCACGATCACGCCGGACGAAGCGAGAGTCGAGGAGTTCGGGTTGAAGCGCATGTATCGCTCTCCCAACGGAACCATCCGGAACATCCTTGGCGGCGTGATCTTCCGCCAGCCGATCATCTGCAGGAACGTTCCCCGCCTGGTGCCGGGCTGGACGCGGCCGATCGTCGTCGGTCGTCATGCGTTCGGAGACCAGTACCGTGCCACGGACTTCACTTTTCCTGGAGCCGGAAAGGTGACCATCAAGTTCGAAGGCGAGGATGGCGAGGTCATCGAGAGGGAGGTCTTCGACGCACCGGGTTCCGGCGTGACGATGGCAATGTACAACCTGGACCAGTCGATCTACGACTTTGCGCGGGCCTCGATGAACTACGCACTGAACCTCGGCTGGCCCTGCTACCTCTCGACGAAGAACACGATCATGAAGGCCTATGACGGACGCTTCAAGGACATCTTCCAGGAAGTCTACGAAAATGAGTTCAAGGATGCCTTCGAGGAGAAGAAAATCTGGTACGAGCATCGCCTGATTGACGACATGGTTGCCGCCGCGCTCAAGTGGTCGGGCGGATATGTCTGGGCGTGCAAGAACTACGACGGCGACGTGCAATCCGACACCGTCGCCCAAGGCTTCGGCTCGCTCGGTCTCATGACGTCCCAGCTCATGACACCAGACGGCAAGATCGTTGAAGCGGAAGCTGCCCACGGGACCGTCACCCGCCATTACCGCCAGCACCAAAAGGGCGAAGAGACGTCAACGAACTCGATCGCGTCGATCTTTGCCTGGACGGGCGGCCTGAAGCACCGGGCCAGTCTCGATGGCAACGAAAAGCTTCGCAATTTTGCCGAAACCATGGAAAGGGTCATCGTCGACACGGTCGAATCCGGCTCCATGACCAAGGACCTCGCATTGCTGGTCGGCCCGGACCAGAAATGGCTCACAACCATGGGCTTCCTCGACAAGATCGACGAGAACCTGCAGAGGGCGCTGGGTTAGGACCTTGTTTTCCTGAACTGACCGATCCTTTCGCAATTGCGTCCGCGTGACACGTGCAACTGAAGTTCGTGCCGGAAGGTCAGGTTCCTCCGCCGGTCTCCGCAACGGCATCGCGTGGTCCCAGCCAAGCCAAAAGCTCCATTCAAGGGGCGAAACGTCACGAGGCGTCCGGCACTGGTACATCTGAACGGCGTTGGCGCCGGTCACCCCGAAGACCTGAGAAAGCATGTCGAAGAGCGGCGGCGTTCGTGCAGGCAACCCGTTGATGCAATTCCCGTGCAGCAGGCTCGGAGGACCGGGGGTTCCCCCAAAACCGTCGATCGGGGCATGACCGCCCTGGTCCCGCCACACGCAGGCCGACATCTCGTGTCGCAAGGTCGCGTCCCGATTGAAAGCACCGGTATTGACGCGGGCTCCCGGCAGGCCCATGCCTTCCCGGAACCAGAAGCGGCGGAGGTGTTCTCATGCAGGTCTACGTCTATCTCTTCCTCGCAATCACTGCCGAAACCGTTGGCACGATGGGTCTTCAGGCATCACAGCAGTTCACCCGGCTGGGCCCGACGGTCTTGTCCATCACAAGTTACGCGGCAGCCTTTTATTTCCTGGCTCTGACGCTCGAGTTCATGCCTGTCGGCATTGTCTACGCCGTCTGGTCAGGCCTCGGAATCGTGCTCATTGCGCTGATGGGATACGTTCTCTTCAGTCAACGGCTCGATCTTCCGGCAATGCTCGGCATCGCGCTGATCGTCGCGGGAATTCTGGTCATAAGCCTGCTTTCCGACACAGCCCATCACTAGGACGTGACTGGCCTTGCGTACCCGCGTTCGCGACGCGACTTTCCGTGCATGACCATGCAACGCTTTACCTTTTCGGGCCACGCCGGCGACAAGCTGGCAGCACGACTCGACTTGCCGGAAGGCCCGCTTCTTGCAACGGCGCTCTTTGCGCATTGCTTTACCTGCGGCAAGGACATCACGGCTGCGAGACGCATCGCCAGGCGCCTCGCCGCCATGGGCATCGCTGTACTGCGCTTCGACTTTACCGGCCTCGGCCATTCGGGCGGCGAGTTCGCGAACACGTCGTTCACGTCAAACGTGGAAGATCTGGTTCTGGCGGCACATCATCTCGATGATCGCGGAATGGCACCAAGCTTGCTCATCGGCCATTCGCTCGGCGGAGCCGCCGTACTCAAGGCCGCCGGCGAGATCGGGAGCGTCAAGGCCGTGGCCACGATCGGAGCGCCATTCGATCCCGGTCACGTGACTCACAATTTCGGTGATGCGCTGGAGCGCATATCAAGCGACGGAAAGGCCGAAGTCGATCTTGCGGGCCGCACATTCATGATCGGAAAGGGCTTCGTTGATGATGTGACAGCGGCCGAGCTGTCACCCGCGATTGGCAAGCTGGGAAGCGCGCTTCTCGTGCTGCACGCCCCGCTCGACGCAACGGTCGGGATCGAGAACGCGACGCAGATCTTCATGGCCGCCAGGCATCCAAAGAGCTTTGTCACGCTCGACAATGCCGACCACCTCGTCAGCAAGCCGGAAGATGCCGAGTATGCTGCCGCGGTCATCGCGGCTTGGGCCGGCCGCTACCTTGATCTCGCGCCGGCAGCACCGCCGCCCGGGGCGCCGGAAGGCATCGTTCGCGTCTCCGAGGCCGATCCGGCCGGTTTCCTTCAGGATGTGAATGCAGGGCCAGAACATCACACGCTGGCGGACGAGCCAAAAGCCTATGGCGGCACGAATCGGGGCATGACACCCTACGGATTCCTGTCCGCCGGGCTCGGGGCTTGCACGTCGATGACGGTTCGCATGTATGCACGAAGAAAGAAGTGGCCGCTGACCCATGTCTCGGTCGACGTGACGCATGACAAGGTGCACGCCCAGGACGCACAGAGCGATTCAGGGCCGAATGTTGATTCATTCCGCCGAGAAATTCGCCTTGAGGGGGATCTGACCGACGAACAGAAGGCTCGTCTCCTTGAAATCGCCGACAAGTGCCCGGTTCATCGAACGCTTGAGCACGTCGCCAAGGTCGAGACGCTTCTTGTTCCGAATCAGCCAGCCTGACGCTGCCAAGGGAAACGGCCCTCGCAACGCACAGGCCGGTGCATGCCGTCTCCGGGTGACGCATCTTATGCGCACTCGCTGAGCAACGCCGGCATCCGTGGACGTTCGATGAACGCTCGGCTCGCCGAACAGCCGCGATCCAGGCATCCAAGGCGAGACGCCCGGGGGCGTTGCCTCGGGCGTCTCGCAGCACTACGGCTGCAATTCGTCGTTACTTGGACTCGACGGCTTTCGCGTCGACCGTGTCGCTGCTTGCGATTTCGATCCGGCGCGGCTTGAGTGCTTCGGGCACTTCCCGCACAAGGTCGATATGCAGCATGCCGTTCACGCTGGATGCGCCGGCAGCGCGCACGTGATCGGCCAGCGCGAACCTGCGCTCGAAGGCGCGATTCGCGATGCCGCGATGCAGATAGGTGCGCTCGTCGCCCTCGTCCGACTTCTTGGCCGCAACGATCAGCGCATTCTCGCGAACCTCAACCGTGAGCTCATCGTCCGAAAATCCGGCGACAGCGATGGAGATTCTCCACGCTTCATCCCCGATCTTCTCGATGTTGTACGGTGGGTAGGACGGTGCCGACTGGCTGTCAGTCAGAAGCCGGTCCATCATGTCGGCAATCTGGTCGAAGCCGACGGTAGCACGGTACAGGGGTGCAAAATCCAACCTACGCATTTGGTCATCCTCCTTTGAGCGATAACTTGGGCCTCCCCGAGAGGCGAAGACCCTTGACTTCAATTTGCCGGAACCGAACGCGGCTTCCGGCGCGAGTCAGATAGGTGCGCCCCTTTTGGGGTTCAAGGGGTTGGGTTTCACGAATCCATCGTCTCAGGAATCGCCGGAGGACGCGGACCGCCCGTCGCCCAGTCAAGGAGTTCCACGGTGTGCAAAACCGGCACTTCCGCGCCCGACCCGATTTGGACCATGCAGCCAATGTTGCCCGCGGCAATGAGGTCCGGGGCAACGGCTTCCAGCGAGTCGACCTTGCGGGTCTTCAACTCGTCGGAAATCGCCGGCTGCAGCAGATTGTACGTCCCGGCCGATCCACAGCAAAGGTGACTGTCAACCGGTTCGACAACCTCGAAACCGGCCCGCCTCAGGAGTTCCTTCGGCGCGGACGTCACGCCCTGGCCATGTTGAAGGGAACAGGCCGCATGATAGGCTATTCGAATGTCTTTTGGCACGCATTCCGGGTAGTTCAGCTTTTCCAGGACCTCGCTGACATCCATGGCAAGCGAACTGATCCGGGCAGCGTCTTCGGCGAGAGGGTCGTTGCGGAACATGTGACCATAGTCCTTTACGGTCGTGCCGCATCCGCTGGTGTTGATCACGACGGCATCAAGCTCTTCCCCGGACAGCCAGGCGTTGATGTTCCGCGCCGCCTGGGCGTGGCTTTCGCGCTCCCGACCCATGTGGTGAACAAGTGCGCCGCAGCATCCTGCCCCATCTGAAATCACGACATCGCAACCCAGCCGGGTCAGAAGCCGGATGGTGGCGTCGTTGATGTCCGTATTCAACACTTGCTGTGCGCACCCCGTCATCAAGGCGACCCGCATCCTCCGCTTGCCCTGCGAAGGAATGGTCTGCGGCCGAGAGTTTTCGCTCACCGCAGGGAGCGACTTCGGTGCCATGGCCAGCATCGCCCTCAGGCGTGGCTCCGGCACAAGTGACGCAAAGGGGCGACCGAATCTCGCGCCAAGCAGCGCCAGCCGAAAGCGGCCAGGATAGGGAATTATGCGAGAAAGGGCCCAGCGAAGGAGGCGATCAAAGAGCGGACGCTTGTAGGTCCTCTCGATATGCGCCCGCGCGTGGTCCACCAGATGCATGTAGTGAACGCCGGACGGGCAGGTCGTCATGCAGGCGAGACAGGAAAGACACCTGTCGATATGCCTGACAGTCCGTTCATCCGCCGGCCGGCCGCTCTCCAGCATGTCCTTTATCAGGTAGATGCGGCCGCGCGGGGAATCGAGTTCGTCGCCCAGGACCTGATAGGTCGGACAGGTCGCGGTACAGAAGCCGCAATGAACGCAGGATCGCAGGATTTCGTTCGAGCGCCGGGTCGCCGGATCCTTGAGTTGCTCCTCGGTGAATTCCGTCCGCATCAGCCCATCAATCCCGGATTGAGTATCCCTTCAGGATCAAACTTGCGACGCAGACCCTCAGCGAACGATGCCAAGGGCTCCGCCTCCGGCTGGAAGACGCCGAGCCGGTTCCTGGTCTCGTCATCAGCGCGCATGATCGTGGCGTGTCCGGACGAAAGTGAGCGCCTTGCGTCGCGTCCCTGTTCCACCGCCGCCCAGACGAGGCCGCCGCCCCAGTCCAGTACGACGCTGGCGTCGCCAAGGCTTTCGACAAGTGCCGGGGCATCGCGGGGAGGAATCGAGAACCTCCAGACATCCTCTCCGGTTCCGCCATGCGCCTCAACGTCGCGAATCCATGCCCAGCCGGCCTTCGCGCTTTCGGGGCCTTCGGTGCGGCGCTCGATTCCGGCTGGACCGAATTCGGCGAGATGGTCCTTCAGTCTTTCGACGCGATAGGCGACGGATGCCTCGAATCCCTCCAGCCTGATCATCGTGACCGGGTCGCCATCAAGGCCGACAGGCACATGCGCCGCCCCGGAAACCTCGTAGGGCGAATTCAGGGCCGCAGACATTGCACGAACCGCGACCTCAACATCCAGTCCGACCAGCAACAGCACACCAGTCGATTCCGGTCGCGGCAGGACCTTCAGGCAGACTTCGCTCAATACGCCAAGAGTGCCGCGCGACCCGGCCATGAGCCTGACGAGGTCATAGCCAGTCACGTTCTTCATCACGCGGCCGCCGTTCTTGATGATCCTGCCGCAACCGTCCACGAAACGCACGCCAAGCAGAAAGTCCCGGCATGCCCCGGCACGCACGCGGCGCGGTCCTGATGCGTTGGCCGCGACCGTTCCGCCGATCGTGGGCTCGCCCGACGTGCCAAGCAGCTTGCGGTGATCCATTGGCTCGAATGCCAGCATCTGGCCCTCTGAGGCAAGCATCGCCTCGACCTGCGCAAGCGGCGTTCCGGCACGTGCGACCAATGTCAGCGCGCCAGGTTCGTAGAACGTGACGCCCGAAAGGCCGGCCACAGTCAGGTCGTCACCGTCGACGGGATGGCCGACCCGGCGCGTGCCGCCGCCCAGAACCGCAAGCGGTCCGGCTGCGCCGGCCACCGCCTCGGCTAGCTCGCGTTCGTCCGACGGGGTCAGCACAGGACACAAAAGGGCTGCAGCGTCGTGGATGTCTCGCCAATTGCGTCGGAACTGTCCGCCATCATGCCGCCGCCCGCCGGGTCGCAGTTTCGCTCAAGGGAAACACCTTGGCCGGGTTCAGCAACCAGGCCGGATCAAGCACGTCCTTGACGTTCATCTGGGCTTCGAGGTCGACCGGATCGAACTGGACGTGCATGAGATCGCGTTTTTCGATTCCCACGCCATGCTCGCCCGTGAGGCACCCCCCAGCCTCGACGCAGAGCTTGAGTATTTCCGCGCCGAGCGCCTCGCAGGTCTCGAGTTCGCCGGAACTGTTGGCGTTGAACAGGATCAGGGGATGCATGTTGCCGTCGCCCGCATGAAAGACGTTGCCAACGTCGAGACCGTATTGGCGCGACAACGCTCCGATCCGCTGGAGAACGCGTGGCAGTTCCGACACCGGGATCGTCCCGTCCAGACAGATGTAGTCGTTAAGCTTGCCCATTGCCCCGAAGGCCGACTTGCGCCCGAGCCAGATTCGCGCCGCCTCGTCGGCATCCCCGGCTTCGCGCAGCTCGACCGGGTCGTGCCCGCGAGCGATGTTGCCGATGACGCCAAGCTGGTCGTCTATTTCGGCAGGGCTTCCCTCCACTTCAACAATGAGCAGAGCCTCGCAGTCCGGATAGCCGGCCTGCGAGAAGCTCTCGACCACCTCGATGACCTTGCGGTCCATGTACTCGATGGCGACAGGCAGCACGCCTGCCCTGATGATGTCGCTGACACAGGCGCCGGCAACCTCCGGACTTGCAAATCCGATCAGCATCGGCCTTGCGCCTTCAGGCCGGGGCAAGATGCGGAGGGTTGCCTCCGTCACCACACCGAGCTGCCCTTCGGACCCACAGACAAGGCCCAGCCAGTCATACCCGCTCGCGTCCATATGTGCGCCGCCGATCTCGACCACACTTCCATCCATCGTGACCATCGTCAGCCCGAGCAGGTTGTTCGTCGTCACGCCGTATTTCAGGCAATGCGCACCGCCCGCGTTCATGGCGATGTTCCCGGCGATCGCGCAGGCAAGCTGGGAGGAAGGATCGGGCGCATAGAAGAATCCGTCCTCTTCGACGGCACCGGTGACCGAGAGATTCGTGCGCCCCGCCTCGACCCTGATGCAACGATTCTCGTAATCGACCTCAAGAATCCGGCTCATTCGCGAAACGCCAAGCACGACGCAGTCACTGGTCGGCAATGCACCTCCTGCAAGGGATGTGCCGGAGCCACGCGGCACGACCGGAACGCGTTCCTCGCTGCAAATGCGCAATACCTCTCCAACTTCGCCTGTCGAACCAGGAAGTACGACACAGAGCGGTTGGCAGGCATAGGCTGTCAACGCATCGCACTCGTACGCTCGGGTTTCGACAGGATCCGACTTGACGTGTTCGGCGGACAGCGCGTTCCTCAGGCGTTCAACGATTCGGGACTTCCTGTTCAGCACGTCTATGGAGGGTGCAGGCATGTCCATAAGGGTCTCTCCGGATCATCCATGTTGTATGCTTGATCCAGAATTCACGCAACTTGCGTGAATGGTATCGCTACACCTACGGCGATCAACAGGATGCCCGCAATCAGGTTCGTGCGCGCAACGGCCTGGCGCGAGGCGAGAAGGCGCCGGGCCTGACCGATGAAACCGGCCATTACGAAGTTGCCTGCCAATGGCACGAGCACGGACAGAAAGCAGACCAAGGCAATGTCCTGCCAAACCAGGCGACCGACGTCGAAGAACCCTGGCAACACGCCCATGTAGAACAGGATGGCCTTTGGATTGCCGAGAATTACCGCAACCCCAGCCACGAAACCGGCCCACATGCCTGGCCGTGTCAACCTGCTGTCGGAAGCGATCGTGCGCTCCCGGCTCCAGATGATCAGGCTGCCCATGGCCAGGAAGGTCAAGCAGGCCACCCAGCGCAGCACAAGAATGAAGTCGGCATAGACGGAAACGACCCAGGAAATTCCAAGAATGGCGAGAAGCGGCCAAACGACATCACCCACGGCAACTCCGAGCGCCAGCGGCCATGCGGAATTGAACCCTCCGGCCATCGCGCGCGCAATCAACGCCACCCAAACCGGGCCCGGTGTCAGGAAAAGGATCAGAAGCGCCCCCGCGTAGAGCAC
The DNA here is from genome assembly GCA_022826205.1 of Silicimonas sp. Taxonomy (GTDB): domain Bacteria; phylum Pseudomonadota; class Alphaproteobacteria; order Rhodobacterales; family Rhodobacteraceae; genus JAJEFO01. The sequence continues at coordinate 25,089 of JAJDVJ010000095.1, read as the reverse complement.
TGTGTCCGTCAGCGTGACTGTCATGGTCCCGTCCGCAGGCACGTCACGACGGTCGGGCCCCCAATCTCGCAATCGTCAAGGAACTTTGCCTCGTTACAGGGTTCCGCAAATGCTCATCTCCCAATTCGGGCAACCAAGACCGTGCGCATGGATTCAGGGTTTCGGCAAAGAGGACCGCTCGCCGCCCGGAGTCAAGACGTGACGCCAAATCGTCAAGAAGGTTCAACAGCGGGCTGCTTGTTTCGTCAGAATAAGCACGCGCGCTGGCCAGCTTTGGCGAGATCAGGAACGCCTCCGAGAATGCGCGGAGATGGCCCGCACCATGAGAACGGTCCATGGCGGGACCCGACGCGTGCAAATGGATGGGCGGCGCAACGGCGCAATGGCTGGCGATTAGGCTGCGCTAAATTTTTCATTCGTCCAAGAGTGCGGCGATGCCCTCCACAGTGCGCCAGTTGCGCATCGTCAGCGGAACACCAGCAAGGCGTTCGAGTCTTGGCGCAAGGGTGGAGCCCGAGAGACGCTTCGGCGTGTGGAGATAGACGGCGGCGGAGGTGAGGAGAACACGCTCCTCCGACCCCCTTGCCGCATCGAGATCGGCTTGGGTGCAAACGGGAGGTTCCGCGAGGAACCCGACGTGGAGCGCCTTCGCGTCATCCGTCACGTCCGGAAATGGGTTGTCCTGGTGGATCGCTGCGAAGGCACTCGCTTCGAGCAACATCACCTTGGGCCGGAATCCTGCGCGCGCCTCGATTTCATCAGAAAGAGCACATTCCGTGACTCTTCCGCGAAACACCGCGTTTCCGGAATGAATATAGGTCTTGGGCTCGATTCCGCCCGCTGCCTCGATTGCCGCGCGCAATTCGGCCATGGGCAGCTTTCCGCGGCCACCAACGTTGATTCCGCGGAGCAGGAGAACCTTTGACGTCACGGGCTTACCTCACTCCTGCCTTTCCGTGCGGCGACATGCAATATCTGAGCCCGGTCGCCCAGGTCTTCAAACAGTTCCGGTCCGGTCCCGGTCATCCAGGCCTGCCCGCCCAGCTTCAGGATTTCGGCAAAGAAGTTGGCCCTACGGTCCGAGTCAAGATGAGCCGCCACTTCGTCAAGAAGTACAATTGGCGGGCTGCCCGTGTCCTCGGACAGGGCGCGCGCATTTGCCAGCACCAGCGAGATCAGGAGCGCCTTCTGCTCGCCGGTTGAACATTGCACGGCGGAAACGCCCTTTTCCGCATATCTTGCCGTCATGTCGGCCCGGTGTGGACCACGCAAGGTGCGACCGGCCGCGAGATCGGCATGACGGCCCCGGTTCAGGATATCCGCAAGATCTGTGCACTCTTCCGGCAGTTCGCCGCCTGGATGATCAAGCGACAGTTCGGCGACGGGAAAGGCCGTTCCTCCCGCCCCATCCTGTGCAGCGGCGACCCGAGACACGGCCGCGCGGCGGTTTGCGATTATGCGTGCACCGGTCTCGGCCATTTGTCTTTCGAGCGCGACATACCAGTGGGGATCCCTGACATTGTCCTTCAGAAGACGGTTTCGTTCTCGCATTGCCTTTTCGTAGCCAAGGATCGCTTCGCCGTGACCGGGCTCGAGGCTCATTGTCATTCTGTCGAGGAACCGTCGCCGTCCGCCCGCGCCCTCGACCCAGAGGCGGTCCATTGGAGGTGTCAGCCAGATGATCCGGACAATGCGGCCGAGAGCAATCTTCGGCGCCGCCTTTCCGTCTATCCGCACCTGCCGAGCCTGGCCCGCTTCGGCGGCTGTTTCGATCTCGTGAACTTGCGTCTGCACCGTGACCTGCGCGGTGACCTTCCAGCCGATGGATTCGGGCTGCCGGATCATTTCATCCGCGCTGGCGCGGCGAATCCCCCGTCCCGGCGACAGGAGAGAAACCGCTTCAAGGATGTTTGTCTTGCCCGCGCCGTTTGGCCCGCAGAACGCAAGCGGGCGCTCATCGACGGAAAGTTCGGTGCGCAGATGCGACCGGAAATGGGAAAGCGTCAGCCGGGTTACCGCAAGTCCGGTCACACGCGCATCGGCATCACTACGTAGATGGCCGTTTTGTCGTCACCCTCGCGTATCAGTGCCGGTTCGCTGCTTGTATTGAACAGGAGCACGGCGTTTTCCCGATCCATCTGGCCGGCGATTTCCTGCAGGTACTTTGCGTTGAATCCAAGGACCAGTGCTGGCGTGTCCTTTCCTGGCTGGTAGGCGACTTCGAGTTCCTCATCGGCCGTTCCGGTTTCCGGCGAATTGACCGACAATTGCAACTGGTCCTCGGACAGCGACAGCTTGACGACCCTTGAAGTCTCGGAACTGACCGTGGCGACCCGGTCCACCGCCTTCGCAAACTCCCTGGCATCGACTTCCAGCCGCTTGTCGTTTTCGGTGGGAATGACTCGTGTGTAGTCAGGAAAGGTTCCCTCGACCACCTTGGACGTGAGCGTGATGCCGGGAGCTGCAAACCGGACCTTGGATTCGCTGACGCTGACGGCAATCTCCTGGTCGTCCGCTTCAAGCATCATTCTCAGTTCATTCACCGTCTTGCGCGGCACGATGACGCCTGGCATTCCGTCAGCGCCATTCGGAAGCTCGGCATCGATCTGGGCCAGTTGATGTCCGTCCGTGGCCACGCAGCGGAGCACCTGGCTGCCACCGGAATCCGCGACATGCATGTAGACGCCGTTGAGGTAGTACCGCGCCTCCTCGGTCGACATCGCAAACTTGGACTTGTCGAAAAGGCGGCGGAGCACCGAGACCGGAACCGAGAAATTCGTATCGTAGTCCGATGTGGCCATGGCGGGGAAGTCTTCGCGGGGAAGGGTCGCAAGCGAGAAATTCGAACGTCCTGCATTGACGGCCATCCGTCCGGAGGAGCCATCGTCGGAGATCGTGACCAGCGCACCCTCGGGCAGCTTGCGGACGATCTCGTGGAATGTCGTCGCGATGACTGTGGTTGCCCCGGCCCGTCTGACCGTCGCGTTTGCTTCGTCAACGATCTCGATGTCGAGGTCGGTTGCACGGAATCTGACCTGCGCTTCCTCGGCTTCAATCAGGACATTGGCAAGGATCGGAATCGTGTTCCGACGCTCGACAACCGACTGTGCCTGGGAGATCGCCTTGAGAAGTGAATTTCGTTCGATCGAGAATTCCATTTTCCCTCGCTCCATCCGGTATTGGGACGGTCAACCTATCGCTTTCTTGGCAGGACGCAAGTGCGCCAAGACCATGGGTCAGGCACCTGCGAATCCAAGCGCCGCCTTGAAAATCAGGACCAGCGACAGGACGAGCAACAGGACTTCTATGATGCGCATGTAGAGCGGTTCCGGCATCTCCGCCAGCAACCTGCCGAGAAAGGCGCCCAAGACGCCCACGCCGGCAAGCCCTGCCGCCAGCGGCCAATTGAAGCCGTCGAAGAACCCGAGTGCGCTGTAACTCGGAATCTTGGCGAAATTGACGATGGCGAACGTGATTGCCATCGTGCCCGTCAGAACCAGCTTGGGCAGTTTTTGCGGCAGGAGATAGGCATGGGTCGCAGGCGCGCCTGAATGCGTCAGAAAAGACGTGATCCCTGCAACGATGCCCCAAAAGGCGCCTGAAGCAACGTTTGCGTTCCCCGTCGTGGCAGGACTCAAGACGAACCATTGGCGCCAAACGGTCCAGAGCCCTGCGCATCCCGTGAATGCCAGCAAAAGCGGCTCGGACGCGTAGGGCACGATCAGCGTGGCAATCACGAGCCCCAAAATCATGGCCGGCAAGAGAATTGCGAGGTTCCGACGGGAATAGTGCCTACGGTAAAGCCAGAGGGCGGCACAGTCAGCAACGATCAGGACAGGAAGGACAAGCGCTGCTGCCTGCACCGGGTTCATGACGAGAGCCAGGAACGGAACCGCGAGCGCGGCAGCGACGGGAAATCCGCCCTTTCCGATGCCGATTATCAGCGCCGCAACGACGAGCCATGGCAGGAGTTCCGCCACCTCGTGCGCTCGTCAGGCCTCCAGCGAACGGCGAAGCAGTTCAACGTGGTCAGCGATCTGGCTGTCCTGCTGCTTCAACTCCTCGATTTTGCGAACGCCGTGCATGATCGTGGTGTGGTCGCGCCCGCCGAACCGGCGGCCGATCTCGGGCAGTGAGCGGGAAGTGAGCTGTTTCGAGAGATACATTGCGATCTGGCGCGGGCGAGCGAAGGTGCGGACGCGCTTTGGGCCGATCAGGTCCGAAAGGCGGATGTTGAAGTGCTCGCTGACCTTGCGCTGGATCTCCTCGACCGTGATCTTGCGGTCTGACGCGCGCAGTACGTCCGACAGGCAATCCTGCGTCAGTTCCATAGTGATCTCGCGACCGACCAGGGAGGCGAATGCAAAGAGGCGCATCAAGGCGCCCTCAAGAACGCGCACGTTGCTGGAGATGCGGTGCGCCAGGAATTCAAGGACGCCGTCCTGAATCCCCAGATTCGGGAACTGTTCCGAGAACTGCTCGACCTTTTGCTGGAGAATGCCGAGTCGAAGTTCGTAGTTGGTCGGATGCACGTCCACGACGAGCCCCGACTGCAGCCGGCTAACGATCCGGTCGTCAATCCCGTCAATGTCCGTGGGCGCACTGTCAGAACTCACGATGATCTGCCGTTTCTGGTCAACAAGGGCGTTGAAGGTATGAAAGAACTCTTCCTGTGTCGCATCCTTGCCCGCGATGAACTGAACATCGTCGATCATCAGCACGTCGACCGAACGAAAGAGTTGCTTGAACGCGATCATGTCCTTGTCGCGGAGCGCCTGAACGAACCGGTACATGAACTGCTCCGCCGAAAGGTACACGACGTGCAGTCCGGAGGATCGCTTGCGCAGTTCCCAGGCAATCGCATGCATCAGATGCGTCTTGCCCAACCCAACGCCGCCATAGAGAAAGAGCGGGTTGAACGTCACGGCACCGCCTTTCGCCACTCTGCGGGCCGCCGCATGCGCCAGTTCGTTCGGTTTGCCGACGACAAAGCTCTCGAACGTGAACCTCGCATCAAGCGGCGCGCCGGGCACCTCGCCGCCGATCTGCCCGGCCACGGCACTGGCCGGCTTGTCCTTTGACTTCGCTGTGCTTTTCCGATTCGGCTTTGCGGTCTCGCGGACCGCAAACTCGACCCGTGTCACCTTGTTCCCGGACTTGGTCAATTCCCGCAGGATGTGGTCGCCGAAATTCCGGAGAACCCAGTTGCCCATGAACGTGGTCGGCACAAGGAACTTTGCGACACCGCCTTCGATCCGCACAAATTCAAGCGGTTCTATCCAGTTCGTGTAATTGCTCTTGCCAACAGCTGATATCAGGTTTTGTCGTGTCTCTTCCCAGGATTTCTTGGTCATAATTTGCCCGCAGCGTCCCTTGCTTCACGACTGGCGCCAAGCCAGCCCCCGGGCCTTCCAGCCAAACTGGCGGCCCCGGCGTCCCGACGCGTCCACGTCACCCTCGAACCCCTCGGAAACGTTCAGGCAGGAAACCGATCGGCCCTGCCGGGCATAATGATCGGCAACCACCATCGCGGCCTTCAATGACCGCACCCCTGAACGGCAGAGAAAGAGGAGTGGCCCGATCGCATCGGAGCCGACCGCTTCCTCGACCTCGTCGGCAAATGCCGGGTTCACGGACATGTCGGGATAGGACGACCACTCGATCAGGATCGGTGTCTTTCCCAATTTCCCCGTGTCAGGCACACCGACAAAATTCCACTCTGCACGGGTCCTGACATCTACGAGACGGGCTGACTCTTCCTTCTCGAGGATTTGCCACGCTTCGTCAGGATCGACTTCCCCGACGCAGCTGCCCTGTCCCATCAAACCTGTCCCCCCAAGGACGACGTGAATCGCACCTCACAAGCTAGACGGCAGAACGGGTAGCAATCAACCATCCTTTGCACTTGACTTTTGCAAACCTTAGGGCGAGTCTTGATTCTTTTTTCATGAGGCATCAAACACCACTTGATTGGACAACCGAGATGCAGGTCGGAACGCAGCGATTCGCCGCATCTCCTGGTCACCCGATGCCTTGTCGCGCACGGCCAGCGCGCCAGGAACCATGGGCGGCCAAGCACACCGCACTGTTTTCGGTTCGCACCTGCACTACGCGACGTATCCTCGGCACGGCGTGTCGATTTTCACTGTCCAAGGCAGGGCCACTCCGATAAACCCTGCGCAAATCTCAAGGAGGAACCCCGCTGATGAAGGTGCTGGTACCTGTCAAGCGCGTGATCGACTACAACGTGAAGGTCCGGGTGAAGGCGGACGGTAGCGGTGTCGATCTTGCAAACGTCAAGATGTCGATGAACCCGTTTGACGAGATTGCCGTCGAGGAGGCAATCCGACTCAAGGAGGCTGGAAAGGCCGAGGAAGTGATCGCGGTGTCCGTTGGTGTGCAGCAGTCCCGGGAAACGCTCCGAACCGCGCTGGCAATGGGAGCGGACCGGGCGATCCTGATCGTCGCGGCCGACGACGTGCATACGGACATCGAGCCACTTGCCGTCGCAAGGCTTCTCGCGGGCGTGATCGAAGAGGAGCAGCCAGGCCTCGTCATCTGCGGCAAGCAGGCCATCGACAATGACATGAATGCAACCGGGCAGATGCTGGCGGCCCTGACTGGTTGGCCGCAGGCAACCTTTGCATCCGAACTGGACATCGGTGACGACAGCGCGACGGTCACGCGCGAGGTCGACGGCGGCTTGCAGATCATCAAGATCGACTTGCCTGCCATCGTGACGGTGGACTTGCGCATGAACGAACCGCGTTACGCTTCGTTGCCGAACATCATGAGGGCGAAGAAGAAGCCCATGGACGAAAGGACGCCCGCCGATTACGGCATCGATGTCAGTCCGAGGCTTGAGATCGTCTCGACCACCGAGCCCGAGGCTCGAAAGGCAGGCGAAATCCTGGGCTCGGTCGATGAACTAGTCACGAAACTCAAGGAAGCGGGAGCAATCTGATGGCAGTCCTTCTCCTGGCAGAAGTTACCGACGGTGAACTCAACCTGGACGCAACGGCGAAAGCCGTCACCGCTGCACGGGCCATGGGCGAAATCACCGCTCTCTGCGCGGGTGCGGCCGCGTCGTCTGCGGGCGAGGCAGTCGCGAAGGTTGACGGCGTGTCCAAGGTGCTGGTCGCAGAGGATCCGGGCCTAGGGCACAGGCTGGCCGAACCGACCGCGGCGCTGATCGTCTCGTTGGCCGGCGATTACAGCCATATTGTGGCGCCGGCCACGACCGATGCAAAGAACGTCCTTCCACGCGTGGCGGCGCTCCTTGACGTCATGGTGATCCCGGACATTTCAGGCGTTGTCGACGCCGACACGTTCGAGCGACCGATCTATGCAGGCAACGCGATCCAGACCGTCCGGTCGTGCGACGCGACCAAGGTCGTCTCGATTCGGACTTCCACATTTGACGCGGCGGGAGAAGGCGGCCCGGCTCCGATCGAGTCCATTGACGCTGCCGGGAACCCCGGCATCTCCGAATGGGTCGAGGACAGAGGCGCGGCAAGCGACAGGCCCGAACTGACAAGTGCGGGGGTTGTCGTCTCGGGCGGTCGGGGCGTTGGTTCGGAAGAAGACTTCGCGCTGATCGAGAAACTGGCAGACAAGCTGGGTGCGGCCGTCGGCGCATCTCGGGCCGCAGTCGATTCAGGATATGCCCCGAACGACTGGCAGGTTGGCCAAACTGGCAAGGTGGTTGCCCCCGACCTCTATGTTGCCGTCGGGATTTCAGGCGCGATCCAGCACCTGGCGGGCATGAAGGATTCGAAGATCATCGTCGCCATCAACAAGGACGAGGAAGCTCCGATCTTCCAGGTTGCAGATTACGGCCTGGTTGCGGACCTGTTCACCGCCGTACCCGAACTCGTCGAAAAGCTCTGAACGACCACGCCTCGCAGAAGCCTGGATCCACGCGATTCGAATGGGTGCGGCATGCGTTCGCAGGCTCACCGTCGACCCCGATCCCGCAATCGGAAATTGCAAGTTGCCCGAGAACAGGAGAGGGCTTCATGCGCCTCACGGGCTTGCGCAGGGTTCGTTCGTGCGCCTATGGTCTCGCGGACGCGGACAAGCTCTTGAGGTGCCAATGAACATCATCAGCGTAGGCGTGGTCGGCGCGGGACAGATGGGCAACGGAATTGCCCATGTCTTTGCACTGGCCGGATTCGATGTCGTCCTGAACGACATCGATCGCGGCGCGATTGATCGCGCGCTCCAGCTTGTCGAGACCAACCTCGCGCGCCAGGTCAGCAGCGGCCGGATCATGAAGAAGGATGCCGAGGCTGCGCTCAAGCGAATCTCGACCACCATGACGCTCTCGGATCTCGGCGCAACCGACCTGATCATCGAGTCCGCCACGGAGCGCGAGTCCGTGAAGGTTGCGATTTTCGAGGATCTCGTTCCGCATCTCGGCCAGAACACGATCCTGACGTCGAACACCTCTTCGATCTCGATCACCCGGCTGGCCAGCCGAACCGATCGCCCCGAGAGATTCATGGGATTCCACTTCATGAATCCGGTGCCAGTCATGCAGCTCGTGGAGCTCATCCGTGGCATCGCCACTGACGACCAAACATATCAGACGTTGAAGAAAGTGGTCGAGCGGCTGGGAAAGACTTCCGCCACTGCCGAGGATTTCCCCGCCTTCATCGTGAACCGGATCCTGATGCCGATGATCAACGAGGCAGTCTACACGCTCTACGAGGGCGTGGGTTCGGTCGCTTCGATCGATTCTGCGATGAAGCTGGGAACCAACCACCCGATGGGGCCGCTGCAGCTCGCGGACTTTATCGGCCTGGACACCTGCCTTGCGATCATGAACGTGCTTCACGAGGGCTTGGCAGACACAAAGTACCGGCCTTGCCCGTTGCTGACAAAGTATGTCGAGGCCGGATGGCTTGGCAGAAAGACCGAGCGCGGATTCTACGACTACAGGGAAGACCCCCCGACACCGACGCGGTAGCGCGGCCGTTACATCTCCTCCCCAAAGCCGTTGGACACCAGGGCCTCGATCGCCTCGGCCAGCGCCTTCGCTTCCGCCCCGGTGGTCGCAACCGTTATCGAGGTCCCGCGGGACGCTGCGAGCATCAGGAGGCCCATGATGCTGTCGCCGGTCACGCTCATGCCGTCCTTCGACACCGTTGCCTCGGCATCGAAACCCTCAACGAGTTCGGCAAGTCTTGCGGAGGCGCGGGCATGAAGGCCCTTTTCATTCACGATCGTCAGGGTTCGCGTCACGGGAACTTCCATGGCATGTCAGGCAGCGCCGCCGCCTTCGAAACTGTCGATGTACTTGCGCCCCGCGGACAGGGCTGCCGTGGCCGCGTGATCCAATGGCACGTGCCTGAGCTTGGCGAGCTTGATCAACATGGGAAGGTTGGCCCCGTAGAGAATCTTCCTGTTGGATGAATTGCAGGCCCTGAGCGAGAGATTTGACGGAGAGCCACCGAACATGTCCGTCACGACGATCACGCCGTCACCGGAATCCACATCATCCGCTGCTGCGCAAATCTCGTTCTGCTTGGCCTCCCGGTCATGTTCCGGCTCGATCGGGATTGCGCACATGCCGTTCTGTTTGCCAACGACATGTTCAACTGCGGCCAGGTATTCCCGCGCCAGGCCTCCATGCGCCACTATTACTATGCCAATCACCCTTTCTTCTCCGCGGATGACCACAGACCCTGATCCAGTCGCTCCAGTTCCCGGTGGCGCGTTGACACCTGCCACCCTTTTTGTGCAAGGGCGCTCGCGAGCCTTTCCGCAACGGCAACTGACCTGTGCCGGCCGCCGGTGCAGCCAAGCCCGATCGACAAGTAAGTCTTGCCTTCCTCCTTGAATGCGGGAAGCAGGTCAAGGAGCATTGCCACAAGCGCCTGGAAGAATCCGGCGAAGCGCGGGTCGTTTCCTACATATGCCGCCACGCGCTCGTCACGCCCGTCAAGGTCGCGCAGCCCTTCCTGCCAGTGCGGGTTTGCAAGGAACCTCGTGTCGAAAATCATGTCCACGCCGCGCGGCAAGCCGCGCTTGTAGGAAAAGCTCTCAACGGAAAGGGCCAGCGTGCCAAAGCCGTCCCGTCCGAAGCGTCGTTCGATCTCGGCCTTCAGGTCGTGCGGCGTCATGTCGGACGTGTCGATCAGATGATCCGCCCGCTCCCGTATCGGAATCAGGAGCTCCATCTCGCGATCAATTCCGATCTCGGGAGTTTCCGAAGGAGCAAGCGGATGCCGCCTTCGCGTCTCGGAATACCGGCGAACAAGATCTTCGGAACGGCAGTCAAGGAACAGAAGTTCGGCTTCTATGTCGGCTTCCGAAGCAATGCGGTCCAGGACTCCGACCACCGTGTCCACCGAAAAATCCCGGTTGCGGACGTCGATTCCCAAGGCAAGTGGCGGCATCGACGATGGCCCGTCAAGAACTCGCGGCAGGAGGGACAGCGGCATGTTGTCAATGATTTCGTAGCCCAGATCCTCCAGCGCATGCGTCGCCGTCGTTCGTCCGGCTCCGGAGGCGCCTGTCACCAGAACGGCTCGCGTTCGCACGCTGGATCCTGATGTGGCCGTCACTCCAATCCTCCTTTGAGAAGGATACACAACATAGAGGCGAATGCTGGGGCCTCAACCCTTCGAATGAGGCGAACCCGTTCACCAAAGACCGAAATTTCCAGCGGTTCGGGCAGGCGCCCAGTTTCGACATGATCCATGTCGACGACGATGCGCAGCCAGGCAGGGGCAGCATCGCACTTCAAAATGCCAATGCCCCTCGCCTCAATCTTGCCATCAAGCGTCGAGGGAGCCGACATCAGCAGCCCCTCCGGCTTTCGGGTCAGCACGACCTGGTCATCGGCAACGAGGGAGGCCCCGAGCGCCATCAGCTCAAGCGCGAGGCTGGACTTTCCGACACCGGCCCGTCCCGTGATCAAGAGCCCTGCCGAACCGCGCGCGACGGCGGTGCCGTGCATGAGAGTGGACCCGTCTCCCATGCGCACGGGACCTTGCCTCAGAAAGGAAGCCGTCGCGAACGCAAGGTCCGGACGCAATCGGGCACACCAAGGCACGATGCAGGGCAAGCATTGAATTCCGGCAGCGGACTCCAATGATCGCTTCTGCTCGGCTCAGTCCAGAGCATGAGTCGTTCCCTTGGCTTTCCAGGACACAAGGCGCCGGCGCATCGCACGATGCCGCGCCGCACGCCTGACATAATCGTGCCTGTCGTCAAGTAGTTCAACACCAATGTGTTGGGAGTTCTTGAAGGGTGCGGCCCGGATGGCCGTCCTGCATCCCTTCCTTGGCAATCGTCACCTGCAACGGAGTCCGAGATGGCACCCCACCTTCGCCATTATGTTGGCGCTAACCCTGAAAAATCAATCGGTTGGTATCGCTAACTGTGCCAATCCGTCCTGTTCACGCAACCGGAATCGTGCCAATGAATCTGATATGAAGCGCGTCGGTCGCCCATTTGACCACGCATGCAACCGAAGGATCTGAGTAGAATGAGCCAAGGTCGCGTCAATTCGCGAATGACGCTTGAAGCGCACGGAATCAAGGATCTGGGCTCGGTCCACTACAACTTGATGGAGCCGGACCTGATCCAGCACGCGCTTTGTCGTGAGGAAGGTACGCTTGGCCAAGGCGGAACGTTGCTGGTCAACACGGGCAAGTATACCGGCCGATCTCCGCAGGACAAGCATATCGTGAAGACGCCGGCGGTCGAGCAGAGCATCTGGTGGGAAAACACGCGCGCAATGTCGCCGGAGGGCTTCGCGCGCCTGCATGCAGACATGCTGGCACACATGAAGGGTCGCGACTATTTCGTGCAGGACCTGTATGCGGGTGCCGACAACGCTCACCGACTTGATGTCAGAATCGTAACCGAGCTTGCCTGGCACTCCCTCTTCATCCGGCACCTGCTTCGGCGCCCGGACAGGGACGAACTCGAGGGATTCTCGCCGGAATTCACTGTCATTAACTGCCCGTCATTCCAGGCCGATCCGAATCGGCACGACTGTCGGACCGAAACGGTCATTGCGATGGATTTCGAGCAGAGAATCGTTCTCATCGGCGGGACCGAATACGCCGGCGAGAACAAGAAATCCGTGTTTTCCATTCTCAACTACATCCTGCCCGAGAGAGGCGTGATGCCGATGCACTGTTCGGCCAACCATGCCATGGGAAATCAAATCGATTCGGCGGTGTTCTTCGGGCTTTCGGGAACGGGCAAGACCACGCTCTCTGCGGATCCGAGCCGCATCCTGATTGGTGACGACGAGCACGGCTGGTCGGACCGGGGCATCTTCAACTTCGAGGGCGGTTGCTACGCCAAGACCATCGACCTCAACCGTGAAGCCGAGCCGGAAATCTATGACACTTGCTTCAAGTTCGGCACCGTCATCGAGAACATGGTCTTTGACCCCGAGACCAAGGAACTCGACTTCGGCGACGACAGCCTGACCGCCAACATGCGCTGCGCATATCCGATGAACTATATTTCCAATGCGTCAGAGTCCGCTCTAGGCGGCCACCCAAAGAACGTGGTCATGCTGACCTGCGACGCCTTCGGGATCCTTCCGCCGATCGCGCGCCTCACTCCCGCACAGGCAATGTATCACTTCCTGTCGGGTTTCACGTCCAAGGTCGCTGGCACGGAACGCGGGGTCACGGAGCCGGAACCGACGTTTTCGACATGCTTCGGCGCACCGTTCATGGCAAGGCGGCCCGAAGCCTACGGAGCATTGCTGCGCGAAAAGATTGCCCGCCACGGGACAACCTGTTGGCTGGTCAATACAGGCTGGACAGGCGGCGCCTTCGGAACCGGCTCGCGCATGCCGATCAAGGCAACCCGAGCGCTCCTGTCAGCCGTGCTTGACGGCTCGCTTGAACATTCGCAATTCCGCAAGGACGTGAACTTCGGCTTCGAAGTGCCCGTCAGCGTGATGGCAGGTGCCGTGCCGGACATTCTGCTGGACCCACGCCGGACGTGGGACGACGGTGCGGCCTACGATGCGCAAGCGAAGAAGCTGATCGAGATGTTTGCAAAGAACTTCGAGCAGTACGAGGCATATATCGACAGCGCCGTAAGAGCGGTAGCGATCAGCTGAACCTGGCTTGAACTGGCGAAGGCATGCCAAGGCCTTCGCCGTCTCTTCGAGAGCATTCGGCTTGGCAAGAATCTTGGCCGGGCGTCGCCAAGTCATGTTCCAACATCCTCGGGAGTTTCAAGTGAACCCAGACAGTCGAGCATGCAAAGTCGCCTTCAGTGCCGCAAATGCGCATCATGGCCCGCTAAAATGCCTGCAATTCCTCTGACGAATTGCTGGTCCGCGAAGCGGTGGTTGCCTCCATTTCTTGAGTTCAGACCTCTTTGCGCGCAGATGAACGGGGCCGGGTTCCACTTCAGCCCCAGCGTGCGGTAGTCTTTTCGCGCGTCGGCCGACGCCGCGCCTGGCAGGCCGAACGTCCTTGATCCCCTGGTTTAGTGCAGGATGCTGATCTGCAGGCCGTTCAGCGCTCGCCGGATCCGGTCCGGGCTCATCCGGTGTCCCTGGGCCGCCAGGCGGTGGCGCACGTGCTGGAGGCAGCAGAAAGCCATGTAGCAGATGGCGATGTGCGCCCGCACCCCGGCGCTCATTCCAGTGGAAGACCGGCCTGATCCTCAGGTCGTGCTTGTTGGCGCGGAAGCAGGCCTCGATCTCCGGCAGCGTGCGGTACTGGACGACCAGGTCGCGCGGGTCGGCCTCGTCGCAGCCCCAGGCCACGATCCCCCGAAGCCCGTCCCAGCGGGCCGCCTCGGCCACCTTCGCCTCTTTGAGGCGCACCTTCCCGTCGGGAAGTCGAGAAACCGGGCGGCGCCACGGTTGCTCATGGGTCCTCCTAAACGAAGGCCCCAGATTGGGGAATTCCTAAGATCCAAAGTGTCCAATCTCAGGGGCGCACTCAATTGTACCGACGCAAAAAGGGACGCTTCGGCGAATGGGTGACGACCAGCCTGCGCCCGCCGTCCTCGAAGGGACCCCCTTGGTCAAGGGGACCGTCCGGCAAGCATTCGGAAGGTTGATCGAGGCGGCCGGAATCCGGCATGACGGGAACGACGAGCGGCAGTCGCCGTGCTTTCACTCGCCGCGGGACGCCGCAGAGGTCCACCGGCTGGCATCGTGGAACCGTCAGTGTGCCGACGTGCGGCGGCGGCTGCCGGCACTCTCCACCTGATTGGTGGTGCACTCAATCAATTCTGAATCTGAACATGATCGAAGTAAGACATGACCGTCTTGATGGCGCCATACTCTAAGGAACTCTTTCTGACATGGACCCCCGCATCGCGCGGATGAATTCGGTGCAGGACGGGCCGTATGACTAATCCCTCCTTCTTCACGACCCTTGCAAGTTGCAGCGGGGCGGACATGACAAAACGTCCAGATTTGACCAGTTGCACACCAGTGGCAAGCGACGTCGTCCGAATATCTATGAGCGATTTCTTCGAGCCTTTTGGAAGCGTGTATTGCTCTATTCTTTGTTCTGTTACCGGATCAATCGTGAAGCTCACCCATTGGTAGCCCACAAGGTCGGCCGGATTTATTGTGTCGGTCCGCGAGATGGGATCGTCTGCCCGTAGGACGATTCCGTGTTCGATCCGCGTGACGTGTTTTGTGACGATCGACGAGTCAATTTCATCTTCCGAGAGAATGCCTAGATACACGTCAAGCGATCCGGAACTCAGCAGCCTTCCCATGCTTTCGCGATGTTCGGTCTTCAAGTCGAGCTTTAGATCAGGGAAACGCCGCAGGAGATCTGCAAACAGGCCGGCGACCCAGTTGAGGTGAAAAACCGGACCGGCGCCCACCTTCAATTCCGATAGGCCTGCTGAAGAAATGACTGCGATTTCTTCCAGCCCGTTGTGATACTCGCGTTCTATGCGCTCCGCGCGCGCAAAAAACCTCTCGCCTGCCTCGGTCAGCGACATACCGCGACGATCGCGGCAGAAAAGCGGGATCCCGAGTTCGGCCTCCAAGGAGGCGATGCGTTTTGTGACCGAGGATTGAGCGAGGTGGATTGTGGAGGCTGCGGCGGTGATTGATCCGCCTCGTGCCACTGCCAAGAATGCTATCAGACCTTTGTCCACAGGTATTCTGATTTTGAATTTATACTGCACTTATATTCACTTTACAGAATTTCTTCCGGTGTGCCAACTAACCATTGACCGGCTTGGGGAGCGGTTGAATTTATGAGAACGATCTTTGTCCTTTTCGATTCCCTGAACCGCCTGGCGCTTGGCGCCTACGGCGGAGCGTCGATCGCAACCCCTAATTTTGACCGCTTCGCCAAAAAAGCGGTCACCTTCGACAAGCACTATGTCGGCTCGCTGCCATGCATGCCTGCACGGCGTGATATGCACACTGGTCGGCTCAATTTCACTCATCGGAACTGGGGGCCGCTGGAGCCGTTTGACGAGAGCTTCGCGCGAATACTGAGCAGGAACGGCGTCTACACGCACCTGATTTCCGACCATCTGCATTACTTTGAAAACGGCGGCTGGGGCTATGCCAACGCGTTTGACAGCTGGGATTTCGTGCGCGGCCAGGAATACGACGCACTGAAGGTCATGGTTCGCCCGCCGGTCGAACGCTATCGCGCACGCTTCGACGAGAGACACTACCCGCTACACAATCTGCCAGAAAAGGGAGCGATCACCCGAGGCAATGCCGAAAAGACCGCCTTCAAAAGGCTACGCGGGGCAGTCTCCGCAGAGTCTTTGACCGACGAAGATGATTTCCCGACAGCAAAATGCTTTGCCAAAGCATTCGAATTCCTCGACACCAATCGTGATGTCGACGACTGGTTCATGCAGCTTGAATGCTTCGACCCGCACGAGCCATTCGTCGCGCCAGAGCGGTTCAAGACGGCCTATGACACAGGCTACAACGGCAAGATTCTCAATTGGCCGCTATATGAGAAGAATGCCAATACGCCCGAAGAAGTCGCTGCTATACGCGGCAACTACGCCGCGCTTGTGGCGATGTGCGATGAATACTTCGGACGGCTCTTGGACTATTTCGATGAGCACAATCTTTGGGAAGACACAGCGCTGGTCCTGACCACCGATCACGGTTTCCTTTTGTCCGAACACGATTGGTGGGCGAAGAACCGGATGCCCTATTACGAAGAGATTAGCCATATCCCGTTGATGTTCTGGTATCCCGACCAAGTCGTTGGGTCCGGTGAACGGCGCCAGTCGCTGACCCAGACCACCGATCTCATGCCGACTTTCCTCGAATTGCATGGCTGCGAGGTTCCAGAAACGGTGACGGGCAGCTCCATTGTGCCAATGCTAAAGGACGACACGCGCAACCGTGACAGCCAGATCTTCGGAATGTTCGGCGGTCCGGTTGGCGTGACAGACGGCACCTACACCTACTACCGCTATCCCGAGGACCTTTCGGGCCAAAACCTGCACCTGTACACGCTGATGCCCGCTCACATGATCGATCTCTTCGATGTCGGCGAACTGCAATCCAGCGAGTTGGCCAAGCCGTTCAATTTCACCAAGGGCGCCCCCACTCTCAGGATAAGGCTTGACCCGAGGAACACACAGGTGGGCCAGGACGGCGACACTTTGGAGGATTGCAAGACCGCGCTTTACGACGTTGAGGCAGACCCTCGGCAAGAGGACCCGCTAGACCACACGGCCGTGGAAAAGCGCCTGGAAGATGAGATCGCGTATCACTTCGCGCTGCACGATGCCCCGCCCGAGTTGTTTGCACATTTCGGCCTGGCGCAACCGGAATTTGCGTTGGCGGGAGAATGACACTGAACCCAATCCGAATTCTAATGGGAGGACAATCATGGAATTTATCGGAACACTGAAAGGTACACTTCTGGCGGGGGCCATTGTGGTGGCTTCTGCCACCACGGCACTTGCGGAATTCCCCGAGCGCAACATTGAGGTCATCCACCCTTGGGGGCCTGGCAATGCAATGGCCATGAGCCAAGTCGTTGCCAAAGCCATGGGCGAAGAACTGGGCACAGACATGCCGGTGATCTCGCTGCCGGGTGCCGCCGGCACCAAGGCACAGACGACCGCCATGGGAAAACCCGCCGATGGCTACACCATCTTTGATGGTTATGTCGCTCCGCTCGTACTGCAGCCCATTCTGGGCAACGCGGACTGGAATTTCAAAGACTTCAAACCACTCAGCGCCGCCGTTGCGAACGCCTTTGCAATTGCTGGCCAGGTAGATGAGGCCCGTTGGTCCAACTTCGAAGAGATGATGGCCTACTGCAAGGAAAACCGCGGTGAACTGCGATATTCTTCGGGTTCGCGGAACAACCTGCCCCATATGGTCATCGCGAAAGCCCTGCAGTCCTATGACTGTGTGGCTCAAAACGTGCCTTACACACAGGACGGAAACGTCTTCAAGGACCTCAGCTCAAAGGTCCTGGACTTTGCTTTCGTCAACGTCGGCAACTTCAGATCCAACCCCGACAAAGTAAAGATCCTTCTGGTTCTTTCCGAACTGGAAAGTTCGAAAAAAGCCTTTCACGGGGCACCCACCATAGGCGAGCTTGGGGTCGATCTGGGCCTCTCAAACCTCGGTCCGATGGGTTGGACCTGGTGGATCGTCAACCCGGATACACCGGACGACGTAACCGAAACTCTCCGCGGCGCCATGGAACGTGCAATGGCACGCCAGGACGTTATAGATGCCGTTGAAGCCATCGGCTTTGTCCCGCTCTCTTGGGATCATACCATGTACGAGGAAATCGTGGGTGGAGTCGACGCGCAGCTCAATTCGATGGGCAATGCTCTGGCCTGGGAGGAGAAAGAGCTTAAGAAACTCCAATAAGGAAATCTCACGATGGCATCGTCAAGAACGCTGAACCTTATCGCTCTCGGTTTTCTTTTCGCTGTCATCGTGATCGTCTTTTGGCAGATCGAGACAGACTTCAAAGAACAGGGGATCGCCAGCGGCGGTCCCTACGACGACGCATCCCTGTATCCACGAGCCATCGCGATCTTCATTGGTGTTCTCCTGGTTTTTCAACTCGTGATCGAGTCATTTAGAGGCAGAACCACAACACTGACAGAGGTCATCCAAGCATCGGATTTCGGTCGAGCCGGAATGATGCTTGCAGTCTTTGCCGTCTATCTGATGGTCCTGACAACCATCGGATACCATCTTGCGACCGCCCCGATGATCTGCGCCATCATGTGGATTTGCGGGATGCGCAATTTGCCGAAACTGGCCATTTCGTCCGTTGCAATCGCCACGAGTTTTGCTTTCGTTTTCGAGGCTTTCCTCAATGTCGTGCTGCCGCTCGGCATCTGGAACGTCTTTATCCCCTGGTAGGTGCGCCGTGATTCTCGATTTTCTGTCCGCCGGGCTTGATGTCTTTCTGTCGCCACTTGCCCTCGGTCTCACATTCGCCGGGATCATCGTGGGATTGGTTGTCGGCGCCATGCCCGGTCTTGGGCCGCTGATGGGGATCATCTTGCTGCTACCCGTAGCCATCGGATTGCCGCCTGTCGCGGCCATGGGTTTCCTGATCGCCATTTTCGTCGGCGGTTCCTGCGGCGGTTCCATTTCCGCAATTCTTTTGCGTATCCCGGGTACGCCGCTTGCGGCGGCCACGCTCTATGATGGCTACCCGTTGGCGCAAAAGGGCCGCGCCTCCGATGCCATTGGAATTGCCATCACCAGTTCGGCCATTGGCGGATTGCTCGGCGGAGTCGTTCTAGTCTTTTGCGCCCCAATCCTGGCGAGACTTGCATCCAACTTCGCGCCACCAGAATACACGATGCTGGCCATCATGGGGCTCTTCGCAATCGTCGTGATCTCGGGCGGCTCAATCATCAAGGGCCTTTTGGCGGGAAGCTTCGGTCTGCTTATTTCCACGGTCGGAACCGACTCGTTTTCGACCGGCCTTCGCTTCACCTTCGGGTCGCACAACCTGTTGAACGGCTTTCATATTGTGGCCGTCGTCGTGGGCCTGTTCGCGATTTCCGAGATGGCCGCCCAGATGATGAAACGAGACCTCTTGAAGATACCCGACGTGAAGGTGGCGCGGCCCGGATTGCACACCATCTCGTTGACGCTGCGGCATTACGTCAACCTGATCCGATCCTCGGCGATCGGGACGTTTTTCGGAGCCATCCCCGGTGCTGGCGGTGTGATCAGTTCGTTTACCAGCTACGCGGTGGCCAAAGCTGCGGCCAGACCGGGCGAGGAATACGGCGAAGGCGCTGAGGGCGGTGTTGTTGCGACCGAATCCGCGAACAACTCCACTGTTGGCGGCACACTGGTGCCGACCCTGTCCCTTGGCATACCTGGAGACGCATCTTCGGCCATGCTCCTAGGTGCCCTCCTGATCCTGGGCTTTATCCCCGGACCGGCCATGTTCGAAAACAACCCGGACGTCGTCGGCGGCATCTTCATGGTCTATCTGGCGTCAAACATCTTCCTGCTTGTTGCAGGAATCCTGGCCACGCCTCTCTTCGTCTATGTCTTGCGCATTCCGAAGGTGTACCTGATCCCGAGCATCTTGCTGCTCTGTTCCATTGGCACCTTTGCGCTGCAGGCGTCGGTGTTCGATCTTCAGGTCATGCTGGCCTTCGGGCTGATTGGAATTCTCTTCCGAGCAGCCGACTATCCGCTGGCGCCAGTTGTCATTGGCATGATCCTCGGCCCGATCCTGGAGGCCAATTTGCGTCGTTCGCTGCTGATCTCGCGCGAGGGGTACTGGATTTTTCTTGACCGCCCAGTCTCGGCAACACTTGTCGTAGTGAATGTGCTGCTTCTGGTGGCGATGGTTTATCTAACCATCAAGCGGATTCGCAGCACAACAAAGGGCGATCTGGCAAAAGCGATGTCTACGGAAGAATGAAGAACCTCGGCCAAGTCTCAAATTGCGGGTGCTCCGATTTTCTTGGTGGCACCGCCGAAAATTCACAAGCAACGACCGCATGCAAGTATTTCCGCTGACGGCAGCCGCGAACGTCATGCTCCGTCGCCGCACGGCCCGTCGTGCGGATCAGGCAGCGCATCGTGTCCCAACGACTTCATGTCGGTCAGCGTCGTCAACACGCCAAAAAAGGCGGGGCGCCCCGGGTATTGCCATCTGGATGAAAGCGATGGTACCGATACACTCGGCAATGCACTGGATCACGCTGTCCGACAGTATGATCGGCGACATGGCTCCAAAGAGGGCGACCGGAGATATGAAGACGGCCTGACCGTTCCGCGCCATCTCCATGACCGCCTCCATTTTCGGCGCATCTACGACAAGTGGCGAATTGCCGTTGATGCTCGCGTGCAACCGCGGTTCCCGCCGAAGTATGTCCGGGTCAATGCCATGAGGGATCTCGACCATGCGGAGTGAATCAGAAACACGCATCCGTCCGACGGCATAGATCCTTGCTACCTTTTCCGAAAGCGTGTGCCATGCGAAAGCGCTCGACAGGTGTCGGGTGTTGACATGTGTGTCGATCGGTTCGACCGGGTCGCCGGAGATGAAGCCGCGGGTCGGCAACCCCTGATGAAGGCGAATCTGATCCTCAAATTCCTCCTGTGTGCCAGGGCGCCGTCCTCGCTCCGTGTCCATGAAGTTCGGTACGGACGACGCTTTGCCGAAATGGATATGGTCGGGGCGGCGCCAAGACATGTTTCAACATCCTTGGGAGTTCCAAGTGATCCCAGACGGTCAAGCAGGAAAAGTCGTCTTCAGCGCGGCAAATTCGCCGCAAGTCGCTCTAAAATGCCTGCAACTCCTCTGACAAAGTGCTGCTCCGGGAAGCTGCGGTTGCCTCCATTTGTCAGCTCCGGCTTCATGCTTCAGCTTTTGGGGGATGGGGGATGGGAAAGGTCTTCGTTCGGATCCCCGCGGATCGTGATTCCGCCGTCGACCACCAAAGAGGCGCCGGTGATGAACCCCGAATCCGCGTGTGCGAGAAACGCAGCGGCTCGTGCGATTTCATCCGGCCTGCCCCAGCGGCCCACGGGCGTTCTTTCGGCAAAGCTGTCCTTGTCCAGAATTCCGGCATCGGCGCGATCCAAAAGCGTTTGGGTCGCGATATAGCCGGGCAAAATCGCGTTGACGGTGATTCCATCGCGCGCGGTCTCCAGCGCCAATGCCTCCGTGATCCCGAGAATCGCCTTTTTCGCCGTTACATATGCCAGTCGATAAGGTACGGCGAGCCTGGCATTGCCGGACGAAATGTTAATGATCCGCCCAAACTGCGCCTCGCGCATTGCCGATGTTACCAGCCGCGCCCAGTTGACCGCGCCATGCACGTGGATGGCAAGCAACTGATCAAAATGCTCGGGCGGGAGCGCCTCGATCCGCCCGAGCCGTTGCGACATGATCCCGGCATTATTGACCAGCACGGAGACTGGCCCGAATTCCGAGACAATCCTGTCGTGAGCGGCACGACAGCTTTCGAACTCAGCGACGTCTGCAATCGCCGCCATCGTCTTGCCACCCGTTGCTTCGGCAATCGACGCGGCAGCAGCGCGGGCCCTTTCCTCGTCCAGGTCAACAATGGCAACACGGCAGCCGTCGGCGGCAAAGCGCTTCGCAATGGCGTGTCCGATGCCTGTTGCGGCCCCGGTTACGACCACCACCTTGTCTAAAGAACTTGGCACGCCTTGATCCCAATCCTGCTCCGAAGTGATGTCCGAGGGGTTGCTTTCCGCTAAACATCAAAAAGTGCTATATGTCTAGAGTTTCAATCCGATCGGGGCGCCAACGCTCCAACTTTGCAAGTTCTTGATGCGCAGAACGTTTGTTCCGCTGCGCGTCGAAGCGACCGAACCCATGCGCCGTCAGATACTGACCGGAGACCTTCCAATCGGCACAAGCCTGTCGTCGATCAATCTGCTCGGCGACGCCATGGCTCGCGTCAAAGGAATTGAAGGCTCCGCGAGGGACGGTCACGCTCGAAGAGAAAGGCACGATCCAGCACCAGTCGGCGCGAGGATTGTCGACGCCGGTCACCGTCGCCCGAAACGATGGGCCAGCTTTGATGCCGAGGGCGTTCTCTCCAACGCACAAGTCCTTGTCATACTGACGTCGACGGCCCGCTCATCGTCTACTCCAGCCAAACCTGGACCTCCGGGGCACACGCCACAGCAATTCGGCCAATGAAAGAAGGGGCGGCACAAGTCCGCCCCTTCCAAGAACACAATTTTCCTAGCTTCAGCGCATAGCCTGCGCGGCCATGAGAATCTCCAGCGCCAGTGGCTGCATGGGGCCAAAGTCCGGAACACTGTCACGAGCACCACCCTGCACCAGAATTTCCGCAGCGCCGGTGAGCGTGTCGTTGGTCAGGCCGGACTTCACGTCCTCAATTGCCTCTTCCAGCGAAACCCAATCACGCATCCGCATCGCGTAGGCGGCCTTTTCAGCATCACCTTCGATGCCGGTGGCAGAATAGTATTCCAGGACGTGCTCAACCACTTTGTCCGGGTCGGTCGAGTTGATATACTCGTTTGCGCGGAAAGCCGCTTCAACGAAGGCGGCAGCGGCCTTCGGGTCTTCATCCCAGAACGTCTTCGTGACGATCCAAGGCGCGATGATGTTGGCACCAGCAATCTTGCCGTCACAGACCATAGTGTAGTTGTCCGGATCCTGCGCCAGCACGATATCGGATGATGCTGCCGTCGTGCCTGCGCCAAGATCGCCGCTTTGCAAGGACTGCAGCGTCACTGCGGGTGCCAGAGGAACAACCTCAAGCGCCCCGGGATCTTCCACGCCGAGATGCTCGGCACAGGCGTAAAGAACCTGGCTCCATGTCGAATTCGGAACCGTGCCTACCTTGGTTCCGGCGAGCGCCTCAGCCGGTGTCTTTCCTTCAAGCACATCGTTGCGCAAGAACAGCTTCAGGTTCTGAGACTCTTTCTGCATCGCGGCCACCGAGATAAGCTGGAACTTCTCCCAGCCCGAAACAGCCGGCGGGCCGCCGGTCCAACCTGCCTGCCACTGGTTGGTCGCGCCAGTTGCAAGTGCCGCGCCACCATTGGGAAAATACTCGATGTCCACCTCAATACCGTTCTCGGCAAAGTAGCCAAGATCGTTCGCCAGCCACATCGGGAAGCCTGCCTCGTTCGGCTGGCTGTTCAGGTTGACCATTGTCTGGGCCATGGCCGTGCCAGCCGCAGCAAGGACCGCCACGCTTGCCGCGGCCGTTACCAGTGTCTTAATCTTCATTTCTCTTTCTCCTCTTTCATTGGGGTTCATATTGAGACGATTTCTTCCCGCACGAGTCCCCAGATCTCGCGCCGAAATTCGATGAATTCGGGATGCTCCGCCGCCAATTCAATGTCGCCGGTCTTCCAGGCGACATCGCGCGGCAGGTCAATGACCCTCTTTATCCGACCGGGCCGTCTCGTCATCACAACAACCCTGTCACCGAGGTACACGGCCTCTTCGACTGAATGCGTGATGAAAAGCACCGTATAGTGCTTTTCGCGATGCAACCGTTGAACCTCCTCTTGCAGAATGGTCCGCGTCTGCGCGTCGAGCGCGCCGAACGGTTCGTCCATCAGCAGGATCTCCGGTTGCATGACCAGCGCTCTGGCGATCGCAACCCGCTGCTGCATCCCGCCGGACAGTTCGCTCGGGTAAGACTTTCTGAACTGCTCAAGACCCATGATCTTC
The DNA here is from genome assembly GCA_022826205.1 of Silicimonas sp. Taxonomy (GTDB): domain Bacteria; phylum Pseudomonadota; class Alphaproteobacteria; order Rhodobacterales; family Rhodobacteraceae; genus JAJEFO01. Next base: position 1,438 of record JAJDVJ010000095.1, on the reverse strand, counting down.
AGCTGTTCAGCCAGCCGCGCCTCCTGCTCGGCGGCGGAAACTCCAGTCATCTGAAGACCGAACTTGATGTTCTGTTCAACGGTTTCGGACGGAAAGAGCGCAAACTTCTGGAATACGACACTGCGGGTCGGACCCGGAGGTCCGGCCGGCTTTCCGTCAACCAGAACTTCGCCGTGCGTTGGCTCCTCAAGGCCCGCGCCAACCGTCATGAGCGTCGACTTGCCACAACCCGACGGACCGACGACCACAATGAATTCGCCCTTCTTGACCTCAATCGAGCAATCGTCCACGGCATGAACGCCTTCGCCCACGGATCCGAACCACTTCGAGATGTTGCGCAGCTCGAGCTTTGCCGGAGCCTCCGGCGCGGGGTCGGTTGTGCCTGTCGCCATCTTTCCTGCCGAATGTTCCATGATCAACTTGCCACCTTGCGCCAAGGAAGTACGAAACGCTCTGTCCGCTGGACCAGCGTGTCGATCAGGACGCCAAGACAACCGATCGTGATGATGCCCACGAAAATCGTGGCAACCGAGGCGTTCTCCTGTCCTTGGGCAATCATGAAGCCCAGGCCCACCTTGCCCACGACGAGTTCAGCTCCCACAAGCGCCATCCAGCCATTGCTGATCGCGATCCGCAATCCGGTGTAGATGCTGGGCGCAGCCGCCGGAAGAACCACGCGCCAAAGTGTCCTGAACTGGCTTGCACCAAATACCCGCGCCGCGTCGATATAGATTTTCTCAACCTGGGCTACACCCAGCTGGGAATTGATCACGATTGACGGAAAGGCGGCGACGAAAACCACCATCGCCTGCGTTGCCGTCGACGCGCCGAACCAGAGTACGGCAAGCGGGATGTAAGCGAAAGGCGGAATGAAATGAATGAGTTCAAACACCGGATTCACGAAGGTCCTGAACCAGGGGTTCCATGCAAAGAACACACCCACCGGAATGCCGATGAGCCCGGCGGTAAGGACACCCCAGCCCCAACGTTCAAGCGAGGACAGAATGTGCCCGGGAAGCCGCAGGCCGCTGAAGGGCTCGGTCAGAATCCAGGCGAACTGCCCGATTACTCTCGTCGGCGATGGAAGGACACGCGGCTCGATCCACTGAAACAGGCTGGTGGCGCAAATCCACAAGATCAAGAGCAGTGACAGCGAAAAGATCCCATAGGCCGTTGCCTTGCCTCGATCAGTCATGACGCCCATGCGCTCCAACCGCTTCTCGAACACTGCTCAGTCCCTCCGCGCGCCAAGGACCGACCAGGGTGCCAGCCAATTCTGTGTCAGACCGATGAGCCAGGTCATGCCAATGCCAAGAATTCCAATCATGAACATGGCGACAAGCAGAACGTCGGTATCAAGAAGCTGAGACGCGTTCACCGCCACGTAGCCGAGCCCGGCAGTGGCGGCGAGGATCTCTGCCGCGACAAGAGTCGACCA